>NZ_JAIQDD010000010.1:0-293342 GCF_020036995.1 Corallococcus sp. AS-1-12 | reverse complement strand
CGGCCTCGTTTCGGTGGTGCTCACCGGGGATCGTTACGTCGCCTTTCTCGTTTCCACACCCTCTGTGACTACCTCGACAAGGCGCGAACAACGGTCATCCTCGCGAACTTCGGAACCCGGAGCCCGACGCCGCAGGAGTGCAACGAACTGGTCCGCGATGCACAAGGCCGGACCATCACCCGCGCCATGAAGCTTGGGGATGAGATGCACCGGGTCGCGTTGCAGTGCGCGGAGGAGAGGCTGACAGAACTCCGTCCGGGTGGGTTCAGTCTGGAGCCCACGTATCGCTACGAACTGGACAGCGGGAAGACGATCTGGCTGTCACCCGCCGAAGTGGCTCGCATCCGGCAGCATGGCAGTCTGGGAGAGTTGAAAGGGACTCTTGTTCCCGACGTGGTGCTTCACACGGGCGACCCGGCGCAGGTTGAAGCCGTCTATGACTTCAAGTTCCCGTGTGTAGACCTGACGCGACAGGCCCAATGGCGGAAATATCCTGCAGGACATCCCTACCATGGAAGCAACCAAGGTGACCTGTATCTCAGGGCCTTCAAACTGGACGAAGTGATGCTGGTTCAGCCATATCTCGGAGCAGGTCTCTGAAGATGACATCCCCAAGACTGCAGGTCATGCGTAGGAACAGGGCCGTCACGCAGGAGGATGTAAGCATCTGCTTCTATCTTCCCAGACCGACGGCAGAGGTCTCTCAATCCATCGCACTGTCTCTTCAATACTTTGTCGATGCCATCGGCATCCGTGCACTCAACTACTACATCGGGGACGACGACGAACCGCGTGAACTGGATGACGCCGGATGGGCATTCATTCACACGAAGATCCATCATCCGGTCGCGCCCTCTGTCCTGCTCACCAATGATGCGCCCTACCCGGAAAAGTTCGAGTTCGAATACCTGGGCAAGGACATCCATGCAGCCATATTCCGTCACGATCCGGGTCCCGTGACAGCGGTTCGTTTCATCGTGCCCCTGTCATGGGTGAATGCTCACGGTGCCCGCCGTGTCCGCGAACTGGCACTGGCTCTGGCTGCACCACTGCCGTTCAGTTCCGGGCACGCGGGGCTGTCGGTCAGCGGATACCTGAACTCAGGGACTGTGATGTCGGACCTCGTTCCCCTGCTAGCCCCCTTCCCCGGAGTAGACGTCCAGAGCTTCGACCGGACTTCCTTTGAGATTGGCACCCGCCTACGTGTCCCGCACTGGATGACCTTCATCGGTGAGCCATCGCTGAGCGCCATGGGCGGCGTGGACTTCCTGCGCTCTCAACTGCACGCGCCCGGAACCACCGTGGAAGCGCTCGACGCGTCCAGGGCCGTCGTCATCCTGGGCCCCGAGCCCCTCGCTGGCGGTCCAGACCAACCGCTTCTTGCCTACCGGGAGCTGGCCCGTGTCCTGGAACCCTGGGCTTTCCACGCCAGCGTGCGCCCGGCCAACTTTTCCGACGACGATTTCATGGGGTGGGACCGCCGGTTCCTCGACTGAACCGGCGTCCCCTCCGCGCGCATCAGTTCTTCGCGCGCTCGTACTGGTGCGGCCACAGCACGTCCGCGCGCAGCTCCTTCGCGGCGCGCAGCGGCCAGTACGGATCCCTCAAGAGCTCGCGCGCCAGGAAGACGACGTCCGCCTGTCCCGTGGCCAGGATGTGCTCGGCCTGGTACGCGGAGCGGATCATCCCCACCGCGCCCGTGAGCAGGCCCGCCTCCTTGCGCACCTGCTCCGCCAACTGCGTCTGGTAGCCCGGCCCCACCGGGATCTTCGCGTTCGGCACCACGCCGCCCGACGAGCAATCCAGCAGGTCCACGCCCTCCTTCTTCACGAGCTTCGCCAGCGCCACCGAGTCCTCCGGCGTCCAGCCGCCCTCCACCCAGTCCGTCGCGGAGATGCGCATGAAGAGCGGCAGCGACTCCGGCCACTTCGCCCGCACGGCGCGCGTCACCTCCAGCGCGAAGCGCGTCCGGTTCTCGAACGTGCCGCCGTACCGGTCCGTGCGCTTGTTCGACAGCGGCGACAGGAACTCGTGCAGCAGGTAGCCGTGCGCCGCGTGCAGCTCGATGACCTGGAACCCCGCGGCCTTCGCGCGCACCGCCGCGTCCGCGAACGCCTTCACGATGCGCTGGATGCCCGCCTCGTCCAGCGCCGCGGGCACCGGGTAGCCCTCCTCGAACGCCTCCGTCGTGGGCCCCAGCACCTGCCAGCCGCCGTGCTCCGGCTCCACGCGCTTGCCCGCGTCCCACGGCCGGGGCGTGGAGGCCTTGCGGCCCGCGTGCGCGAGCTGCACGCCGGACGCGGCGCCGTTCTGGTGCATGAACCGGTTGATGCGCGCCAACTGCTCCACGTGCGCGTCCTTCCACAGCCCCAGGTCCTGCGGCGAGATGCGGCCCTCCGGCTCCACCGCCGTGGCCTCCGTCACCACCAGCCCCGCGCCACCCACCGCGCGGCTGCCCAGGTGCACCACGTGCCACTCGTTCGCGAAGCCGTCGTCGCTCGAGTACTGGCACATGGGCGAGACGACCACCCGGTTGCGCAGGGTGATGTCCCGCAGCTTCAAGGGAGAGAACAGCTTGCTGCTCATGTCGGGTCCTTTCGGGGAAGCGAGGGGGTCTGCTCCGGCAGCCCCAGCGCCGTGCGCACCTGGGCCGTGCTCCTGCCCAGCCAGTGCCGGCGGTGGTTCTCCTGCGTCGTGAGGCTGCGCGTCTCCATGCGGTCCACGTAGAGCGTGCCGTCCAGGTGATCCAATTCATGCTGGAGGATGCGCGCGTACCAGCCGCGCGCGGACACCGTCACCGGCTCGCCGTGCTCACCCAGCGCCTCCACCCGCACGCCGCGCGCCCGGGCCACCAGCGCCGCGAAGCCGTTCACGCTCAGGCAGCCCTCGTGGAACTCCATCGGCGTGGGGTCCTCCACCACCAGCCTCGGGTTGATCAACACGTGGAAGGCCACCGGCGAGCGCTCGCGCAACGCCAGATCCGCGGGCGACGCGCCGGCCTGGTACTCGGCGCGGTCCTCGATGACCACCAGCCGCAGGCCCACGCCCACCTGGGGTGCCGCGAGCCCCACGCCGGGCGCGTCCCGCATCGTGTCGCGCATCAACTGGATGAGCCGCCGCGTGTCCTCGCTGCCGATTTCTTCCGGGGTCAGCTCCCGCGCGCGCTGGCGCAGCACCGGCTCCCCCGCCTGGACGATCTTGAGCACCATGGTGGCCCCACCGTAACAACCGCTCTCCCGCCGCGCCGCATCGCCGTGAGGCGGGCCTGGCCTCGGCCGCCCGGTTCCCCACGGAGAGGGCAACCCCTGGCGTGGAGGGGTGCCACTGACGGTAGGCTGTGTCGCACCATGGCTCGCCGCAAGAAGGCCGACGAAACCTCCGCGCGCGTGCGCAACCTGCTCGCCCTCGACGCCGCCGGCATCATGCGCAGGCTGGCCGCGCGCCGGGAGGAGATGTTCCTCCTCTTCTCCCGCCTGCGCAGCCGCGACCCGCTGGTGGAGACGGTGGCCTCGCGCTACGCGGACGGCGCCTTCGCCCAGCTCATCCACCTGACCGAGCAGGAGCAGGCGGTGGTGGACCACTTCTACGGGCGCCTGGACGAGCTGCGCTGGTACTTCACCTACACCGAGGACATGCCCGGCACCGCGCACCAGACCTTCAGCGCGCTGCACCGCCGCCTGGAGGAGAGCTACCGCCTCTTCGTGGAGACCCTGGGGCTGCCCGTCCAACCCGACGGCGTGCGCGTGGTGAACGTGGAGGCCGTGCGCCAGGAGGACGTGGCCGCGGAAGCAACGCCCGTGGCGCTCGCCCCGCTGCCCCGCCGCCGCCGCGCGCCGCCCGCCTGACGCTCAGGCCGCGGAGGCCTCCGCCCGCGCGTCCGCGGCCGACATCCCGGGCGCCGCCGCCTTCACCAGCCGCTTCATGGACGCCTTGCCCACGACGACGTCCACCATCTTCCGCGCGCGCGTCCAGACGCTCTCCTGCACGTAGGGGATGCCGTACTTCTCGCAGAGGGCGCGCACGTGCGGCTGCGCCTCGCGGTACTTCAGCATCGGCAGGTCCGGCCAGAGGTGGTGCTCGATCTGGTAGTTCAGCCACAGGTGGGCGTAGTCGTTGAGGTCGCCGCCCGTGCGGTAGTTCGCGCTGCCCACCACCTGCTGCACCATGCGCTCCGCCTTGTTCGCGGGCGCGGAGTCGAAGCGGTACAGGTCCTCGCCGGTGTGGTTGGGGCCCACCACGAAGAACGTGTGCAGGTTGGTGACGACGTCCGCCAGCACGGAGTTGCAGAACACGCTGAACGCCGCCCACGGCGACACCAGCAGGAACGCCGCCGGGTACAGCCCGAAGAAGACGGTCGCGTACGGCAGGTAGCAGCGCGTGAAGAGCTCCCACAGCTCCGCGCGCGTCAGCGCCCCGCCCTCGCGCCGGCCCTTGCGGCGCAGCGAGCCCAGCGTCTCCGGCGCGTAGTAGCTCGCGCGCCAGGTGACGGCCAGCAGCGCGAGCTGCACGTAGCGCAGCGGCAGCGGCCGGCCGGTGTCGCGCAGCGAGCCCTCCGCGTTGCGCTCCAGGAGGTCCGGATCCGCCTCCTCGCCGGTGTGCGAGTGGTGCAGCACGTTGTGCTCGAAGACCCACGCCTCCGGCAGCATCCAGTCCAGCCAGTCCACGAACCGGCGGTGGCCCTTCGCGAAGCCCTTGCTGGTGCGCGACGCGGGCATGCCCGGCACGCGGTCATAGCCCCGGTGCCCCACGTGGTGCATGAGCAGCCAGCGCGTGGAGCGCCCCAGCCCCAGCGCCACCGCGGAGAGCGGGTTGGGGGCGATCCACGCCGTGGCCAGCCCCAGCGCCGACGCCACCTTCCCCCAGCGCTCCATCTTCCGCAGGTGCGCCGCGTCCGCCTCCCCCAGGTTCGCGTCCAGCCGGGCTCTCAGCTCCTTCAGCTCCCGGTAGAAGCCCTCCACATCCACGGAGGCCAGGTCGAAGTCGGGGGCGGCGCGGGACATGCGGAAGAACTCCTCGGGAGCAGGACGGGGACCACGGCCGATGCGGGGCGCACCGTAGCCTCCACACGCCCTGACGCAAAGCGTCCCGTCCCGCTCACCCGCCCACCGGGCGGCGGGGCAGCACCAGCTTCGCGATGAGCACCTGCACCACGTCGCCCCTCTGGTTGCGCGTCTCGCTGCGCACGGTGGCGATGCCCCGGTCCTGCCGCGTGCGCGAGGAGATGATCTCCAGCACCTCGCTCTCCACGTGAAGGACGTCCCCCGGGCGCGTGGGCCTGGGCCAGCGCAGCTCCCCGCCCGCCCCCACGATGCCGCCCTTGAAGGGCAGGCCGCTCTGGACGTTGAGCTTCATGGTGAGGGCCGCCGTGTGCCAGCCGCTCGCCGCGAGCCCCTCGAACAGCGTGTCCTTCGCCGCGGCGTCGTCCAGGTGGAAGCCCTGCGGATCGAACTCCCGCGCGAAGGCGATGATCTGCGCCGCGTCCAGCGTGTGCGTACCGCTGGTGAACTTCTGCCCCACCGACAGGTCGTCCAGGAACAGCTCCTGGCGCCCGCCCTCGTCCGTCGATGCCATGCCCGCGTCCCTTCCGGATGGCTGCACATCCATATGATGAACATAATACGTCTGGCGCCGGGACGCCCGTCCGAAGGCGATTGTTCTCCAGGGCGCACGGCAAGCCGCCGCCAGGTTGAGCCGGGCGCGGAACGTTGAGCATCGCGCGCACGCGCCGTTCGCCGCACGCCGGAACAACCAGGGCCCGAGGCCCGTGGAGTATGAGCGGTGCGTGCGTCTCTCCTGCCTGCGCCGTCACCTGTCCGTCCTCGCCCTGGCCCTGACGGGCCTGGGGGCCGCCGTGGCCCACGCCGACGAGGACACGCCCGTGTCCACCTCCCAACGCTCGGAGGTCGGGGACGTGACGGTGGAGGGCGCGAACAAGACGCGGTCCTCGACGGTGCGCTCGTTCGGCAAGGTGGACGTGGGCGACGAGGTGGACGACGAGGAGCTGGAGAAGGTGAAGCGGCGCCTGCTGGCCACGGGCCTCTTCCAGGACGCCCGCGTGAGCACGGAGCCGATGCCCGACGGGCGCGTGCGGCTGGTGCTGCGCGTGAAGGACAAGGCGTCGTGGGTGGTGGCGCCCACGGTGGCCCTGTCCTCCGCGAACACCGGCGGCGGGCTGCTCTACGCGGAGAACAACCTGGGCGGCCGCGCGAAGAAGTTCGCCGTCGCGGCGCAGGTGAGCACCGGCGAGAGCGGCCTGTACGTGGGCTTCCTGGACCCCATCCTCTTCGGGCTGCCGCAGCTCAAGTTCAGCCTGGAGGGGCAGCTCAAGAGCGACCGCGTGGACGAGTACAGCATGGACGCCAGCGAGGACGACCCGGAGATCCTGCGGCGCACGCGCTTCAACTCCGCGTCCCTCAGCTCCGAGCTGGGCTTCATCCTCTTCGAGCGCGTGCGCGCGGCGGCGAAGTACCGCCTGGCCAGCATCGACGCGAAGGCGCCGGACCCCAAGATGCCGGTGACGGTGCCGCCCTTCTCCACCGGCCCCGCCATGCGGGACACGTCGCTGCGCCTCATGGTGGGCCTGGACTCGCGCCAGACGCTGCACGCGGTGACGGAGGGGCTCAACCTGGAGGCCTCCTACGAGGTCTCCACCCCGGGCGTGTGGAGCGAGTTCGACTACCGCAAGTTCGGCCTGCTCTACCGCCACGGCATCCGCTTCTTCACGGAGCACAACCTGGTGCTGCGCGGCGAGCTGGCCCTGGGCCGGGACCTGCCCTTCCACCAGGAGCTGGTGATGGGCGGCACCACGCTGCGCGGCTTCCAGTACCGGCAGTTCCGCGGCGACACCCGCCTCACCTTCACGGCCGAGTACCACTTCCCCCTCTTCAAGGTGCAGTCGCTGGCCTTCCGGGGCGTGGCCTTCTCCGACACGGGCGCCATCGCGTGGTGGGACGTCCCCGAGGATGGAGTCCTCCGCGACGCCAACGGGCGCGTCATCCGCGACTACCTGCGGGAGACCCTCACGGGCCAGAACCCCGTCACCGTGGCCCAGGGCGTGGGCGCGGGCCTGCGGCTGTACCTCAACAACGTCGTGCTGCCCCTGCTGGGCGTGGACGTCGCCTACGCCGTCAACTCCGGCCAGGTGCGCTTCTACCTCGTGGCCGGAGTCACGCCCTCCTGAAGGCGGCCCTGCTAGCCGGCGCGGGCAGCGCTCGCGTCCGCGTCCGGCCCGGGCTCCGGAGGCGGCACCACGCCGGGCCACGCCTCCGGCGGCAGGTCCAGGCTGAACGGCGGAGACTCGCCGCGCACCGTCCACCAGAGCGCCTTGTCCGCGCACAGCGCCTGCGCGATGCGGCCGGACGTGGTGCGCACGCGCTCCACGACGGCCTGGTGCTCCTCGGGCGTCTGCGCCTCCAGCATCGCGACGACGTTGTCCCAGACGCGCTGCCGCCACACGATGAGCATCTGCATCACCGCCCGCTCCACCACGGGGCGGCTGAAGGGCACGCGCAGCAGCAGCCGCGTGGACGCGCACCGGTAGCGCTCCGCGAGCAGGTCCAGGCACTCCGGGATGCACGAGCGGAGGATCTCGTTCACGTGGAAGTAGTCATGCCGGTAGCGAGCCAGGCGGCGCGCGTCCACCGGCGGCGACTGGTGGGCGATGTTGTCGTAGACGACCATTCCCAGGTCGTGGTTGATGTGCGCGCTCACGCCCAGGAGCGCGTCCTGGTACGGCTGCGTCAGGCCCTGCGCCGGGTAGTGCGTCGCGAAGCGCCACGCCGCGGTGGGCAGCGGCAGGTTCCTCAGCGAGTCCCGCACCGCGATGAGCGCCTCCTCCGCGAAGCGGCCCGTCAAATGCGACAGCCACTCGGGTTCGAGGAAGCCGCCCGCGTCCTCCCGGCTCAGCAGGTGGACGACCTTGCGCGTGACGATGGCGTAGATGTCCAGGAAGATGGCGCGTGAGTCATTCCGCGCGTTCAGCCGGGCGAGGATCTTCTCCAGCCCTTCCAGCGCCTCCTCCGCGTTGACCGGGTTCCAGAGCACGTCATCCAACCGGATGGGGCCCTGCGCGTCCGGGTGCTTCGTCTCGTGGAGGTGAAGCGGCTGGGGGGACTGCGTCCGGTGTGCCGAGGGGGAGGCGGATGAAACATTCATGGAATGACGCTCCACGGGGTGGGGGAACGACTTCACATGAAAGCTTATACCAACCTGTACTTCCTGTGACTCCCGCCCCCCCGGAAGAAACGTGATGTTTCACGGGCCCCCCGCGTGTTGACACTCACGCGGGGGCCTTTGTCACACCGCCGTCAAGCTCAGGGCGTGGTGCCTTCACTCACGGTGCCGCCCGTCCTGCCCAGGACGTACTTCGCCAGCGCCAGGGCGTTGGTCTCGTCGACGAGCGACTCGTAGGTGGGCATCTGCGTGCCGGGCTTGAAGGACTCCGGGTTGCGGATCCACTTGGCCACTTCCTCCGGGGCCTTGCCCTTGGCGCCCTGGAGCTTGGCCTCGTAGGGCTTGCCGGGGGCGTGGCAGGTCGCGCAGCCCAGGGAGCTGAACATCTTCTCCGGGTCGTTGGAGGGCTCCGCCTTGGGGCGGCCACCGGCGGGAGGCGGCACCACGGTGTCGTTGGGCTTCATGGAGCGCAGGAAGGTGTAGATGGCCGTGAGCTCCACGTCGTCCGCGTAGCGGTACTTGGGCATGGGCGCGCGCAGGATGTGGCCCGCGGGCGTCACGCCCGTGCGCATGGCGTGCTTGAACTCGTCCAGCGTCCACTTGCCGATGCCGGCCGTCTCGCTGACGGTGATGTTGGGCGACAGCAGCTTGCCCTCGCCGCCCAGCGGCGTCAGGTCGAACTCGAAGCCGCCGCTCAGCACGGTGTCCGGGTTCTTCATCTTCGCCGCGCTGCCCTCGAAGCCCGGCGAGTGGCAGAAGACGCAGTCGTAGACGCTGGCGGACACGTAGCGGCCGTACTCCACGGAGTCCGCCGCCTTCGCGGGCACGGGCACCTCCTCCGTGCGGCCCTTGTCGTTGATGCCCATGGCGAAGGAGAACACCATCCGGCCCATGGGGGTCAGCGTGGAGCGCGGCGGCTGGGTCTTCTCCGGCGCGAAGTCCGGGTGCCCCGAGCGCATGAACCCGATGACCGCCGCCAGGTCCTTGTCGCCCATGTTGGGGAACGCGGGCATGGGGCGCACGTGGTGGTTCTTGTCGATGGAGTTGATCACCATGCGGGCGATCTCCTGGTCCGTCCAGGCCCCCACGCCCTTCTCCGGGTCGGAGGTGATGTTCGCCGAGTAGAACGTGCCCAGCTCCGGCGGGAAGTCGTGCATCTGCACGCCCGTGGGCTTGGTGTTGCCACCGCCCGCGTGACACTCCGCGCACACCGCGCGGAACACCTGCTCACCGCGGGCAATGCCCTCCGGAGAGCTGTCTCGCGTGATGTTGGGCAGCGCGACGTAGTCATACGACTTGTTGATCTTGTGGCTGGCCACGCCCATGGCGGTGCCCGCGCCAATCAGGACCAGGGCGACCAACGCACCAATGGCGATCAGGATCTTCTTCATCATGGGGAACGCTTCTCCGGATGAACGGGGACGGCACACGGCGCTCCGTCCGCACCACGGGGAGGCGTGGAGGGAGCGCCGGCGTTGGGACGGGTGAGGCGGCTACTGGCCCGGCAGGCAGGTGCTGGGCGGGGGAATCTGGGGCGTCGAGGACGGCGTCTTGCTGACCAACTGGAGGCCGGCGAACGTCACGACCCCCGGGATGACGGGGAGGTCCACCGGCTGCATCAGCGACCAGGGGCGTCCTTCCGGGTCGCTCGTGGTGACGTCC
The DNA here is from genome assembly GCF_020036995.1 of Corallococcus sp. AS-1-12. Classification (NCBI taxonomy): domain Bacteria; kingdom Pseudomonadati; phylum Myxococcota; class Myxococcia; order Myxococcales; family Myxococcaceae; genus Corallococcus; species Corallococcus sp. AS-1-12. The sequence goes on along the minus strand of NZ_JAIQDD010000010.1, from coordinate 283,508 downwards.
TTCGCCTCGTAGTGGACCACGGGCGGCGGCCCCATCAGCGGCGGGTGGACGACGGCGACGATGCCCAGGGAGCTGTCGGGCGCCGGCGGCCCCGGCGGGATGAAGAAGCCGCGCGTGGACTGGAACGGCGCCAGCGCCGGCGGCAGCGCGCCCGGGGGCGCCCACTCGACGTTCAGCACGCGGCCGGAGGTGGCCGTCACGGTGGTGTTCGCCGCCGGCACGCGGAACACGGGGAAGCCCGGCCGGTACATCCAGAACACCGTCACGCCGCCGAAGCGGGCCGGGTTGAGCAGGTCCGCCACCGTGGTGGGCGTGCCCTCGGCGGTCAGGGACTTCGCGACCGCCTCCAGGATGCCCTTGTCGCTCATCTGCAGGGCCTCCAGGCCCACGCAGGCGCTGTGCGCGGGCACCACCGGCCGCACCGTCAGCGTGGGGACATAGTTGCCCTCCGGCACGGGAGGCAGCGTCGGCAGCGGAGGCGGCAGCGGCAACGTGGCGTTGTTGGCCAGCGTGGCCTGCCCTCCCAGCGACAGCACGAGGAACGGCGCGCCCCGGCGGGTGGGCACCTTGTCCAGGGTCCAGATGCCGTTGGCGTCCGACACCGTGGGCGCGCCCGGCGCGGGCGGCTGGCCCGTGGCGGGGTCCGGCTGCGTGTCCTGCAGGGTGATGGGCGCGTTGCGCACCACCGCGCGCTGCAGGAGCGGGCTGAACTCCGCGTACAGCGGCGGCAGCGCGCACTGCGCGGGCGGCGGCGCGCAGTTGGCCAGGTTGAGGAAGTAGGCCTCCGGATCCACGGTGAAGCCCGTCACGCGGGAGGTGAGGCCCTCCGGCTCGCGGTTCTCATACGTGGGGCGCGGCGTGAAGGTGGACGCCGCGGGGTTGGTGGAGTCCTGGCAGCCCGCGTTCAGCAGGGCCGCGCCGAGGAGCGTTCCGACGAAGAGAGCTCTTTGCATGGCGGGGTGCTTCCCCTACTTCGCGGGGAGGATGTGTCGGGCGGGGAGCTGCTCGCCGCCGTGGCAGGTCTGCGCGCAGTTGCCGAACCGGCTGGGCGTGCCGCGCTGGTTGAAGGCGATCTGGAAGAACTCGTCCCCGTGCTGGGAGATGTGGCACGAGCCGCACAGCGCCAGGCTGGGCCGCTCCGTGCTCTTGCGCGTCAGGTGGCACACGGTGCAGTCCGCGCGGTTCGCCGGGTAGCTGGGCGAGTTCATGTGGATGCGGTGCACCATCTCCTGCGTGCGGCCCACCGTGTCCGTGTCGTAGTGGTGGCAGACCTTGCAGCTCTCGATGTGGTCCACCGACAGGCCGTGGCGCAGGTTGTCCAGCGACAGCACGCCGCGGTGGCAGATCTGGCAGTTGCCCACGTTGCCCGGGTACGTCGTGGGCTCGTCCTGGCCCACCTGGAAGAAGAAGGGGTTCAGCTTGGCGACGCGCTCGCCCAGGGCCGCGCGGTTGAACTTCACCAGCGCCACGTAGGTGCCCGGCTTCGCGTTCGCGGGCAGCGTGAACGTCTGGCGGGTGGGCCACTTGTAGTCGATGAGGCCCGGCGTCAGCCCCGTGAGCGTGGCGTCATCCAGCATGGCGAACGGGAACGGCCGCGCGAAGAACTCGGGCTTGTCGCTGGGGTTGCCCAGCACCTTCAGGTCCTGGATGGGACCGGCGATGGCCACGTTGGAGATGGAGTCGTTCTCCGTGACGGTCGCGATGACGTTGGGGACGAAGGTCTGGATGCCGTTGGACTGGCCGCCGATGATCTCCCGCGCGCTGGGCAGCAGGTCGCGCGAGTGCAGGTGCGCGCCCGCGCTGTCGCGCAGGTCCACGTAGACGCTCACGTCCTCGCCGGGCTTGTAGAAGCTGCCCTCCTTCGGGGGCGAGAACACCAGCCGCGAGTCCAGGCCCGGGCTGCACTGCACCGGGTTGCCGGCGTCGTCCGTGCAGGTGGACGGGCGGTCATCCGGGATGATGTACGTGACGGGGAAGTAGAACGGCTTGTCCGGCAACTGGCTCCAGGTGGCCCGGAGCGCGCCGGGGCCCGACAGGCGCGGCACGCGCAGCACCTTGAAGGGGTTGGTGCTGCCCACCCAGTCCACGCGCGCGATGGTGCGCGTGATGGCGCTCTGGTCCAGGCCGCCCGCGAAGCCCGTCACGGTGCCGGGGTCCTTGTCGCCAGGGAAGCGCGGCGGCTTCAGGTTCTCCGAGCGCCAGGAGAAGCGGCTGTGGCCGGCGTAGGGCGAGGAGGCCAGCAGCTCCGAGCGCAGGTACGTCTGGCTCGCGCGCGGGGTGCCCGTCTCGTCCAGCACCTCCACGGTGATGGTGTCGTCCTTCACCTTCTGCCAGTTCGCGTTGCCGAACTGCACCTCGCGGGTCCAGCAGTCCTCCACCGCGCCCGCGAGGCTGTAGAAGCTCCACTCGTCCGGGCCCTGGTTGACGTTGGTCCAGTCCAGGCCGGAGAACACGGACTGGTTCTTGATCCACGCCAGCGCGGCGGTCTGGTCGTTGGGGTTGTTGTGCTGGTTGACCACGGTCTCCGACACGGAGAACTGGTTCAGGAAGTACTGCGTGTCCGACAGGATCTGCAGCGTCCCGGTGGGAGGCGACAGCGTCAGCGGGTCCTGCGCGAGCGGCGTGATGCACGTGTCCGGATACCCCGGGGTCACGCTGTTCTTCGCCACCATCTGCCCGTTGGGCAGGAAGGCGCAGCCGTTGATGTACTGGAGGCTCAGCCGGATCGCGCCGGAGTTGAGGCCCTGGTAGGGGTCGAACCGCTTGGCACCGCGGCCCGTCGTGGACCCCTCGTCGTCAGTGACCTTGAGGAGGTTGCAGGACAGCAGGGGCACCAGCAGGGCGCACCACGCGCTCTTCAGCAGGATTGAGCGGTTCATGGAAGACGAGGCCGGAGGCAGTCGGGGGGAGGAAAGGGAGCAGGTATCCTCACGCGCGGGCCCGCGCGCCCCACCCTTCCCGACGCCGCCAGCGCTCCGCTACGCGGAGATGGTGAAGCCAGGAAAGGGTTGGGAGGAGAACACCTCATCGGTTCAAACTGACCACATTATGAGAGTCCGCGCAATTCGCGGACTTCAGATCGCGCGGGTGACTCAGGGCGTCGGATGGGCCAGGGCGGGCTGGGCGCCGCGGGCGGCCTCGGCGGCGTCGCGCTTGAGGCCCACGAAGGTCCACATGCCGCCCCCGAAGTCGATGCAGGCGAAGAAGGCCATGATGGGCGGGCACTGCCCCAGCGCCGTGCACAGGAGCACCACGCCGGTGATGAAGGTCCGGCCGATGACGGCCCAGTGGAAGAACGGGCGGACCTCCCGCACCGCGGCCTGGTGGGACATGAAGGACAGCGACGTGAGGAGCGACCCGAACATGCGGACCGCGAAGTGGTGCGGATCCGCGGGGTCCGGCTGCATGCCCGCCACGGTGAGGAAGGTGGCGGGGCTCAAGAGCGTCAGGAGCGCCAGCGGCACCGTGTAGAAGGTCCAACCGTAGAGGGACCGGGCGGCATGGCTGAGCGAACCCCAGGCGGGGAAGACCTTCGGCGCGAAGAACACGGGGACTCCGGAGCGAACGACGACGGGGGATGCAACGGGGGACGGGCGGGGGCTTGCGAGTCTAGCCGAGTCAGAGGCTGAGACCGGCGGACAGGAGCACGGCGAACACCAGCCCCAGCCCCGCGGTGCGCCCCAGGTGCGGGTTGAGCGCGCCGCCGTCCTCCTTCCAGATGGCGCGGATCTGCACCGCCGCGAGCGGCAGGCCCGCCAGCGTGAAGAGCCACGCGCGCGGATGCTCCGGCGACAGCGCCCAGGCGATGAGCGGCAGCGCGAACGCCCCCGCCACCGCGAGCGTGTACTCCCACTGGCCGAAGCGGCGGCCGAAGCGCACCACCAGCGTGCGCTTGCCGGCGAGGACGTCCGTCTCGCGGTCGCGCAGGTTGTTCACCGCGAGGATGCCCGCGGCGATGAGCCCCATGGACAGGCCCGCGAGCACCACGTCGCCGGAGAGGTGATGGGTGAGCACCCCGTAGCTGCCGGTGACGCCCAGGAGGCCGGAGATGAGCAGCACCAGCAGGTCCCCCAGGCCCATGTAGCCCAGCGGCACGGGGCCCGCGGAATAGAGGACCGCGCCCGCCAGGCAGACCGCGCCGCCCGCGAGCACGGGCCAGCCGCCCGCCTGCGTCAGGAGCAGCAGCGCCAGCGCGGCGCCGGTGAAGGCCAGGGCCGCGGCGCCCGCCACCTCACGTGAGGACAGCCAGCCCTTCTGCGTGACGCGCGCGGGCCCCAGACGGGCCGCCGTGTCCGCGCCGCGCTCGAAGTCCGAGTAGTCGTTCACCAGGTTGCTGACGATCTGCGCCAGCATGAAGCCCACCAGGAAGGTCAGCGCCGGCACCGGCCGCCAGCCCCCCTCCACGTTGGCGAAGGCCCACCCCACCAGCGTGGGCGCGATGGAGGCCGTGAGCGTCTTGGGCCGCAGCGCGACCCACCAGACGCGGGCCAGCGAGGGCCTGGCTTCTTCGACTGCGACACTCGACGACGGGAGACTCGGAGTGGCCATGGATGTCCGGGGGAGGGCAGCAGGCGCACGGTAAAGCTACAGGCCCGCCGACCGCAAGAGGACCCAATGCTTCACATCGGTTTCCCTCATGTATCATCTGTCTACAGCCTGCCCCGCTCCGGCGAGACCCAAAGGCAGACGCTCATCCCCTCTGGCGCGAAGTCGAGGACACGGCGAGGGCTCCGCCATCCAGGACAATCCCGGCGGCCTTTGCGTCACGCACGTCCTGACAGCAGGCAGGCGCCTCTGGGTATGTAGCACCCCAGGCGCCAGACGCCCGGCCCGCCGGCCGTTGGCTTTCTTGCAGCGCTCCCGATGTGTGCCTGGGGGTGGATGCACGAAAGGCAACGCGGGCCTGGCAAGGGGACAGGCGGGCAGGTTCCAAGCGCACGGGCAGTGCCAATCCATCGGGGTCCCTGGCGGACGAACGAGGGCTGGCATGGACGGACTTCGAGGAACAGCAGCGGTGGTGCTCGCGTGCGCGGGCCTGTGGGCCCCGGGCACCGCGTGGGCGCAGGCGCCCGGCGAGGACGACTCCGGCGACGTGATGTCGGAGGAGAAGCTGGAGGCCCTGCTCGACACGCCCACGGCGCAGCCCTCGCAGGACGAGGTGACGGCGGAGGCCTTCGGGCCGGAGCGGCTGACGCCCTACTTCGCGGAGGGCCTGCTGGCCAAGGCGAAGGCGGAGTTCGACCGCGGCCGGTACAAGTCCGCGCGGGCGCTGCTCGCGACGGAGCCCTCCCCTTCCCTCCCCGGCCGCTTCCTCCAGGCGCAGAGCGCGTTCCTCGCGCGGGACTTCGCGACCGCCGCCGCGGAGTTCACCGCGCTCGCGGAGGACTACGTCCCGCTGCGAGACCACTGCCTGATGAAGGCCGCGCAGGCGCATGAGCGGCTGCGCAAGCCGCTGCGCGCGGCGGAGCAGTATGGCCAGGTGAGCCCCGGCTCCCCGCTCTATCCGGAGGCCCGCTTCACCATGGCGCGCGTGCTCAAGCGCCAGCTCCGCATCCCGGAGGCGCTCGCCGCGCTCCAGGAGTTCATCGACAACCGGCAGGCCCGCGGGCCGGACGCGCTGCGCATGAAGGCGCTGCTCGCGTACTGCGACCTGGCGCGCGCGGCAGGGCAGTACAACGCGGAGCACCGCGCGCTGCTGGAGGTCTGGGCCACCGCGCCCCTGTCGCCGGAGGCGGACCGCGCGCGCGCACTGCTGCGCGACCTGCCCCTGCCCATGAAGTGGCGCGTGCGCCGCGCGGAGGCGCTGGTGGAGCTGCACCAGAACGTCGCGGCCATGAACATGCTGGCCCGCTCGGGGCCCCGCACGGAGCTCCCGGACGAGCTGGCCTGCCGCGCCCAGCTCACCCTGGGCCGCGCCCTGCGCAAGGAGCGTCAGCACCGCCGCGCCATCCAGGTGCTGGAGCCGGTGGCGCGCGAGTGCCAGTCGCCCGAGCAGCGTCCGCAGGCGCTCTACCTGCTCGCCTATTCGCAGTCCGTGGTGCAGCCCGAGGCGGCGGTGGAGACGTACGCCACGCTGGCGCGGGACTACCCGGAGCACGGCTACGCGGACGACGCGCTCTTCTTCGAGGCCTGGACGCAGCAGCGCCTGGGCCGCGCGGACGAGGCGCTGGAGAACTACGAGGCGCTGGCGAAGCGCTACCCGGCCGGCAACTTCGCCGCCGAGGCCCTCTTCCGCGCCTTCTGGCTGCACCTGCGCAAGGGCGAGACGCAGCCGGGCCTGGCGTCGCTGATGTCGGTGGAGCAGTTGCCGGAGGCCGCGCGCACGGACGACGCCCTCTGGCGCGCGCGCTACTGGCAGGCGCGGACCCAGGAGAACGCCGGCGCGGTGGACGCGGCGCTCGCGCGCTACGAGCTCATCGCCACCGAGCGGCCCACGGCCTGGTACGGGCTGCTGTCCCGGACGCGGCTGGCCCAGCACGCGCCGGAGCGGCTGGCGCGGTTGACGGAGGCCGCCGCGCGGCCGGCCACGGTGAAGGCGGTGAACACCGCCGCGCCGGCCAACGACGAGGTCTGGCCCCTGCCCCCCGGCCCGCTCCAGAAGGACGCGCGCTTCGCGGCGGGCGTGGAGCTTTTGCGCCTGGGCCAGCCGGGCGTGGTGGAGGAGCTGCTCGCGGTGGACACGCGCGGCCTGGCGGAGGCGCCCGCGCGGCTGCTCTACCAGACCATGCGCCGCACCGGCCGGGGCCGGGCCACGCGGCAGGTGGCCCGCGTGACGCTGCGCCAGGAGGCCGCCGGGCCGCTCAGCGCCGCGTCCCGTCCGGTGTGGGAGGCGACGTGGCCGCTCGCGTTCCGGCCGCTCATCCAGAGCCATTCGCGGGCCGCGCGCGTGGACCCCGACCTGCTCCAGGGCCTCATCCGCGAGGAGAGCCGCTTCAACCCTCGCGCGCGCTCGTCCACCGGCGCGCTGGGGCTCGCGCAGCTCATGCCCACGACGGCCCAGGCGGTGGCGGACTCGCTCAAGCTGGCGTCGTTCGACGTGTCGTCGCTGCTCCAGCCCGCGCAGAACATCCGGCTGGGGGCGGCGTACCTGGGCTCGCTGCTCAAGCACTTCGACGGCAACCCCGCCTACGCGGTGGCCGCCTACAACGCGGGCCCCGCGGCGGTGGAGCGCTGGCGCAAGGCCCTGCCCCAGGCGGAGCTGGACGAGTGGGTGGAGCACATCGCCTTCGACGAGACCCGCGACTACGTGAAGCGCGTGCTCAGCAGCTACAGCGCCTACAAGCTGCTCTACGCCAATGAAGTCCCCGCCGCCTTCGCGCCGGCCCGCAAGGCCCCGCTGGAGGCCGCGCGCACGCCCACGGTGAGCCCCGCCACGGGCGTGGGGGGCAGCGGCCGGAACGTGGCGACGCCCACGTCCTCCGTCTCCGGGAGACGCTAGGCGCGAAGACGCCGGACGGGGCCGTGATCCCCGTCCGGCGCCTGGAATCCGGGCCCTGGGGCTACTTCACGCCCGTGGGCTGGGTGATGGACTCGGAGCGGATGGTGTACTGGCCGGCGATGGCGTTCGTGTCGATGCCCGTGAAGTGGCGGTACGGGTACGCGCCATCCGCGACGGTCTCGATGAACTCCACCGAGTCACCGGTGATGGACTTGCCGTCGATGTCCACGGTGAAGGTGTTCTTCTCCGCGTTCAAGCGCCACACGCACGCGCCCACGTTCGTCTCCGCGGAGCCGGTGGACAGCCCGTCGATGTCGAAGTCGTTCAGGAAGAAGTGGTTCATCTCCGCCCAGCGGATGAAGTCCCGCCAGTTGGTGAAGGTGATGACCATCCCGGCGGGCTGGCTGCTGCTGCCCTGGAGCACGCCCCCGCGGTAGATGTTCATCCGGTACGCGGAGCCGCCCGGCGAGCCCGTGAACGAGGGGGCCATGTTGACCGTGTTCGCCTCGCGGCCCGGCGTCACCCGCAGCGTGCTGACGACCTGATCGCCATCGCGCGCGGCCAACTGGTAGCCGCCCTGCGCCCCCAGGCTCATCGCCACGCGCTGCTCCCACTTCACGGCCTGCGTGAAGCTGCTGGAGACGCCGTCCTTCTGCGTCGTGAGGTTGGACACCGCCAGCCCCTCCGCGACGGACTCCACCTTCGCGCGGCCCAGCGCGCAGCTCGTGATGCCGTCGAACCGCTTCACGCACTGGGACGCCGCGGCCTCCTGCGCGCCCAGGGAGCCGGCCTGGCCGTCGTCGGCGCCGCCCGCGCAGCCCGTGATGCTCAACAGCATGGACGCCAGCAGGGAACCCGTGATTCTCAGATGCATGTACTACCTCGTCGTGTGGGGTGGACTGCCCCCGTCCCCACTGCACCCCGCGCGCCAACACCCCAGGTCCGTCTGTCTTCAGTCACGTTGTTCAATGATTGAGAAAACAGGGTAGCGCCGGATGTCACATGAAACATGTGATTTGTAGCAAGCCGGGTCTCACACGGAGCGTCATGGCGCCGCACTCCCAGGCGGAACTTCGCCGGGGGGCACAACTCCGCGGGGGGTCCGGCGGATAATCTGGGGAGCGCGGTTCCTCCCCCCCGGACTCCCCACCATGGCCTCGAAGATCAACGACAGCTCGCGTCCCCTCACCTCCGTCTCGCGGCTGTCCTCGCAGGACGCCCGGACGACGGAGGCGAAGTCCCGGAACCGCCCCATCGCCTGGAAGGACGGCTTCGAGTCCTCCGGCGGCACGCGCCCCGCGCCCGGCCAACTGCCCCGGCTGCCCGCGCCGCCGCCGATTTTGGGGCTGCCCGCGCCCACCACCCCGACGCCCGCGCCGACGACGCCCGTGCCGCCGGAGGCGCCCACCGAGCCGCCCGTGTCGGCCGACTCGGACCCGATGACGCACCTCGAGTACCTGGCCTCGGACGCGCTGCAGGGGCGTGACAGCCCCTCCGCGGGCCTGGACGCCGCTTCCGTCTACGTGCAGGCCCACGCGGAGAAGTACGGGCTGGTGGGGCCCAACATCAACAACCCGGAGAACCCCTTCCAGCAGAAGTTCAAGGTCTACTCCTGGCTGGGCGCGGACAAGGCGGGCGAGACGGCCGGAGCCCACGCCGAGCACAAGGAGTTCGGCCACACGCTCTTCCAGGAGGGCTTCTACCTGGACGAGAAGATGCCCAAGGACACGCTGAAGCGGCTCAACCAGCAGTACGAGCAGACGATGAAGGCGGCGGGCCAGTCGGTGGTGCCGGCGCGCGCGGGCAAGCAGCGCAGCGTGGAGGAGCTCCAGCAGGTGGCCACGGCCACGGGCCAGGCGGTGAACACCATGGCCATGCTGCCCGGCACGGGCCCCCACAAGGACGAGGTCATCGTGGTGATGGCCCACCTGGACCACGTGGGCGTGGACCGCAAGGGCAACCCGTTCAACGGCGCGGACGACAACGCGTCCGGCAGCGCGGTGCTGATGGCGGCGGTGCCGGAGCTGGCGGAGGCCGCGAAGAACGGCAAGCTGGACCGCTCCGTGCTCTTCATCTGGACGGGCGCGGAGGAGAAGGGCCTGGTGGGCTCGCAGTACTTCGTGGACCACCCCATCCCCGGCCTGGAGCTGAAGAACATCGCCGGCGTCATCAACACGGACATGGTGGGCCGCTGGGATGATCAGCGCCTGTCCGTGGTGGACACCAACACCAAGGGCCAGCCCAACTACTTCCGCGACGTGGTGGACCAGGCGAACCAGCAGTTGGCGGATCCGTTCGACCGCATCAACCGCGACATCAACGTCTACCGCGACCGGCAGGACGGCGCGTCCTTCGGGCGCAAGGGCGAGGACGTGCTCTTCCTCTTCGAGGGCCTGTCCAACCCCGAGGGCGGCGGCGACCTCATCCCTGAGTACCACCGGCAGGATGACGACATCGAGAAGATCATCGAGGACAACGGCGGCAACAAGCCCCGCCGCGTGAAGGACCTGCTCCTCAACGTCATCAGCCTCGCGGCGAACCGCACGACGGAGCCGCAGCAGCCGAAGTAGCCGTCCGCGGCGCCCCGCCGCCGGAAGGGAGCACTTCCGGCGGGGGCTTGCAGCGGGGACGGCGGGACCGCTAGGCGGCCAGCTTCTCCCCGCGGCCCTCCACGGGCCCGCCGGTGAGCGCGGCGACCTCGTGCTCGCTCAGCACCAGCTTCTCCTCGGAGCCGCGCCAGACGAACGGGATGCCCGGCTGGCGGTACAGGTTCGCGGGGATGTCGCGCGCCAACTGCGCGTGCAGCTCCGGCAGCTTGGACCAGTGCAGGCCGTGCCGCGTGTGATGCGCGGTGTGGTAGCCCAGGTTGCCCGTCATCAGGTTGTAGCCCTTGTGGAGGATGTTGTACGAGGCCTCCGAGTGGTTCGCCGTGTCCAGGCCCACGTGGTGGAAGTACGTGGCCCAGGTCGTCACGTAGAGCGACGCCATCATGGGCAGCAGGAACACGAAGAGCGCGTTGTAGGGGTTCACCCAGAACAGGCCCGCCAGCAGCACCACCTGGAGCGCGGCCATCACCACGAACGTGCGCAGCGCCTTGGGGTGGTGCTTCCGGCCCACCTGGAACGCGCGCGGGTAGGCGGTCAGCGCCGTGCCCAGCGAGTACTCCACCTCGCCCATCGTCGAGCCGTCCTCCCGCTTCCAGCGCGACTCGTCCTGCGACTGGTCCAGGTAGTTCTTGTGGTGGCCCAGCACGTGATGGAGGAACCACGCCTGCGACGTCACGCCCGTCTGGAAGCCGAAGACAATCTCCAGGAGCCGGTTGGGCAGCGCGTGCTTGAAGAAGGACAGGTGCTGGTGGTGGTGGTTCCACGAGCAGATCCACCCCTTGGGGATGATGCCCAGCCCGAACCACAGCACCGGTACCCACCAGCTTCGCGCCGTGAGGAACACCGTCATGTCGAGCGCGAAGACGCCAAGGAACATCAGGACCGGGATGCGATCTTCAGGGTGCCGGAACAGGGTCATGCGTCTTCCGTACAAGGGGGCCAGGGAGAAAATGCCGATTTTCCAACTGTAGGCTGTCAGCCCCCACGCCGAACAGCCCACCCTCGCCTGCCTGCACGTTCCACACTGGCGGCAAACCACGTAGTCGTATTGAACTTGTCTTTCTACATTTCCAAGAATCTCAGTCCTGCTTTGTGATAAACGCCGACCCAGCCCTTTTGGACCCACCTGGAGGCGGCAATGCGGAACCAGACCATCGAGGCGGCACTGGCGAAGAACTCCCACCGAGAGCAGTTGATCAAGCACCGGTTCTTCGAGGTGGTGGATGAGAAGGCCTTCAGCCGCGAACAGGCGGAGATGGTGCTGGGTCAGTGGTGGCACCCCCTGCACTACTTCCCCACCTTCCTGGGCAAGCTCATCGCCGTCTGTCCGCAGATGGAGATGAAGACGGCCGTGACGCACATCCTCAACCAGGAGGTGGGCGAGGGAGACCCGGCGAGGGCGCACGAGCGCTTCTTCATCCAGACGATGACGGACGCGGGCTTCACGAAGGCGGGCGTGTCCGAGGCGGACATGACGCCCGCGACGCGCCGGCTCATCGACGGTTACCAGCGCTCCACGGACAGCCACCTCACGGGCCTGGGCTTCCTCTATGGCACGGAGGTGGCGGACCTCACCATGGTGGCCAAGCTGGGCAAGCTGGTGCGCCGCACCACGGGCCTCAAGGCCCTGCCCTGGGTGGACATCCACGTGAAGCAGGAGCCGGACCACGTGGAGACGGCCGGCCACACGGTGGGCCTCCAGTACACGGACGCGGAGCTGGCCACCATCACGCGCGGCGCCGAGGAGATGTGGCAGTTGTGGGTGGGATTCTTCGAGGAGCTGCGCAACCGCGTCGTCTGAGCGGCGCCTCGCGTCAAGCACAACCCCTCGGAATCCGTACGTTTTCGCACGGAACACTGGCGAATCTCTCCAGGTAGGGTACTCACTCCCGCGTCACGGGAGTGTCACCCCTCCAGAGGCGCCACCCACCTCCCGCGGCGGACAGCTCCTGTCCCTCCAGGCGCCGAGGGAGATCCCCATGCTCGAAAAGCTGATGCCGAAGTCGGACGAGTTCTTCGACGACTTCGACGCGCAATGCGCCAGAACTGTCGAGGGAGCGAAGCTCCTGCACGACCTCTTGAGCGACTTCCGGGACGTGCCCGCGCGAGTCCAGGCCCTCAAGGACGTGGAGCACCGGGGCGACGAGGTCACCCACACGGCCTTCAACCGGCTCCACCAGCAGTTCATCACCCCGTTCGACCGGGGTCAGATCCACACGCTCCTGTCGCGCATCGACGACGTGCTGGACCTGACCAACGCGGCGGCGGCGCGGCTGCTCTACTACGAGATTGAGTCCAGCCGCGAGGACGCCACGGAGCTGGCGCGGCTGCTGGTGCTCTCCACGCGCAAGGTGCAGGAGGTCGTCGCGGCGCTGCGGCTCATCAAGAAGCCGGAGCAGATCCTCGCGGGGTGCAAGGAGATCAAGCACCTGGAGACCCAGGCGGACGAGGTCCTGCGCGCGGGCATGGGCCGGCTGTTCAAGAGCGGCGTGGACACCCTGACCATCATCAAGTGGAAGGAGATCTACGACCTCATCGAGACGGCCACGGACAAGTGCCAGGGCGTGGCCAACGTCATCGAAGGCGTCGTGCTGGAGCATAGCTGAGATGCTGCTCGCAGCGGTCGTCACCATCGTCGTCGTCGCGCTCATCTTCGATTTCATCAACGGCTTCCACGACGCGGCGAACTCCATCGCCACCGTGGTGTCCACGCGCGTGCTGTCGCCGAACCTGGCCGTGGCGTGGGCCGCGTTCTTCAACTTCGTGGCGGCCTTCGCGGGCGGCGTGCACGTGGCCAACACCATGGGCAAGGGCATCATCAACTTCGAGATGCTCCGCGCCGCCGGCCCCACCGCGGTGCTGATGGTCATCTTCTCGTCGCTGATGGGCGCCATCGTCTGGAACCTGCTCACCTGGTGGTGGGGGCTGCCCTCGTCGTCGTCCCACGCGCTGGCGGGCGGGATGATTGGCGCCACGCTCCCCGTGCTGGGCTTCGAGGGCCTGGTGGGCAGCGGCATCGCGCGCATCGCGGCCTTCATCGTGCTGTCGCCGCTCATCGGCATGACGCTGGGCATCGGGATGATGCTGGCCAGCACCTGGGCGGTGCACCGTCAGACGCCGCTGCGCGTGGACACCTGGTTCCGCCGGCTGCAGTTGGTGTCGTCCGCCATCTTCTCCTTCAGCCACGGCACCAACGACGCGCAGAAGGTCATGGGCATCATCGCGGTGGTGCTCTTCGGCACCATCTGGCGCGACCGGCCGTTCCACATCGACTGGTGGATGATCATCTCCTGCCACGCCGCCATCGCGCTGGGCACCTTCTTCGGCGGCTGGCGCATCATCCGCACCATGGGCCACAGCCTCACGAAGCTGGCGCCCATTGGCGGCTTCAGCGCGGAGACGGGCGGCGGCGTCACCATCATCGCGCTGGCGGAGCTGGGCATCCCCGTCTCCACCACGCACACCATCACCGGCGCCATCGTCGGCGTGGGGTCCACGCGCGGCTGGCGGGCCGTGAAGTGGGGCACCGCCGGCCGCATCATCTGGGCGTGGGTGTTCACCATCCCCGCCGCCGCGCTGGTGTCCGTCATCGTCTACGGGCTCACGCTGGCGGTGGTGCGGATGGTGGGCTGAAGCAGGCCCGGGCGCGGGGGAGGCTTCCCCCGCGCCGCCTGCCGGCCTACTGCACGGCCCGGACGTTGAGGGCGGACGGCGGCCCGCCCACGGCCGGCGGCACCCAGGGCACCACCTTCTTGTTCTGCCACTGGACCAGCTTCAGCGACGGGTCCTCCAGCGGCACGTCGAAGGTGTAGGAGATGCGCGTGGGGCCCTGCGCGTCCGCCTCCTCGATCCGCACCTTCATGCCCTTCATGTCGAACTCGTCGCCCTGGCGCACCGGGTGGCGCGCGGCGCGGTGGATGCGCTCCTCCACGGAGTCCAGGAAGTGGCCGCCCCGGGTGAGCGCCAGCTCCAGCGAGTTGGGGCCGGTGCGCGTCACCTTCTGCTCGTGGAGCGAATAGGACAGCACCCACCAGGCCTTGGGCAGGGGGTTGCCCGAGGACCACCAGCGCACGGAGCCGTAGATGCCGATGATGCCGTTGGGGGCGTTGAGCACCACCACGCGCTGGTTGGGGAGCTTCGTCTGATCGAACGCCTCCTCGTAGCGCGCCTGCACGCGCCCCATGAGCGCGTCCGCCTGCGAGTACTGCTCCATGGTCTGCCACCAGAGGTACGGCGAGCCCACGACGTGGATGAGGGCCATCACCGCCGCGCCGGCCACCACCGCGCCCGCGCGGAGCTTGAGCGCCCGCCCCTTCCACGCGTGGCGCAGCACCACGGCCAAACCCACCGCCATGCCCAGGCTGGGCACGATGAGCGTGCGCGAGCCGGCGAAGGCGGAGTTGGACAGCCACGTGGACACGAACGCGCCCGTCAGCATCCAGCCCACCGTGCGCTTCTCCGCGGCCTCCAGCCGGGGCCACACGCCCCACACGAGCAGCGCGAACAGCGTGAAGCCCACCGCGCCCAGGACGGTGAAGAGGGGCACCAGGGATTGATCGAAGATGAAGTCCGGCGGTGCGTTCAGCGTCAGCCCCGCGATGGCGGCCGGCACGCGCCCGAGCATCGCCTGGAACCACGCCACCGGCGTCCCCAGCGCGTCCAGGTACATGTCCGAGCCGCCCGCGCCGTAGCCCATGGCCCGGTACGCCGCGAAGTAGAGGGCCATCAGCACGCCGAACGGGATGAGCCCCTTGAGCTTGTCCTTCGCCTGCCCCGGGCCGGAGAAGGCCTCGTAGGCCAGCACGTACGGGCTGAGGATGACCATCGTCTCACCGCAGAGGAGCGCGAGCGCGAAGGACACCAGCGCGCCCACCAGCGCGCCCGTGCGCTTCTCCTCCCGCCACTTCACGTGCAGGGAGATGCCGAGGATGCCGAAGAGCAGCGACATCACCACGCTGCGGTAGGACAGCCAGCCCAGCACCGCCGCGTGGGAGCCCCAGAGGGCGAAGAGGACCATCGCCACGCCCGCCACCGCCGTGGGCAGCACGCGCTTGAGCAGCAGGCCCGCCACCGCCACCAGGCCCACGTACCAGAGCAGCGAGTGGAGCTGGTAGGCCACGGCGACGCGGTTGTAGAGCACGTGATCCAGCCCGTAGAGCAGGCTGCCCAGGGGCCGGAAGAACGCGACGCGCACGGTGGGCTCCACCCACCACGGGAAGACGCCCACCTCCGCCAGACGCAGCGTGTGCTCCGGGATGCCGGTGGCCGTGCGGTACACGTCCAGGTGCGTGTTGCCCAGCGGCGCGGGCGGCGGAATGTTGTCCCAGACGCCCAGCCAGATGAAGTCATCCGGCATGAACCCCGAGCGCAACGCCGTCGCGCCCAGCGCCACCGCGAGCACGATGGAAATCCAGAAGTAACGCTTAAACGGCCAACCCGGGGCGGCTGGCGAAGGAGAAGTATCCATGTTTCAAAGATCTATCAGTACGCCCCCCACGCGAGATAGGTCCTCCTGGGTCGTCCGCTGCCACCGGAAACACGCGGAGCGTGTGGTGTTCGTGAGGGAGATCCTTTGCCACCGCCCGGACTCCGGGTGATCCTCCACCGACGAAGGGGGACGCGGTCCGGCAGGTGAAAACACGAACGCGCGCGCCCCCGTTTCCGCCGCGTGCGCCGCCGGGCCCGCTCGCATGCGCATCGCCATCATCGCCACGTACACCCATCCGACCCGGCTGCGAATCAAGGAACCCTCCATCATGCAGTCCTCCGTGCCGGAGCTCATCGCGGGCCTGTGCCCGGAGCACGCCGAGGTGGAGATCTTCAACGAGAAGGAGGCGGACCTGCCGCTGGACCGGCACTGGGACCTGGTCTTCTTCTCGTACCTGCACTCGTACTACGAGCACACCAAGGTGCTCTCCACCCTCTTCCGTCAGCGCGGAATGACGACGGTGGCGGGAGGCCGGCACGCGAGCCACTTCCCGGACGACGCGGCGAAGTACTTCGACGCGGTCATCACCGGGGAGCCGGAGTCCAACGTGCCGGCGCTCATCGCGGACTTCGAGAAGGGTGAGCTCAAGCCCCGCTACAGCCTGCCGTCGCAGGGCGCCGCGGCCATCCGGCCGTACCGCTACGAGCTCATCGACTTCACGCACAACAAGGTGCGCCTGCCGGGCATCGAGGCGTCGCGCGGCTGCCCCTTCACGTGCAACTTCTGCGTGCTCACCGGCCACGAGCGCTACCGCTTCCGGCCCATCCCGGAGGTCATCGACGAAATCCAGACGCGCATGCGCTGGAACCCGAACTTCCTGGGGCTGATGGGGGACGCGTTCGTCTTCCTGGACAACAACCTGGGCGGCTCGCCCAAGTACCTGCGCGCGCTGTGCGAAGCGCTCATCCCCCTGAAGAAGACGTGGGGCTGCGCGCTCACCTTCAACGTGCTCAAGGACGAGTCGCTGGTGAAGCTGATGGCGAAGGCGGGCTGCCGCTACGTCTACACCGGCCTGGAGTCACTCAACCCGGACTCGCTCAAGGCGATGAACAAGGGCCAGAACAAGCTGTCGGAGGTGGACACCGTCATCCGCCGCGTCTTCTCCGCCGGCATCCTGCTGTCCTTCGGGCTCATCGTTGGCTCGGACGGCGACACCAACGAGTACCTGCACCGGCTGCCGGACTACCTGGCGGACCTGAAGTACTTCTCCGTCACGTTCCTGGGCATCGTGTGCCCGTATCCGGAGACGCCCTTCTTCCGCGAACTGAAGGCCGAGGACCGGCTCCTGCCCGGCACCACCAGCCGCGACTACGACGGCTACACGCTGTGCCACCGGCCCAAGCAGATGCACGCGTCGGAGGTGGTGGAGCACTTCCAGCGGCTGTGCCGCACGCTGGGCAGCCTGCCCAACATCGCGCGGCACTACGCGTCCAAGCTGATGATGAGCGACCTGCCCCGCTACAAGCAGACCATCCTCTTCTCCGGGCCCGAAATCGTCAGCATCCGCAACCCGGTGAAGAACCCGGAGCGCCGCTACATCGCGGGGCTGGACGCCATTGAAGCGTGGGACGCGGAGCGGATGCCCGCGCTGGGCCTCACGCCGCAGGTCCTGACCTGAGCCGGGACGGCAGGCGCACGTCCCACGCCAGCCCCAGGGCCTGGAGCGCCCGGATGAAGAGCCAGCCCGGGTCCCACTGCCACCACACCCAGCCGTGCCGCGCGGACGCGGGGAAGGCGTGGTGGTTGTTGTGCCAGCCCTCGCCCAGCGCGAGCACGCTCACCCACCACACGTTGCGGCTGTGGTCGCGCGTGTCGTGGTCGCGGTGTCCGAACGCGGCGTGGCACACGGAGTTCACCGCGTAGGTGCTCTGCATCCAGCACACCACGGGCAGGAAGAAGTACGCGGGCACCGTGCGCCAGCCGAAGGTCAGCCCCACGAAGAGCACCGCCAGCACCTGCGGCGCGATGCGGTAGCGCAAGAGCCAGTGGTAGTAGCCGTCGTCCGCCATGTCGCGGCACCAGGTGCGCCAGCCGTCCTCCTCCGTGGAGGCCTCGTTGAGGATCCACCCCATGTGCGCGTACCAGAAGCCGCGCACCGGCGAGTGCACGTCCCCGTCCGCGTCCGCCTTCGCGTGGTGCAGCCGGTGGTTGGCGGCCCACAGGAGCGGGCTGCCCTGCGCCGTGAGCATGGCCACCGTCACCAGCGCGTACTCCACCCAGCGGGGGCACGCGAAGGCGCGGTGGCACAAGAGCCGGTGCAGCCCCACCGTCGTGCCCAAGCCAATGGACACGTACACGGCCAGCGCCACCGGCAGCGCGTACGGCGGCCAGGGCAGGATGAACGCCAGCGCGGCCAGGCCGTGGACCACGAGCATGTAGACGACGATGACGGGACTGAGCTGGAAGCGGAGCGGCGCGGTGGTCATGAGCCCGGTGCGGAGGTCGAGGAAGAAGCACGCAGTCTAGGGGCCCCGCCTGACGGGACAAGGAATGCGCGTCCGGCGCGTCACATCACGCGAGCGTCACGGACCTGCGAGGCCCGGGGCGCGGCGACGAGCGCCGGGGCCGGCGGGGCCTGGAGCGTGGCCTGGAAGCGGTCCACGCGGCGCAGCTCCGCGCGGGCCTCCACCTCCGTGAAGATGGCGCGCGCCCGGGCGAGGAAGTCCTCGCGCCGGTGCGGCAGGGCCACCGCCGCGTCGAAGTAGGCCACGCCCGTCTCCCAGCGGTTGGGGCTCTTCTCCAGGACGGCGATGGCCTCCAGGAACACCGGCTCCGCGGCCTTCGGCCCCTTGCGCAGGGCCAGCGAGCGCGCCGTCACGCGCAGCGCCGGGCCCTTCAGGTACGGATAGAGCCGGGCGATGACGCGCGCCTTGATGCACGCCAGCTTGACGATCTTCAGCAGCTTCTTGCGCGGCACCACCGTGGCGCCCTCCTCCAGCGCGAAGAGGGCCGCCTCCGCCGCGTCCACCAGCCCCACCTGGAGGAAGGGCACCATCACCTGGTAGCTCCAGATGCTCTTGAAGCAGCGCACCGCGACGAGCGCCGCCTCCTCCACCTGGTGCTCGCGCACCGTGACGTTGGCCAGGTGGTTCAGGCTGGCGCACTGGTTGGCCAGGTCCGCCACCTCCACACTGATGCGCAGGCCCTGCTCCAGCTCCGCGCACAATTCGCCCACGTCGCCTTCGCCCATGAGGTAGCGGCACATGGGCGCCCACGAGTGCGCCCAGCCCTGGTGCATCAGCGCGTTGAGCTCCACGCCGATGGCCCCCATCTGCTCGTAGAGCACCACCGCGGCGCGGAAGCGCGAGTGGAGGAACTCGCCCGTGGCCTGCATCATCAGCGACGTCTGGCGCTCCCAGCGCTCGCCCACCTGGCGCAGCGTGGAGACGGCCTCCTCCTGGAACTCTCTCGCGCGCTCCAGCTCGTTGGCGAAGAAGGCCTGGATGCCCAGGCGGCTGAGCGCGAGCCCCTCCGCCACGGGGTCCTTGGAGCGCCGGGCGTACTCCAGCGCCTTCTCGCAGTGGTAGCGCGCGCGGCCGAGCAGCCCCGCGCCGAACAGGAGCGTGCCGTAGTAGCCGCGCGCCAGGCTCCTGGCGTAGTCGCTGCGCGAGCGCTCCGCCATGTTGGTGGACACCAGCGTCGCCCAGGTGAGCTTGGTGATGTCCGCGAAGTAGTAGATGCGGATGAGCGAGTTGAGCGTGGACAACTGCTGCAGGTAGTTGCCCAGCCGCGCCGCCGGCAGCGGGCGCAGGATGAAGGGCAAAAGCGACGCGAGCCCCCGCAGCAGGAGGTTCGCCAGCGTGCGCAGGCCCAGCGTGGCCAGGTTCCCCGGGAGGCTGCGGCCCCGCAGCACCAGCGACTTCTCCAGGTGCTGCGTGGCGAGCGCGGACTCGCCCTTCTCCTGGTGCGCGCGGCCCAGGCCCAGGTGCAGCTCCGCCTGGCGGGGAGGCTCCTCCTCGTCCACCAGGCACTGCTCGAACATCAGGATGGCGTTGGCGTAGTCGCCCGCCTGGAGCAGCGTCTCCGCCAGCTCCTGCATCACCCGGCGCGTCTGGAGCAGCGTCGCCTCCGGGTCCACCGGCACGACGGTGCCCAGCAGCTCCAGGCCCCGGTTGTAGTGGTAGAGCGCGTCGTCGTTCGCGTACTGCGCCCGCGCGCTGCGGGCCGCCATCAGCGTGTACTCCAGGCCCTTGTCCTCCACGTTGCCCGCGAGGAAGTGGAACGCGAGCAGACCCGCGGAGCCCGCGAGGTTGTCGTTGGCGCGGGCCTCCAGGTAGCGCGCGAGCCGGCGGTGCAGGTCCTCGCGCGCGGACACCAGCAGCGTGTTGTAGGCCACGTCGCGGATGACGATGTGCTTGAAGAGGCAGGTGTACGGCTCCTCCGTCTCCAGCAGGATGAGGCCCAGGCGCTGGAGCGTGTCCATGGCCTCGCGCAGCATGGCGTGGCCCAGCGTGGGCACCAGCGCCGCCACCGCGTCCAGCGTGAAGATGCGCCCGATGACGGACGCCACCTTCACCACCAGCTTCTCCGTCTCGCTGAGCAGGTCGATGCGCGACAGCACCACGTCCTGGATGGAGTCCGGCAGGAGCAGGTCCTGCAGGCCACGCTTCAACTCCATGCGCGGCGAGCCGGGCTCCACCGGCCCCAGGTAGCCCTGCTCCGCCAGGCCCTCCACGATGGACTCGATGAAGAACGGGTTGCCCTGCACCTTCGCGAGCAGCCGGTCCTCCAGCGCCACGTCCGGCGGCGACAGGCGCAGGTGCACGCGCAACAGCGCCCGCGTGTCCTCGTCGTCCAGGCTCACCAGGTCCAGCGGGATGAACTCCGGCAGGTCGCGCAGCCCGCGGAGCTGGTCGCCCGGGCGCATGGTCGCCAGCACCATGATGCGGTGCGAGCCCACGCGCACCGCCAGGTACTGGAGCAGGTCCAACGAGATGTAGTCCGCCCAGTGCAGGTCCTCGAAGAAGAGCAGCAGC
The DNA here is from genome assembly GCF_020036995.1 of Corallococcus sp. AS-1-12. Lineage (NCBI taxonomy): Bacteria > Pseudomonadati > Myxococcota > Myxococcia > Myxococcales > Myxococcaceae > Corallococcus > Corallococcus sp. AS-1-12. The sequence goes on along the minus strand of NZ_JAIQDD010000010.1, from coordinate 263,000 downwards.
GGCTGCGCGCGGCTGAGCTTCTCCAGGAGCTGGAAGACGATTTGAAACACCTTCTGCTGCTTGCGCCGCGCGTCCATCCCCGCGGTGGCGGACGTCTCCTCCAGCGACATGCCGAGGATGCCCGCGACCACGGGGATCCACTCCGGCCCCACGTCCTCCAGTCCCTCCAGCCCCTGCCGCAGGCGCGCGAGCTGCGCGTCGGTGTCGTCCGAGTCGTGCAGGCCGAACGCCTGGAGCAGGACCTCCTTCCAGGGGAAGAAGGGGGTGAAGGCCTCGTAGGAGTAGCAGACGCCGTACAGCGCCCGGGCGCCGCCCTCCTCCGCGTCCTCCAGCACGCGCGCGCCCAGCCGCGACTTGCCGATGCCCGCCTCTCCGGACACCACGCACACGCGGCCCTGGCCGGCGAAGGCCGCGTTGAGCGACGCGTGCAGCACGTTGAGCTCACGGCTGCGGCCGATGATGTCGCCCCGGCCCTTGATGAAGAGGCCGCGGCGCGTCTCTCCCAGCAGCCGGTACACCGGCACCGAGCGCGAGACGCCCTTGAGCTTCGCGTCCTCCACGAACTCGGTGGCGAAGCCGCCCTGCTGTGAGCGCGCCTGGGTGTTGGCGCACAGGTGCACGCCGTCCTGGCGTCCGCCGTGCGTCATCAGGCGCGCGGCCATGTTCACGACCTCGCCCAGCGCCGAGTAGCCCTTGCGCGTGGGCGAGCCCATGTCCCCGCAGTAGGCGTGGCCGGTGGCGATGCCGATCTGCAGCTCGTCCAGGAAGGGGAACTGCTCGCGGGCCTTGAGCAGCTTGCAGGCCAGCCGGCACGCCAGCACCTCCTTGTTCTGCTGGGCGGTGGGCGCGCCGAACAGGACGTAGAGCACGTTGCCCTTGTCCGTGAAGTCCGTCATCAGCAGCACGCCGCCGTGGTGGGCGGACTCGCGCTGGACATATTCGTAGTAGGCGTTGAGGTCGCGGGTGAAGGTGTCCGGATCCGCGTCCGGTTGCGCGTGGGTGAAGCGCACGAAGAAGCAGGTGACGTCGCGGAAGTCGCCCGCGAACTCCTGGTGCGCGGTGGTGATCTTCGTGAAGAGCACCGGGTGCAGCAGCAGCGCGCACCGGCCCACCAGCTCCGCGCCGCCCGTGGGCGCGGGCAGCGGGCGCTTCACCGACTCCACCGGCGCGTCCAGCGCCAGCCGGTGGTTGCCGCCCTCGCGCGGCTCGCCCTTGCGCGCGGACTCCGGCAGGGCCGCCCACGCGCGCGGGCTCAGGACGACCTCCGACACCGTGGCCTGCTTCTCCGCGCCCACCGCCTGCGCCAGCGGCTCTCCCACGAGCGCCGGGTGCATCCACAGGCCGGTGGCGCCCATCACGATGCGGGTGGCCTCCCCGAACCCGATGCCGATGCGCGACGACACGCCGAAGCGCTGGCCCAGCAGCTCCAGCCGGGCGAAGCGCGCGAGCCGGCGCTGCACGCCCAGCGCGCACACCGCCGCGCGCTGCACGACGTCCGCGTCCGCCTCCCCGGGCGCGGCCTCGAAGCACGCGAGGATGGAGTCACCGGCGAACTGGTAGATGTCCCCGCCGTGGTCGCGGACCACGTCGATCATCTCCGTGTAGTAGTTCGTCAGCAGGCGCTGGAGCGCGTCGATGCCGCGCGGGCCCGCGCCGCTCAGCCCCACCACGATGGGCGTGAAGCCCGCGATGTCCAGCAGCAGGATGGCGCCGCGCACCCCTTCCGCCCGGGGCAGCGCGTCCGCCTCCTGGCTCCCGAGCCGCGCGAGGATGGCCGCCGGCATGTACGGCGCCAGCATCGCGACAGCGGGATCGATGGGCTGCGTGGAGGGCATCCTTGAAGGGCTTTCCGCTCAGGACAGGTGCGCGTAGCGCAGGTACAGGGCGCCCAGGCACATGGCGCCGTAGAGGGGGATCTCCGCCGTCTCCAGCCAGGGCTGCTGCTTCTTCAGCGCGCCCCAGATGTGCACCGCCGTCATCAGGCCGCCAATGAGGCCGATGAGCTCGAAGATGACCAGGTGGCTCCTGGGGTCCGGGATGAACTGCACCACCGCGATGATGACGGACAGCGCCAGGCCGCCCAGGCAGCGCGCGAAGTAGACCGTCAAGTCGTTGTTGCCCGTGGGCAGCTCCCACCCGAACCAGCGCGCCCAGCGCAGCGGGATGAACAGCAGCGGCAGCGCGTAGACGACCAGGAAGACCGAGGTGGAGACCGCGAGGAACCAACTGGCCAGCGGATAGTCGGGGTTGATGAGCATGATGGCGGACGTGACGGGTGCCGGGCGTGCGCGCGCGGTGCACGCCCTTCCCCGTGCCGTCCATCCTAGAATCTTTTGCCACCCCGTGGGGTGGCTTCCCCCCGGCCAGGCCCTGCTTCAGCCCGCCTGCCGCCTACCGGGTGGCGGCCAGGAGGAACTCGGCCACCCGCTCCAGGGAGGTGGTGCGCTCGGCCTCCGCCGGGAAGCGCCGGAACACCTCCGTTGGGCCGTGCAGGATGAGCGGCTTGCCATAGCGCAGGGCCAGGGAGGCCTCCGCCGCGGTGCCGGCGCCCCCGGGCAGCGCCACCAGCGCGTGCGGCGTCAGCACGTTGATGTGGTTGCGGCTCATGGGGTCCGTGCCCTGCTCCCCGCTGAGCGGCAGGTGCGTGTAGATGGGGATCTCGATGTCCGTGTTCGGGTAGCCGGGCCGGGGCTGGTAGCGGCCGTCCGGGCCCACCGTGCCGGGGATGATGCCGATGGCCGCCCCCCGCCGCCCCTCCACCTGGACGAAGGCGCCCGCCGCCGCGCTCATGACGCCGCCGCCCGCGCCGGTGAGCAGGTCGAACCCGGCCTCCGCGATCCACCGCGCCAGGGGGACGACCCACTCCTCGTGGGAGTTCGCCCCGGAGCCGAACACTCCGATGATGCGGCGGTGTCTGCGCATGACTGCGTCCTCCCCGAAAAACTGGAACTACGTGAGCCCCTGTTCCATGCGAATCCCCGGCCAACGCCGCAAGGGCTCACGGACCGGCGTGCGTCCTCCCTCCCGTCCACCCGTGGAAGGTGCGTGGCGCGAGCGTCGGCCAGCCATCGCTTCCCTCCTCCCGGAGCGCCAGACGTCCCCGCACGACCCGTGATGTCGGACCCCTGCTCTACCGTCCTTCACAAGCAAGCGAGGAGGCCGTCCATGTTCGACGCCTGTGGAGGTTGTGAGCGCCGTGGCACCGCCGGAGAGGTGTTCGACTGGTGCGCGCACTGCGAATTGTCCCTGTGCGCTGGCTGCCTCCAGCGCGGCTGCTGCGGCAGCGTGCCCGCGGACTCCGGGAGGGGCGCCCCCAGGGAGCTGCCCGACCCGCCAGCGCTGGAGCGCGAGTTGCTGCCGGAGGACTTCGGGGGGCGCTGCTGCACGCACGCGCGCGCGGTGGCGTGCTCGTGCGCCTTCCACTGGGTCTGCGTGCGCCACGGCGACCTGCACGTGGGCACCCACGACTGACCGGAGGGGCCGCTGTGTCAGCGGCGTTCCCCCGGCCCGGGGTCATCCTGTCCGGCTCAGGGCACGTCCAGCGCGACGCCCTGTCCCGGGACGGCCATCACCCAGCGGACGAGGTCCGGCTTGCCGCCACAGGTGACGCGCACCTCGAACTCGCGGCCCGCGGGCATCTGGCTGGACAGGGGCGTCTGGCCCTCCAGCACCTGCGAGCCCAGCGCGACGCGGCAGCCCTGGGCGCCGGTGACGCTGAGCGTGCCCCGGGCCTCCGCCTGGGGCGGGGCGTCCGCGAGCGTGCGCAGGTCGATGTGCTCCGACCTCGGCACCTTGCCGAAGCGGTGCAGCTTGCCGTCCACGGCCGTGGAGATGAGCCAGCCGGCGTTGCCCTCGGGCAGGCCCTGGTTCGCGTCCAGCAGGACACCGGACACGTAGACGCGCTCACCCTCCTGGGCGTTGCGCACCTCCACGCCGCCCTTGGGCAGCAGGAACACCAGCGCGAGCCCCGCGAGCACCAGGGCCACGCCGCCCACGATGAGCCCCTTGCGCTGGCCGGGCGTCAGCCCCTTCGCCGTCGCTTCGGCGGCGGGCGCTTGAGCCGTGGGGGAGACCGCGTGGACGGGAGCCGGCGGCGGGGCCACGTGGGCCGCTGGCGCCCGCGCGGGCGGGGCCATGGGCGCCGAGACAGGCGGCGGCGGCGCGGCCACGGACGAGGGATGGCTCCCCCCATAGGCGGCGTGGGTGCCCGTCGTCGGCGGCGCGTGGGTGCCTGACGTCCGCGGAGAGCCCCCTTGCGGCGCGTGGGCACCTGCCTGCGGCTGCGAAGCGCCTCCCTGCTGCGCGTAGGCACCTGCCTGCGGCTGCGAAGCGCCTCCCTGTGGGGCGTAGGCACCTGCCTGCGACTGCGAAGCGCCTCCCTGGGGTGCGTAGGCACCTGCCTGCGGCGGCGGCGCGCCTCCCTGCTGCACGTGGGCGACCCCGTATTGCGCGTGGGTGCCCCCATGCGGCGGCGGGGGCGGCATGGCGGACACAGGGGGCGGCGGCGGGGCCGCGGTCATGGGGGCGACGGAGGGCACCGACACCGACGGGCGCGCGGGCGCCTGCGGCGGGGGGCCCACGCGCGTGGGCACGTTGGCGGACGCGGCGGGGCGCACCGCGGAGGGCGGCGGCAGCGGCGACGTGGGCGGAGCCGCGGCCGGGCGCGACGGACGGGGCGCGGCGGCCACGGGCGGGGCCACCGGAGGCGAGGCCACGGGCGGCGAGGAGACGGAGACGACCTCGGTCCCGCGCTCGGCGGGCTCCGGCGGGGAGGCCACCGGGGGCGGCTCCATGCGGGGCATGCTGCCGGAGCCGCCGCGCACGGGCGGCCGGGACAGGTCCGACGGGGCCCGCATGTCGCTGCCGGAGCCCGTGCCCAGGTTGCGCGAGTGCGAGCCCGTGCCCGGCATCAGAGCCCGGGGGTTGGAGCCCGTCCCCGAGCCGGCGATGGACGACGGCGCGTACTCGGAGAGCCGGTCACCCAGCGCCTCCTTGAAGAACTGCGCCACCGACGCGGGCGACGAGGACAGCCGGTGGTGCGCGATGACGGCTTCGATCTCCTCGCGCATCGCCGCCGCGGAGGGCGTGCGCCGCGCCGGGTCCTTCACCAGCGCGCGGAGGATCAGGTCCGACACGTCCTGCGGGATGTGGGGCCGCAACTGCGAGGGCACCGGCGCGGGCTCGCGCACGATGGCCGCGAGCGTGGCCGCGTCATGGTCCCGGCGGAACGGCAACTGGCCGGTGAGCAGCTCGAAGAGCACCACGCCCAGCGCGAACACGTCGTTGCGCCAGTCCAGCGGGCGGCCGCTGGCGGCCTCCGGGGAGAGGTAGGAGATCTTCCCCTTGATGACGCCCGCCTGCGTGTGCTCCTCGCCCTGCACCTTGGCGATGCCGAAGTCCGACAGCTTGATGGCGCCGTCCAGCGACACCAACACGTTGTGGGGGCTGACGTCGCGGTGCACCACCGGGTGCGCCGTGCCGGACGGGTCCACGTAGCTGTGCGCGTAGTGCAGGCCCGCGGCCACCTCCGCCACGATGCGCAGCGCGTGCTCCAGCGGCAGCGCCATGCCCTTGCGGCGCAGCTCCGTGAGCAGGCGCTTCAGGTCCGGGCCGCGCACGTACTCCATCAGGATGTACGCCACGCCGTCCGTCACGCCCACGTCGAAGGTCTGCACGACGTTGGGGTGCGTGAGGCGCGCGTTGGCGCGGGCCTCCGCGAAGAGCATGTCGACGAACTCAGGATTCTCCGCGAACTGCGCGAGAATCTTCTTCATCACGACGAACTTCTCGAAGCCCTTCACGCCCTGCTGCTTGGCGAGGAAGACCTCCGCCATGCCGCCCTGCCCCAGCCGGCGGATGATCTGCAGCCGCGCGCCGCTGTTGTGCGTGTCCGTGGCGGACGTGCCCTTGGCGCCGGGGTCCTGGTTGGTGGAGCCGAAGAGGTACTGGCTGAGGGCGCGCTGCTCCAGCGCCTCGATGTCGTCCAGCGGCTTGTCGGTGAGCGGCGTGCGCGCGAGCAGCCCCTGGAACTGCGAGAGCGCCGGAGCCCGGGCGCTGCCGCCGCAGACGGGGCACACGCGCTCCATGGTGCCCTTGGAGCGCAGCACCTCCAGGTACTCGGAGGTCTGGATGCGCTGGTGGGTGACCTGGCCGCAGTTGCGGCAGTCGCACGGCAGCCACAGCGTGGCCAGCTTCGCGGGCAGCGTCTTGGTGGACTTCGCCAGCACGGCCAACAGCGGCGGCGGCACGCGGCAGAGCACCACCTGGGCGCCCTGCGACGCCACCTCCAGCACCTGCTCGATGCGCGGCAGCGCCTCCGGCTCCACCACGCTCACGTGGCAGCAGTCGAACGCGACGCGCCCCTCCAGGCCGGACGCCAGCCGGCGCACGTTCAGGTCGCCCTTGAGCGTGCTGGCCAGGGTGATGAAGGTGATGTCGTCCTGGATGATCTTCAGGTGCGACGAGAGCTCGGACGGCTCCGAGGGGATGCCGGAGCGCAGGTAGCGCAGCACCGCCGGGTCCACCGCGGAGAACTGCTGGCGGCGCGCGAAGTCGAAGAACTCCGTGGGCTCGTCCGCGAACTCCAGCGGCTGGGCGCACACGGGGCACTGGTGCGGCGGGGCCCCGCCCTGCTCCAGCACCTTCGCCTCCTCCACCAGGCGCACCAGCCGCAGCCGGTCCTCCTTGCAGAAGCGGCACGAGTACGGCGCCAGCAGCGAGAGCACGCGCGCGACGCCCGCGAAGCCCTCCACCATGTTGAGCTGATCCACCACCACCGGCGGCGCGTTGACGACGTACAGCCCCGACACGCCCTGCGGCGGGTGGCCGGCGAACTCAATCCACCGGCGCACGCCGAAGGAGCTGATGCGCTCGACCAGGCCCAGGTCCACCACCACCAGGCCCTGGAGGCCCTTGGAGGCTGGGGAGAGGGGGAAGGTTTCGTCGATCACCCCGGCCACGCGCACGTGGGTCAGACTGCCCACGCGCAGGGAGGTGATGCTGGCATTGGAAGTTTGGCTCTCCACCCGCCTACCCTCGTTCCAGACAGAACAGCAGCGACTTGGGCTGCGCGGCCCGGCGGCGAGCGTCTCCCAGATCCACCCCGCAGGCGAACTGCGTGCGCTTTCCCGGACTCACCCGCACCGCCACTGCGTCGCTGTGCTCCAGGATGCGCCGCAGGCCCAGGCCCGCGCCACCACCCGAAGCATCCACCTGCGCCTTCTCACCCCACGCCTTCACCACCCGCACCAGCGGTGACACCGACAGGCGGCCGAAGCGATCCGTCGCCTCCAGCCAGGCCCGGCCGTCCGCCACCGCCCAGGACACCAGGCAGCGATCCTCTTCCGCCACCGACTGCACCTGGCCACGCCGGTGGGCGTACTTCGGCTCGCCGCTTCCGTCCACTGGCGCGTCGAGCAGGGCGTTCACACCAATCTCATGGACGACATCCGCCACGCGGCTGGCCGCGCCCTTGGAGCCGCCGGCCTGGAGGACGGCCTCGGCCGCGCGCTCGCCCACGGCCGTCACCTCCGCCACGCTGCCCAGCCACGCCACGGACGTGGCGGCCTCCTGGGGGATCATGGGCTCGCCGCGCAGGAGCGCGCTGAGCAACCGCGCCTCCCAGGCGGACGGCTGGCCGCCCTCGCGGGTGGCCAGCAGCAGCGCCGGGGGACGGCGCTCCAGGAGCTCGGCGTGGGCGGGGGTGAACCGCCCGTCGAACAGCACCAGCCGCGGCGCCGCGTCGTCACCGCGCCCCAACAACAGGCCGTCCCGGGCCAGCACCCCGGAGGCCTTCTCCAGCGCCTCCGGCGTGAGCGTCGTGTCCGGCGTCAACTTCAGGGGAGCATCCTTCACGGCGGCGACGGTATCCAAACAGGGCCCTAATAATGGAGCCGGACTTCGGTGAAGACGCCCAGCGGCGGGGCGGGGAAGCCGTGGGACTCCTCGTACTTCGCGTTGAAGAGGTTGGTCCCCAGCAGGGACACCGCCACGCGCTCGTGGACGTTGAAGCCCACGCGCGCGGTCGCGGTGATGTAGCTGGGCAGCTTCACGCGGGTGGTGGTGCCGGCGTTCTCGTCCACCACGAAGCCCGGATCATACCGGGCGCCCACGAACAGGCCGTAGAGCTCCACGAAGGCGAACTTGCCGATGTTGGTGCGGCCGCGCAGGTAGACGCGGTGGGTGGGCGCGTAGTCCAGCGGGTAGCCGGCCCCGCCGCCCACCGGCAGCGCCTGGGCGTCCAGGAACTGGTAGGCCACGTCGAAGGACGAGTTGATGGACGGCACCTGCGCCGCGGCCTCGGCCTCGAAGCCCGCCACGCGCGCGTCGCCCAGGTTCTTGAACTGGGACGTGGAGCCGAAGAGCAGCTCCTGGTTGATGAAGTTCCGGGCGCGGTTGTAGAAGCCCGTGCCCGTCAGGCGCACCCTGCGGTCCAGCGGCCAGAAGTCCACCGCCGCCTCCACCGTGTCCAGCGTCTCCGCGCGCAGGGCCGGGTTGCCCAAGAGCGTCGCGGCGTACATCTGCTGGTTGATGGCCAGCTCCGCCAGCGTGGGCGCGCGGAAGGCGCGGCCGTAGTTGGTGCGCAGCGTGAGCAGCTCCGGGATGGCGTGGAACACCACGCTGGCGCGCGGGGAGATCTGATCCGTCTTCGCCTCCCAGACCCTGGAGGGGATCTGGTAGTTGTCGTAGCGGGCGCCCGCGCCCACCACCAGCCGGTCCGTGACGCGGTACTCGGCGTCCACGAAGCCGCCCAGGATGGTCTGCTTCGTGTCGTCCAGGGTCAGGCCGGGCAGGATGTTCTGGTTGTTCACCTGGTCGGCCTTCACGTCGCCGCCGACGGTGACGGACAGCTTGTCCAGGGAGAACAGCGCGCGCGCCTCACCGCCCAGGCGGCTGCGCTTGCCCAGCGTGTCCTCCAGCGCGCCGGTGATCTCATTCTCCAGCGTCACGTTGCGGCGCTTGAAGAAGGCGTAGCCCTGGGCGAACACGCGCACGTTGTCCGTCACCTGCTGATCCAACTGCAGGGCGGCGTTCAGGTTCTGGACGTGCTCGTTGTCCTGCGCGGTGTAGTGGCAGCGGCCGCAGTTGCCCACGGTGGAGATGTTCTGCCCGCCGGGCCGGCCGATGTTGCCGTCCGTGAAGTCCGCGTCCAGCGCGAGCGGCCCCACGCGGACCTTGCCGTTCACCTGGTGGACCAGCGAGTCCTCGTTGGTGTCCGTCTGGCCGAGCTGCGGGTTGTTGAAGAGCTGCGGGCCGTCCGAGCCGAAGCCGTAGTAGCCGAGCAGCGCCTCCACCGGGCCGCCGCGGCCGGCGACGTTGGTCTGCAGGCGCCAGGTCTTGTCCTGGCCCGCGAGGATGCGCGCGTCGGCGCCCACGTTCTGGCCCTTGGCGATGAGGTCCGCGGGCTGGCGCTCGATGATGTTGATGACGCCGCTGAAGGCGTTGGAGCCGTAGAGCGAGGAGCCCGGGCCGCGAATCACCTCCACCTGCTTCAGGTTGGTGAGCGGCGTCGTCTCATCCGCGTAGAACTGGCCCGTCCAGGGGTCCGTCAGCGGACGGCCATCCTTGAGGAGCAGCAGGCGGTTGGACAGGTAGTTGGAGCCCAGGCCGCGCGCGCTCACCGCCGCCTTGCGCATGGAGCCCCGGCGGCACTCCATGCCGGGGAAGTACTGGATGGCCTCGCAGAGCGAGAACTGGCCGGTGCCCTCCAGCTCCTCCGCCGGGATCCACGACACCGTGAGGGGCACGTCGGAGATGCGCTGGCTGCGCTTGGACGCCGTGGTGACGACGGCCTCGCTCAGCGCCATGTTGATGTTCTGCTCCAGGTCGTCGCCCCCGCCCAGGTCCGGGCCGTCCAGGCCGGAGAGGCTGGAGGGCGGCGGCAGCGCGCGGTCGGAGGCGGGCTCCGTGAAGGGCGCGCGGTCCGGGACGTTGTCCGCCATGCGCGGCTGCGACGCCGGCAGCACCGCGCCGGCACCCAGCGCGGGCGCGGGCGGCGGGTTGGACGGGATGTCCGTGGTCAGCGGCCCATCATACGGGGACGGCGACGCGGAGGCCGGCGAGGCCACGGGCAGCGGATCCGCCACGGACGGACCGGGGCCGGCCACGGGGGCGGGAGGCGCCGCGGGCGGCGGCTCGGTGGCGAGCGCCGGCTCCTGCGGGGTGGGCTCATCCGCCGGGATGACCTCCGGCTCCACCGGCGGGGGCGGCGTCTTCGCGCCCCGGCGCGTCTTCGCCGTGCGCGGAGGCTTCGCGCCCGGCGTGGCGGCCTTCGCGCCCGGCGTCGTGGCCTTCGCGCCCGCGGCGGCCGCCGCGCGCTTGCGGGCGGCCTTGGTCCGCGTCTTCGGGGCAGGCTCCTGGGCCTCCTGGGCCTGGGCCGTCTCCACCGCGAAGAGGGACAGTGCGCAGACCACCAGGGTGAGGCAGGCGCGCGCGCCCAGCCTACCGGCAAACCCCTTCACCGCGTTGGTGCGCGGCCCACCGTACTCAGTCGAGTCCATCGTTCTCAATTCCACGAGGGGGAAGCAGGGATGTCCGCGGTCGTTGCGCCAGGATCCAGAGCCGGTGCGACTGGCAATCGTTCTCAGGGACGAGTTTCCACCCCTGAACGGTGGCGTTCCGCTCGACTTCTCAAATTACCGCAATAACTCGCCTTAGGCCAAGTCATGGCTGTCGATCGCGCTGAAACATGCGCGGGGCGGCGGGGGCGCCCCACGCGGATCAGCTCACGGCGCAATCAGTCATCGGGCTGTTCGGCGGAGACGGCCAGGTCGTCCGCGAAGGGCGGGAGCGCGGGACCCAGCGACTCGGACTGGACGAACACGGGGGTCTCCACCCTCAGGTCGGGGGGGTCCGCGAAGACGGGCTGGCGGCGCGGGGGGCCCTGGGTGACGAGCTTGCGGAAGTCCTCGAACTCGCGGCCCTGGATGCGGGTGAAGGCGTCGAACGGGGCCACCGCACCCACGGAGGACAGGGACTGGGACAACGCGTCTCCCCCGCCCTTCAGGTCCACCAGGACGGCGCCCGGCACCCGGGTGCTCTTGAAGAGGACCCGCATGTCCCTGGGCACGTGCGCCACCGGCACGAGCGCGGCCTCCGCGCCCTTGGCCTCCAGCATCTTCACCGCCGACTCCACGTTGGGCACCGGCACCAGCTTGAAGTGCTTCTGGGCATCCAGGTCGCCGCCCAGCACCACGTGGGAGACGAACTTGGGGTCCGAGGAGCCCGCGCCCTTGACCAGCGCCATGCGCTTGCCGGCGAGGTCCTTCACGGTGCCCTTCTGGAGGGAGATGATGGCCCAGCGCTGCTGCGTCTCACCGGCGCGCGGGGCGTACGCCACCGCCTCCGCCCTGGCGCCCAGTTGCACCGCGGCCCAGCCGTCCACCACGGCGAAGTCGATCTGCCCCTCCCCCACCGCCTTGGAGAAGTCCTCGTAGCGGCCGAAGCTCTTGGCGCCCACGGGGCGGCCCAGGCTGGCCTCCAGCTTCTGGGCGAGCGCCTCCGCGTACTGGAAGCGCTCCTGGCCATCCGACAGCGTGGTGGCGAGGAACACGCCCAGCGTGGCCTTCTTCGGCGCGGCGGAGGCGGGGCTGGCGACGGAAACAGCGAACAGCGCGGCGGCGAGCAGGAGGCTCCCCCGCGCGACAAGGGATGGCGTCTTCACGGCGTCTCCTCCGCGACCCCGGCGGCCGGCGTGACGCCCTGCGCGTCACCCAGTCCATAGAGGCCCTGCAGGCGGTCCTTCCATTCCCGCACCTGGGCGGCGCGGAGGCCCGCGCCGGAGGCCAGGTAGCGGCGCCAGGCGTCCACGGCCTCGGCGGGTTCATGCCGGCGCTCCTGCGCGTCGATGCCCAGGTTGAGCGAGGCGACGGGCACGGACGTCTCCAGGCGCTTCCACGTCGCGAGCGCCGAGCCGCTGTCGCCCTGGCGCCAGTCCACGCACGCCAGGTTGTGCTGCACCAGCGCGTCGTCCGGCGTCGCGGCGAGCGCGGCCTTCAGCGCCTTCTGGGACGCCTTCATGTTGCCGGAGGCGTACGCGAGCGCGGCCTCACGCCGCAGCAGCGCGCCGGTGAGGTTGCCCATCCACTTCGGCTGCCCGGGCATGGGCTTCTTCTGGGCGGCGGTGAGCAGCTTGCGCGAGGGCGCCACCTTGCCCTGGCGGTAGAGCACCCACGCGTCCGCGAGCGCGCGCGTGTTGGGCCACGCCCACTCCGGCGCGGGCGTGAGGGAGCGCTTGATGCCGGCGGTGGCCTCCGCGAACCGCCCCTCCTCCGCGCGCGTGAGCGCCCGGGCGAAGGCGGCCAGCTTCGCCAGGTCCGCGCGCTTGCCGGTGCCCAGGCGGTCCACCGCGTCCAGGTCCCGGTTCGCCGCGGCGGCGTCGCCCGCCTCCAGCTTCGCCAGGGCCCGGCGCACCAGCACACGGGGCAGGTTCGCCTCCGCCACCTTCGCGGCCGTCTTGGAGGGGCCCGCGTCCGTCAGCCGCTGCACGGCGGCGTCCACCTGGCCCAGCTCCACCTCCGCGAGCGCGGCGCCCGCGGACGCCTCCGCGCGCTGATCCGGCTCCTGCGTGGCCTCGCCGGACTGGGTGAACGCGGCGAGCGCTGCTTGAGGGTCGCCACCGCCCAGCCGGGCGTAGCCCAGCAGCAGGTGCTCGCGCCAGCTCACGCCCGGCAGCGTCACCGCGCCCTCCAGCACCTTGCGGGCCTCCGCGAACTGGTGGCTGTCCAGGAGCGCCGCGCCCAGCCGGCGGGCCATGGGCACGGAGCGGTCCAGGTCATACGCGCGGCGCAGGTCGCGCACGGCGTCCTCCAGGCGCTGGGTGCCGGCGCGGTCGCGCGCGCGGTGGGCCAGGGCCCGGGCCAGCCACTGCTTCGCGCCGGGGTGGCCGGGTTCGGCCTGGAGCGCGCTGCCGTAGTCCTCGATGGCCTGGTCCCACTGGCCGGTGGCGAAGTGATCCGCGCCCAGCAGCATGTGCCCCAGCGCCTGACGCGGGGCCATCTCCACCACGCGGCGGTGCACCTCCACCGCGCGCTGGTAGCGGCCGGCGCGGCGGTTGACGGAGCCCAGCGTCGCCCACAGCTCCAGGCTGCCGCCGCCCGACTTCACGGCGGACTCCAGGAACTGGATGGCCTCCTCGTGGCGCGCCTGCGCCTGGAGCGCCTTGCCCACGGCGATCTGCCCCATCAGCAGGCCCGGCTGCAGCTCCAGCACCTTGCGGAACTCCGCCTCCGCCTGCGCGGGCTGCTTCTGCGCGAGCCGCACGTCACCCAGCAACAGGTGCGCGGCGGGCGTGGAGCCCAGCTTCATCAAGGCGGTGGCCTGGAGGTCCGCGCGCGGCACGTCGCCCGCGGCGAGGTACAGGCGCGCGAGGCGCTCCTTCGGCTCCGCCACCTGCGGGAACTTCGTCACCAGCCGCTCCAGGAGCGCGCGGGACTCCGCGACCTTGCCTTCCATCTCCAGCACGGCCGCGAGGCCGATCTGCGCGGTCGCCGACTCCGCCCGGCCGGCCTGGGCCTTCTCGAACGAGGCGCGCGCGGCGGCCGCGTCCCGGCGGATGAGGTGCGCCTTGCCCAGCAGTTCGTGGATCTGGAAGTCGTTGCCCGCGAGCTTCTCCGGGCGCAGCACCAGGTAGCGCTGCAGCCGCGTCACGGCCCGGTTCCCGTCCTGGACGTACAGGTAATAGCTGGCCAGGTAGTAGTGGACGATGAGGTGGTCCGGCTGATCCGCGGCGGCCACCTGCTCCAGCACCGGCACCGCCTCCTGGAAGCGGCGCAGCTTGAAGTACGCGGTGCCCAGCGGGTACGCGAGCGACAGGTCCCGCGGGTTCTGCGCGAACACCGGCGCCAGGCGCGTCGCCGTGCGCTGGAAGTCCTGGAGCGCGTTGGCGGCGCTGCCCAGGCCCGCGGCGGCGAACACGGACTGCGGCTCCTGCGCGAGCGATTGTTCAAAGAGCTGGAGCGCCTTCTTGAACTTCTCCTCGGCCTCCTTCTTGTCGCCCTTCGCGAGCGCGGCGTTGGCGGACACGAGGACCTGCTCGCCCTGCTCCGTCATGCGCTGCGCCTCGGTGGCGGGCGGCGGGCGGAACTGGGCGAGCGCCGCCGGAGGGCCGGCCAGGGTGGCCAGCAGGGCGAGCGCGGTGGAGACGCGGCGCGGGGAGCGGATGAATGGGCGCATGCGGTTCGTCACGGCGAGGGGGCGGGGCTGAATTCGGCGACGATGACGGTGATGTCGTCGCGCTGGGGCTGACCGGCGCTGAACGCGCGCACGTCCGCGAGGAGCGCGTCGCGGAGGGCGTCGGCGGGGAGGTGGGCGTGGGCCTGGAGCGCGGCGGCCAGCCGCTGCGTGCCGTAGAGCCGGTTGGCGCCGTCGCGCGCCTCCGTGAGGCCGTCCGTGTACCAGACGATGATGTCGCCGGGGCTCAACTGCGCCTGGCGCGACGTGAACTGCGACGCCACGTTCGCGCCCAGCAGCGGACCGCGCGCCGGCAGCGACGCCATCTGCCGCGTGTTCCGGTTGTAGATGGCCGCCGCCGGGTGGGCGCCCGCCGCGTAGTCGATGCTGCCGCTGTACACGTCGATGACCGCGAGCGCGCTGGACATCTGGTGCTCACCGCGGCCCACGTTGGCCAGCGTCACGTTGAGCGCGGTGATGAGCATCTGCGCGTGCACCTGCGACGGCTCGCGCAGCGTCATGGCGGAGGCGAAGCCGCTGGTGGCGCTGGTGGCGACCAGTGACGTGGACAGGCCGTGGCCCGTCACGTCTCCGATGCCAATGACGACGCGCCGGTCGTCCAGCGCGGCGCGGAACCACCAGTCGCCGCCGCACGCGTCCGCGGGCACCACCAGCCCGGCCAGCCGCAGCGGCCCCACCGTCACGGCCTCGCGGCCCGGCAGGAGCGTCTCCTGCACCGTGCGCGCGAGCGACACCTCGCGCTCCAACTGCGCCTTGGCGCGCACGTCCTCCAGCAGGACCTTGATGCGCTCCGCCATGTGGTTGAACACCACGCCCAGCGTCGTCACCTCGCGGCCCGCGCCCGGCGCCGTGCCCGCGCGGGCGCCCAGGTCACCGGCGGCGAGCTGCATCACGCGGTGGGTGAGCACGCCCAGCGGCTTGGTGATGCGGCGGCTCTGGAAGGCGGCCAGCACGCCGGCCAAGACGACGAAGCCCACGCCCAGCCCCACGATGCGCAGCGTGTTGGCGCGCACCGCGGCGCGGTTGGTCTCCTCCAGCTCGTGGAGCTGCTTCTGCAGGTCCTCCAGCGAGTAGCTGATGACCACCACGCCCTTGCCGCCCTGCGAGCCGTAGTCGAGCGGCTCCTGGAACTCGAAGACGGGCTGGCCCTGGAAGAAGGCGCTGGCCCAGCGGCGCTCCGCGGTGCGGCCTCCGGAGGACTCGCCCAGCTTCGCGGCCGGGTCGCTGTCCGCGACGAGCTGCCCGTCCGCGTCGAACATCTGCACGCGCAGGATGTTGTGGTTGTCCGCGATGATGGAGCGCGCCACCTCCGTGAGGAACGCGTAGTTGTTGTCACGCAGGCTGGTGGCGGAGGTGAGCGCCAGCGTGTGGCTCACCGTCTGGCCCAGCTCGCGCGCCTGGGACTGGAGCCGCTGCGTGAAGCGGTCCGACGTCGCGGTGAGCTGCGCCTCCGTCGTCTTCGCGGACAGCGCGGCGAGCAGCCCCACGATGACGATGACCAGCGCGCCCGTGGTGAGCAGCAGCAGTTGATCCAAGCGAAGCCCGCGGATGGCCGCCACGTTGGGCAGCTCGCCGGCCTCCATGGGCGCGATGACCGTGCTCGTGGGCTCCACGGCCGGCAGCCCCAGCGCCCCCGTCAGCCGGGTGGCCGTGTGCTCCCCGCGCAGCGCGGTGAGCTCCCGGGAATGCGTGCCGGTGTACTCCGGAGGAGGAGGCGGGGTGCCGGGCGCCGCATCGGACGCATCAGGTGATTCGGGCACGGGGTCGAGGCGCGTGTTCGTACGGGACAAAGGCACACCTGGGGGAGCCCGCGTCGTGACGAACGCGGTCGGGGCGGGGCGGACTGTATCGCACTTCCTGATTGACGCGAGGAGTCCACCTGTCGGGCAATTCCTCGCGGGTGCTCCCTCCGCCGGCCCCTCAGCGGCCGTGCGATCAACCCGGACCGGGAGCGCTCCTGGAACAGCACGTCACGGGGCATGGATGAGTTCCGCTCATTGCCGCGTCGCGCCACCCCGGGGGCGGAAAGGTGCTGGCGAACACGGCGGCCAACAGGTCCTTGAGCCGGGAGGCCGCGTTCGGAGTATAGGGGCGTCCCTTTCTTTCCCTTCGAGGTCCTCCGCCCGTGTCACGGCCCCGGTTGATCAAAGAAAACTCCGCGCCGCTCTCCCTGCCCCGAGAGCAGCTCATCCGCATCCATGACCTGATGGTGAAGGCGCGCGTCCTGGAGGAGCGCCTGATCCAGATGTACAAGCAGGGCCACGGCTACTTCTGGATCGGCGGCCCCGGTGAGGAGGCGTTCAACGTCCCCCTGGGCATGCTGATGAAGGTCGGCGAGGGCCCGGCCTACGACTACCTGCACGCGCACTACCGCCAGTCCGCGACGCTGCTCGCCATGGGCGAGGAGCCCATCGGGGCGCTGCGGCAGATGAAGAACACGGCCACGGACCCCTACTCCGGCGGCCGCAACTTCGCGGGCCACTTCAGCCGGCGCTCGAAGAACATCGCGCCCGTCACCTCCCCCATCGAGGTGCAGTACGCCATCGCGCCGGGCACGGCCATGGCCCAGAAGCGCCACGGCGGCGACGGCATCAGCATCGTCACCGGCGGCGACGCGGGGACGGCCGAGGGCGATTTCGCCAGTTGCCTCATCTGGAGCAGCCGCCCGGCGAACCCGCTGCCCATCCTGATCATCGTCACCAACAACAAGTGGGGCATCAGCACCACCTCGGACGGCCAGCACGGCGAGACGAACATCGCGGACCGCGCGCGCGCCTTCAACATCCCGGCGAAGGTCATCAACGGCAATGATCCGGTGGAGTCCTACCAGGAGCTCCAGGCCGCGATGGACTACGTGCGCAAGGAGCGCAAGCCGTACTTCATCGAGGCGCGCGTGTCGCGCCTGTACGGGCACTCGTCCGCGTCCGGCGCCAACTTCGTGAACGAGGAGCAGGACTGCCTGCGCCTGTTCGAGGCGCGGCTGGAGCAGGAGGGCGTCCTCGACCGCAAGCAGATGGACGAGGCGCGCAACCGCTACACGGAGGAGCTGGCCGCCGCGGCGCGCACCGTGCGCGACGAGCCGCAGCCCTCTGGCGACTCCATCTGGGACCACATCTACGCGGAGAAGAAGTAACCATGGCGAACATGGCACAGGCCATCCGGATGGCCCTGCACTACGCGGAAGAGAACCTGGGCGTCACCGACATCTTCGGCGAGGACGTGGGCGCCCCGCTGGGCGGCGTCTTCACCTGCACGCAGGGCCTGAAGACGGCGTGGAACAGCCCCCTGGACGAGCGCGGCATCATCGGCACGGCCATGGGCCTGGCGATGGCGGGCCACCGCCCCGTCGCGGAGATCCAGTTCTGCGACTACATCTACAACACCATCGACCTGCTCAAGCTGGCGGGCAACACGCACTGGGCCACCAACGGGGACTGGGCGGTGCCCATGGTGGTGCGCACGCCCGTGGGCAGCGGCATCCGCGGGTCGCTGTACCACTCGCATTCCTTCGACGCGACGATGACGCACATCCCCGGCTGGAAGGTCGTCATGCCCTCCACGCCGCTGGACGCGTACGGCCTGCTCATCTCCGCGTGCCAGGACCCCAACCCCGTCATGTTCCTGGAGCCCAAGGCGCTGTTGCGCGTGAAGGGCGAGGAGCGCATCCCGGGCGAGCCCGACGACGACCGCGCGCTGTCGAAGATGATCGACGCGCCCCTGGGTGACCGCTCGCAGTGGAAGCCCCAATGGCCGCTGGTGGAGGCGTTCGCCATCCCCATTGGCAAGGGCAAGCTCGTGCGCGAGGGCACCCAGGCCACGGTCATCAGCTACGGCCGCACCATGCCCCTGTGCATCAAGGCCGCCGCGCAGTTGGCGGAGGAAGGCCTGAGCGTGGAGGTCATCGACCTGCGCTCGCTCTGGCCGTACGACTGGGAGATGATCAAGGCCTCCGTCCAGAAGACGGGCCGCGTGCTCTTCGTCAACGAGGACACCGAGGTCACCAACTTCGGCGAGCACCTGGTCCGGCGCACCGTGGAGGAGCTGTTCTACTCGCTGCTCGCGCCGCCCCGGCTGGTCGCCGGCAAGTTCGTCCCGGGCATCGGCCTGGCGGACGCGCTGGAGATGGCGTCCGTGCCGCAGCAGAACGACATCACCACCGCCCTGCGCTCGCTCTGCCGCGAGCAGCCGTAGGGCCGGCGCCGGTTCCGCCCCCACCGCAGAAAGACATCCGGGCCGCCGTTCCTCTTTGGAGGCCGGCGGCCCAGTCGTTAGAATCCCAACTTCCGTGTCCCAGCCCATCGTCCGCACCATGACCCCCGCCCCAGACGCCAACGCCTTCCGGATCCGCCGCGCGCGTCGCGGTGACGCCGAGGTCATGGCCCAGCTGCTGCGTGAGCTGGGCTACCCCCAGGGCACCGATCAGCAGACGGTGCACTGGGTCATCAGCCATCCGGAGATTGAGATCTTCGTCGCGGGAGACCCGCAGGACCGCGCGGTGGGCATGGTGTCCTTCTCCCACCGGCCGCAGCTTCGGCTGCGCGGGCGCGTGGCCACCGTGGACGAGCTGGTGGTGTCCGAGGGCTGGCGCCGCCGGGGCGTGGGCCGCGCGCTGCTCGCGCAGGTGGCGCAGCGGGGCAAGGTGCTGAGCGTGAAGCAGTTGCAGCTCATCGCCCCCATCAACGTCACCGAGGAGACGCGCGCCTTCTACCGGGCGTGCGGCTACGTGGAGGGTGACTCCGGGGTGTTCCGCCACTCGGAGTACGAGCCCCAGAAGTAGCGGCAGGGTGCCGCGAGGGCCCGGCGTCCTGGCCGGGCACCTCCCGCGGCGGATGCGGCTTCAGCGCTTGAAGCTCGCGACCACGCGGCGCAGGCGCTCGTGGTCCTCCTCGCTCACGTCGATGAAGCGCACGCCGATGGCCTCCGCCTCGTCGCGCACCCAGGCCACGACGCCGGTGAGGTGGAACTCCTCCCCGTCGATGACCATGGCCAGCCGCACCTGCGCGCCCACGTCGTAGGACTTGCGCGTGCGCAGGCACAGCCCGCCCGCGGACAGGTTCAGCGAGTAGGCCCGCAGCGCGCGCGCCGCGTCCTCCATCTGCTCGAAACGCACTTCGAACCGCGCCGCCACGCGCTCCTCGGCGCGGCGGTTCATGTACGGGTCTGGCTCCACCGGCCCATCCAACTTCGTGTTCATGCGCACCCTGACCCCCTCGGTTCTCAAACCGGAAGTGTCGGCTGGTTTCCAGGCCCGGTTCAAGGGCCCCCGGACAACGGAATGGCTCGTGTAAGTCCCAGGCTACTTCGACGCCAGGAGTTTCCGGATGAGTGCACGTCTCGTGTTGTTGGGTGGCGCCCTGATGCTGGGGCTGTGGGTGGCGGGCTGCGATGACGGCGGGACTGTCCGCCCGCCAACGGATGGCGGGACCACCCTGGATTCCGGGACCGACGCCGGAGATTCCGGGACTGTCGACGCGGGTGATGGCGGCGGCGGTGGAAGCTCCGACTTCGCGTGCAACGTGACGAAGCAGGAGGGCTGCGCCGCGGGACAGAGCTGTCTGTACACGGACCTGGCGGACGGCGGCACGGGCAGCCAGTGCTTCGCGGCCGCGTGCGACGTGGTCCGCCAGGACTGTCCGTCCGGACAGCGGTGCACGTACGTGGGCTCCGACGCCGGCACCACCGAGCGCCAGTGCGTCGCGGCGGGCACCGCCACGGAGGGCGCGCCGTGCACGCTGGCCGAGTCGCCTCCGGGCCAGACGTACGACACGTGCGCGGCGGGCCTGTACTGCAAGGACGAGTCGCAGGGCGACGGCGGCGTCGGCTTCTTCTGCCGCGAGCTGTGCCACGCGACCTCCGACTGCGGCACGGGCGAGTGCAACACCGTGCTGCGGCTGTCCGGCACGCGCGAGCTGCCGCTGGTGTGCGGCCCCGCGTCCGCGCGGTGCGATGCCTTCGCGCAGGACTGCGAGAGCCCGCTGGCCTGCTACCCGGCCGCCACCGGCTCGGTGTGCGCGGGCCAGGGGTCGCGGACGGAAGGCGCGGCGTGCGAGTTCAGCAACCAGTGTTCACGGGGCAGCACCTGCGTGATGACCGGCGGCGGCGGCGGCGCGTGCCGGACGCTGTGCCGCCTGCCCTCGGGCTCACCGGGGTGCGCGAACGGCGCGACCTGCCGGCCCATCAACAACAACGACGGCGACGTGGGGGCCTGCGTCCCGTAGGCAACGGATTGCCCACGGAAGGCAGCGCCCCGGCCCCGGGTGGCGAGCGCGCGGGTCCTCCAGGGGCCCGGCCCGCCACCGCGTGGGGGAAGTGCTGCGCCGTCCGCTCCCTGGCAGGGGATGTTCATGGCCCGCTGGGATTGGCGCGCGCCATGAATCCCCGGGTCGCCACGCGGGCACATCGTGCACATTGTCTTGCGCCGGGAGGTCGTGGGCATGGGTCTGAGGAAGGCGCTGCGCTGGGGGTGCTTCGGAGCCCTGGGCGTGCTGGTGGGGTGTGGAGGCATGGATGACGGCCGCTCGCCCGAGGAGCCCTCCGGGCAGGGCCGCACGGACGCGGAGGTGACCGCGCCCGCCGCCGAGGGGTCGGTGGAGGCCGCCCCCACGCTGACGCTGCATGACGGGCACCAGGTGCAGGCCACGCCGCCCGTGGCGCCCCTGCCCACGAAGTTCCAGCCCGCCTTCCACCAGTCGCTGCGCGAATCCGTCTCCGTGGGGACCTTCACCACGTACCGGCTCAAGGTCCCCCTGGGGCGCGCGGGCAGCCGCGTGCGCGTCACCTTCCGCTCCGGCGACGGCGGCCTGACGCTGCAGCGGGCCACGGTGGCGAAGGCGGGCAACAACGGCGCGCTGGACTCCGCTCCGGTGGCGCTCACCTTCGGCGGCCAGCCGGGCTTCACCACGGGCACGCGCACGCTGGTGACGTCGGATCCGGTCTCCTTCCCGGTGGGCTTCCGCGACGAGCTGGCCATCTCCTTCGAGGTGAAGGGCGCGCTGGGCAAGAGCCGCATCCAGGCGTTCCCGGACAGTTGGATGAAGGCCGGCGCCTACGCGACGACGCAGGGCGCGCTGGGCGGCCAGGCCTGGGAGTACGCCACGGGCGTGGCGACGGTGGACGTGGAGGGCGCACCGGGCCGGGCCTTCGTCGCCATTGGAGACAGCATCACGGAGGGCTACACGGGCACGTTCAACGACACGCGCAACGCGTGGCCGTCCCGGGTGGAGAAGCAGCTCGGGGTGCCGGTGGTGAACTCGGGCGCGTCCGGGCAGGGCTTCTGGGACGCGAACCTCCAACTGCCGCAGGAGGTGCTCTCCCTGCAGGGCGTCACCGACTGCATCGTCCTCTTGGGCGTCAACGACCTGGCCGCGGAGGGCATGACGGTGCCGAAGCTGCAGCAGCGCATGACGCAGTTGCTGGATCAGCTCCAGCCCATGTGCCGGCTGTGGGTGAGCACGCTGCTGCCCAAGGAGAAGATGGGCGCGGACGGCGGGGACTTCGAGCTGATGAAGGCCCAGCGCCACGAGTTCAACGCGTGGCTGCGCTCCCTGACGCGCGCGCAGCTCATCGACCTGGAGGCCGTGACGCGCCAGCCGGGCAACGTGGACCTCTTCATCGACGGGCTGGAGGTGGACGGCATCCACCCGTCCGTGGAGGGCCACCGCGTGATGGCGGACGAGGTGGCGCGCACCCTCAAGGCGAAGGGCGGCCTGTAGCGGCTGCCCGGCGGGAAAGCGCACGGAGGGTTGAATAGTTTCGGGTCCGCCGCGTCCTGGCCGTGTTCCCTGCCCCTTTCCACTCCCCGGAGCGTTCCCCATGCGCACCCTTCCCGCCGCCCTCGTCGTCGCCTGCCTCGCCCTGCCCTCGCTCGTCCACGCGTCCGCGCTGCGCTGCGACAACAAGCTCGTGTCGGAGGGGGCCTCGCAGACGGACGCGCTGGCCAAGTGCGGCGAGCCGGTGACGAAGCAGAGCAGGACGGAGTACGTGACCCAGAAGGTCAAGGAAGGGACGCGGGACCGGACGCGCTACGGCGAGGCCTCCACGGAGGTCACGACCTCCACGACCGTGGAGGAGTGGACCTACAACTTCGGGCCCCACCGGCTGATGCAGGTGGCCATCTTCCGCGACGGCCGGCTGGTGGACGTGCGCAGCGGCTCCTACGGCTACTGAGGCCCCAGCAGGCCGTGCTTCTGGAGGAGCGCGGCCAGCGCGGGCGGCGCGAGCATCCAGTCCTCGCGCGTGGGCACCCAGCGCACGGGGGCTCCGGCGGCGGCGAGCCTCGCGTTCACCTCCGCGATCATCGGGGCGAAGGTGGGCTGGGGCACCTCCCAGCTCCCCACGCCCGCCTGGACCTCCACGGCGCCGGGCTCCACGCGCACCGCGGGCTGGCCCTGCACCGGCTGGAGGGCGAACCCCGGCAGGTACGGCTGCATGGCGGCGGACAGGCGCTCCAGCAGCGTGGGGTCCTCGAAGGGGTGGGCGCCCTCCAGGTCGAAGAAGGTGGGCAACTGCGCCTGGAGCTCGTCGCGCAGCGGGTTGTCCCTGCTGTCGCGCCAGGCGTGCTCGGCCAGGACGCGGGCCTCGTGGGGGACGCGGATCTCCCAGCGCTCCAGGAGCGCGAGCAGCTCCGCCACGCGCTCCACCTCCTCCCAGGGCGGCTCCACGCGCGTGAGCCAGGCCACCTCCGACACCGTCTGGCCCCGGCGAAGGCCCGTCACCCGGTCCCCCTTGCGGAGCTGGAAGGGCGGCGCCTGGGTGAACTCCGGATCCGGATAGAGGGCGGTGTGCAGCAACCCCGTGCCCTCTTCCGGGCGCACGCGCGCGAAGCCGTGCTTGGGGTTGATCTCCTCCACGACGAACGTCTCCTGGGCCATGGTCTCTTCTCTAACCGGTGTTCCGCATGCCCGCAGCGATGCCGTTGAGCGCCAGGAGGAGCGGCCGGTCGCACTCCGCGTCCCCGTCCCGCTTGCGCTTGAGCAGCTCCACCTGGAGGAAGGACATGGGGTCCACGTAGGGGTTGCGCAGCGCGATGCTCCGCTGGAGCTGCGGGTTGTTGTCCAGAAGCTTCGCCTCGCCCGTGAGCGACTTCACCGCGCGGCGCGTGCGCGAGTGCTCCTGCTGGATGCGCAGCCACAGGGGCCGCGTGGCCGCGGGGGCCAGCTTCGCGTACCGCGCCGCGATGGCCATGTCCGTCTTGGCCAGCACCATGGTCACGTTGTCGATGACCGCGCGGAAGAAGGGCCACTCCTTGTACATGCGCTGCAGGAGCGCCGCGCCCTCCGGCGTGGCCGCGGACTCCTCCAGCGCGCTGCCCACGCCGTACCAGGCCGGGAGGATGGCGCGCGTCTGCGTCCACGCGAAGCTCCAGGGGATGGCGCGCAGCGTGTCCAGCCCGCCCGCCTTGCGCTTGCTGGGGCGCGAGCCGATGGGCAGCGCGGAGATTTCATCCACCGGCGTGCCCTTCATGAAGAACTCCACGAAGCGCGGGTCCTCCCAGACGAGCGCGCGGTACGCCTTGCGGCCGGACTCCGCCAGCGCGTCGAAGGCGGCGCGGAAGGCGGACTCGTCCTCCGGCGACGGGCGCGGCTGCGCGTCCAGCGTGTGCAGCAGCACGCCGCCCACCACCAGCTCCAGCGTGCGCTGGGTGAGCTCCGGGCGCGCGTACTTGTGGTCCATCGCCTCGCCCTGTTCGGTGGCCTTGTAGGCGCCGGCCACCGTGCCCGGCGGCAGCGCGAGGATGGCCGTCTGGGCGGGGCCGCCGCCGCGCGCCACCGTCTCCCCTCGGCCATGGAACAGGCGCAGGGGCACGTCGTGCTCATCCGCCACCTGGGTGAGCGCCACCTGGGCGCGGTACAGCGCGGCGCTCGCGGCGAGCAGGCCCACCTCCTTGCCGGAGTCGCTGTAGCCCACCATCACCTCCTGCACCCCACGGCCCTTCAGGTGCTGGCGGTACTCCGGGTGCGCGAAGAGCTGGCGCAGCACGTCCGGGCCGCCGTCCAGCGCGCCCAACTGCTCGAAGAGGGGCGCCACGTCCACGGTGGCGCACTGCCGCGCCGGGTCCCAGAGCCCCGCGTGCTTCAGGCACTGGAAGGCCGCCAGCACGTCGGCCGCGGTGGAGGCCATGGAGAGGATGAGCGTGCGGCAGACGGACTCGCCGCCCTCGTCCTGGCCCTCGCGCAGCTTCGCCAGCACCTCCAGGAGCCGCTTGC
Organism: Corallococcus sp. AS-1-12; assembly: GCF_020036995.1. Classification (NCBI taxonomy): domain Bacteria; kingdom Pseudomonadati; phylum Myxococcota; class Myxococcia; order Myxococcales; family Myxococcaceae; genus Corallococcus; species Corallococcus sp. AS-1-12. Next base: position 238,605 of record NZ_JAIQDD010000010.1, on the reverse strand, counting down.
CGCCTTCGGTCGGGGCCGGTCCGCCGTGGAAGGACGCCGCCGCGCTCACCGCGTCCTCCGCGGGGGCCCGCACCTCCAGCTCGCCCAGGCCCAGGCCCAGCGCGCGGACGCGCTCGGACATGCGGCGCACCTCGCGCAGGCCCGCGTGCTCCGCTCTCGCCGCGAAGAGCGACCGCTCCAGCACCGCCAGGTCATCCCCCAGCGCCTCCGGTGAACGGTACGCCCCGGCCGGCAGCGTGGACTCCCTCCCCTCGCGCCGCGCCAGCACGTGCTCCAGCGCCAGCGTCAGCCGCTCCTCCATGAAGCGCAGCTTGCGGCGCCACGGCTCGCCCAGCGTGCGCGGCCCCTGCTGCCTGGCCACCTCCGGCAGCGCCTTCGCGTCCTCGTCCAGCGAGCGCTCCAGCTCCTGCGTGGGGCGCGCGTGCCGCTCCGACTGCGACAGCATCCCGCCCAGCCGCTCCACGTCGCGCAACAGCAGCCGCAGCCCCCGGGCGCGGTGCGCGCGCAGCGTGTCCGCGAACACCTCCGGGGTCACCAGCGGGTTGCCGTCCATGTCGCCGCCCACCCAGGAATGCACGCGCACGGGCGTGTCCAGCGCGCCCAGGGGCTCGCCGTAGGCGCGCTCGAAGGCCCAGTCCAGCGCCTCCGGCAGCCGGGCCACCGGCTCCGACAGCATCTCCTCCACGTACCAGTGGACGTTCTTCACCTCGTCGCCCACCGTGGGGCGCTCGCGGCGCAGCTCGTCCGTCTGCCACAGCGCGGTGATCTCCTCGCGCATGGCCGTGAGGTTCGCGGCGGACTCGCGCGGGGTGAGCGCGCAGCGGTCGCGCTCCTCCAACAACTGCGCCAGCCGGTAGAGCTTCTCCAGCAGCGTGCGGCGCACCGCCTGGGTCGGGTGCGCGGTGAACGTCAGCGTCACCTTCAGCGTCCCCAGCGTCTCACGCACCTTGTCGGCGCTGACGCCCGCGGCCTTCAGCGTCAGCAGCGTCGCCTCCAGCGACCCCTTCTGGGGCCGGGCGGAGGTGGGGCTCGCGTGGGCCCGCGCGCGGCGGATGCGGTGGTGCTGCTCGGCCAGGTTCACCAACTGGAAGTAGACGGAGAAGGCGCGCAGCACCGGCTCCACCTGCTCAGAAGGCAGCCGCCGCAACACCGCCGCCAGCTCCGCCGCCGCGGCGCGTCGTCCGGCCACCGGCCCCCGCCGGCGCTGGATGGCCAGGTGGCGGACCTCCTCCTCCTTGTCGAACAGGGCCTGCCCCTCCTGTTCCACCAACACCTCACCCAACAGCCGGCCCAAGAGCCGGACATCCCGCCGCAGCGGGGGATCCACGGGACGTGTACGCGCCATCACGGACCGGAACCGTAGTCCTTTGGCCCCCCACCGCCCCTACCCATTCTCGGATTTCCGACCGCCAGCGGACGGATGACTCACTCCGTCCTTGCAGTAAAAATTCAACTACCCGGTCTTCCCAAGGGGACGAGCCTTCCACTAAAAAGTGGGCAATCCCGGACCCCGCCGGGATGTCTGACCTGACCCTAAGGAGTGGCAATGCGGAAAAACCCGTCTTGGCTGGCCGTGGGCCTGCTCGCGCTCGCGGCGCCGTCCGCGTACGCGGAGCGCGCGTGGTACGAGAAGCCGCAACCGGACATCGCCCCGCCGTCGGCGTCGCTGCGCAAGTCCGTGGTCCAGGACATCACGGATGACCTGCCCCACCGTCTGGGGGAGCAGCAGAAGGAGCTGAAGGCGCAGGCGCTGCAGCAGCGCCTGGAGGGTCGCGGTCAGCCCGGCCGCGTGCAGAAGCTGGCCAACGGCAAGTTCGTGGAGCTGGAGCTGCAGCGCACGGACCGCATCTTCGTCATCCTGGTGGAGTACGGCACGCAGATCCACCCGGTGTTCGGCAACCCGACCACCAACCCGGGCGGCGACATCCCCGGCCCGCTGCACAACGAGATTCCGGCCCCGGACCGCTCGGTGGACAACACCACCATCTGGCAGCCGGACTACAACCGCGAGCACTTCGAGAAGCTCTACTTCGACACCACTCCGGGCGCGGACTCGGTGGCGAACTTCTACAAGGCCGCGTCCTCCGGCCGCTACGCCGTGTCCGGCGCGGTGTCCGAGTGGGTGAAGGTGCCCTACAACGCCGCGCGCTACGGCAACAACCTGTGCGGCAGCTCCAGTTGCTCCAACTCCGTGTGGCCGCTCATCAGCGACGCCATCAAGGCGTGGACCCACGCGCAGCAGGCCGCCGGCAAGACGCCCGCGGAGATCAAGGCGTACCTGGACACGTTCGACACGTGGGACCGGTACGACTACGACGGCGACGGCAACTTCGACGAGCCGGACGGCTACATCGACCACTTCCAGATCGTCCACGCCGGCATGGGTGAGGAGGTCGGCGGCGGCGCGCAGGGTCCGAACGCGGTGTGGAGCCACCGCTGGTACGCGTACAGCACGGGCCTGGGCCCGGATGGCGCGGGTCCCGCGTACAACCAGAACGGCGGCGCGCGCTTCGGGACGGGCGTGGACAAGTGGGTGGGCGACTACACCATCCAGCCGGAGAACGGCGGACTGGGCGTGTTCGCGCACGAGTACGGCCACGACCTGGGCCTGCCGGACCACTACGACACGACGAACGCGGCGGACAACGGGACGGGCTTCTGGACCATCATGTCCTCCGGCTCGTACCTGAACGACGGCACCACGGACATCGGCAGCCGTCCGGGTGACTTCTTCGCCTGGGACAAGCTGCAGTTGGGCTGGCTGGACTACGCCACCACGGACGCGGGCCTGTACTCGTACCACCGGCTGGGCCCCGCGGAGTTCACCTCGCAGAACGCGAAGCAGGCGCTCGTGGTGAAGCTGCCCGGCAAGCCCGTGCTGCAGCCCACCACCGCCCCCTTCGAGGGCCAGGGCATGTGGCAGGGCGGCCAGGGCAACAACCTGGACCGCGTGCTGGAGAAGACGGTGAAGCTGCCGAGCAAGACGCCCATCACCTTCTCCTTCCAGACGTGGTTCGACATCGAGGAGGACTGGGACTACGCCTACGTCTCCATCGCCGAGGAGGGGGGCTCGTTCGTCAACCTGCCCAGCCCGGTGAGCCGCACCAGCAACCCGTACGGCAACAACCTGGGCAACGGCATCACCGGCACGTCCACGGGCTGGGTGCCGCTGTCGTTCGACCTGTCCTCCTACGCGGGCAAGAAGGTCACGCTGCGCATCCGCTACAAGACGGACGCGGCCTACTTCCAGGCCGGCTTCCTGGTGGACGCCGTGCAGTTGTGGGCGAAGAACACCTACGTCTTTGGCGACGACGGTGAGTGGGGCCACAAGTGGTGGGACAAGTCGACGTTCTTCGTGACGGACGGCACCCACACCCTCTACGACAACTACTACATCGCCGAGTGGCGCCAGTTCCGCGGCTACGACGAGGGGCTGGCCACGGGCCCGTACAACTTCGGCTTCAGCGCGGACGGTCTGTATGACTGGGCGGAGCGATACTCGTACAACCCCGGCCTGCTCGTCACCTACTGGGACACCTCCCAGTCGAACAACAACGTGTCGCAGCACCCGGGCGAGGGCCGCATCCTGCCCATCGACTCGCGCCCGCAGCCCCTGCAGCGCAGCGACGGCCGCTACTGGTCCGGCCGCGTGCAGACGCACGACGCGACGTTCGGCCTGGACCCCAGCTTCCCGCTGTCGCTCAAGCCCAACGGCTTCCCGCGCAGCGAGTACCCCTCGCAGCCCGCGGTGCCGGTGTTCAACGACACCAACACCTTCTGGTACGCCACGCAGCCGTACGCCGGCGTGAAGGTCCCGAAGACGGGCACCATCATCGAGGTGCTGTCGGTGAACAAGAGCGACACCGTGATGCAGGTCCAGGTGCGTCCGGTCGACTGAGCACCTGACCGCCGTCACCGCTGAGCCGTGAAGGAAGGCCGGCCTCCGCTTCGCCGCGGGGCCGGCCTTTCGCTTCCGGGTTGCAGGAATCCGGACACCGGCGCGAGGCCGGGGATGACGGGCGCGCGGGGGACGCTACGGTGCGCGCCATGGCCGAGTGCCCCGTGGGTGGTCCCGCCTCCCCTTCCCCTCCTCCCGAGCCGCCGTCCGAGGTCGCGCGAAGCGTGGCGCTCGAGCCCGCGGATCCGATCTCCGTGCTCAACCAGGCGTTCCGCGACGCGTACGCCGCGCGCCGTGAGGCCGTGCTGTCCCGCATGGGGCCCGTCATCGCGCAGATCGACGACGTGCTCATCCTTCGCAAGGGCGGCCAGCGCTTCGAGGCGCCCGCGCGCACGCGCCGCTACCACGTATACAAGGCCGTCACCCACGTGCCGCTCGCGCTCCACGTCCTGCTCGCCAGCAAGGGCGCGCTCGATGACGACACGCGCACGCGGCTCATCACCCTGCGCGGCCTCATCACCGCCTCCCGCGCGAGCCTGGAGGACCGGGGGCTTCCGGCCGAGGCGCTGGCGCGGCAGCAGCGCCTGCTCGACGCGTCGCTCGCGCTCGTGGACGGCGTGCTGGCGGCGAACCGGGTGACGCAGGCGGAGCTCTCCGCGTTCATCCACGCCCGGGTGCCGGACCTCCTGCAGAACGCCGAGGACGCGGCGAGGGATCAGATCGACACCATGCACGCCTCGGTCGAGGCGTGGAAACGCGAGATGACCGGGGACGAGCGCGGCCAGTTGCGCGCCGTGGTGGCCGCGTCGCACATGTCGCGGCCCGGCAACGTGGCGGCGCAGTACTTCTCCATCACCCTGGGCGACACGTGGGAGGGGCGCTTCCACGAAGAGGATCAACAGCCCGGCAAGCGCGTATTGTCGTCGGAGGCGACGTTCGACGAGCCCTCCGCGTTCGCGCTGCTGGCCACGCACGTGCTGGACGCGAACACGTCGCGCGGCATCTTCGGCGAGGAGACGCGCATGGCCCGGGACCTGCTCGCGGACGCGGCCGAGCGCATCCTCGCGGGCATGTTCCAGACGTCGCCCGAGCCTCCCGGCACGAGCGCGCCGTAGCGGCTCAGGACCGCGTGAGCGGCAGCTCCACCGTGAACGCGGCGCCCTCGCCCAGGCGGCTCTCCAGGGACACGCACCCGCCCTCGGCCTCCACGATGGTGCGGGTGAGGTAGAGCCCCAGTCCCAGGCCGCCATAGTGGCGCTCGGACACCGCGCGGCCGTAGCGCTCGAAGAGGCGGGGCCGCTGCTCCGGCGGGACGCCGATGCCCCCGTCCCGCACCGTGAGCCGCGCCACGGGCCCGTCCGCCACCAGCCGCACGGACACCGGCGTCCCGGCGCCGTACTTGAGGGCGTTGTCCAGCAGGTGATCCAACACCTGCGCCAGCCGCGCCCGGTCGAAGCTGCCGCGCACCGACTCCGGGGCCTCCACCTGGAAGTCGCAGTGCTCCAGGGCGAACCGGGGCGCGAAGCTCGCGGCCACCTCGCGCACCACCTCCGCGACGTCCACGTCCTCGCGCTGCAGGCGGAAGGTGCCGGCGCTGATGCGGGACACGTCCAGCAGGTCGTTCATCAGCTCCGTGAGCCGGCGGACCTGGCGGTGCCCCGTCTCCACGTGGGCCTGGATGACCGGGGCCAGCGGCGAGTCCGGGTGCGACTTCACCGCGCGCGACAGCGCCTGGAGCTTCAGGCTCAGCGGCGTGAGCGGCGTCTTCAGCTCATGGCTCGCGATGGAGAGGAACTCGTCGCGCAGGCGGATGGCCTCGCGCGCGCCCTGGAGCAGCCGCGCGTTGTCCACCGCGAGCGCGGCCACGTTCGCCAGCTCCTGGGCGAAGCGCAGGTCCTCGTCGCCATACCGGCGGCTGGAGGTGGTGACCAGGAAGGACAGCGCGCCCAGGATGTGGCCGCGGGCCAGGAGCGGCACGGTGAGCAGCGAGCGGATGCCCACCCGGCGCATCGTCTCCAGGTGGTCCGCGTCCTGCGCCACGGAGCGCATCACCGCCTCCGTGACCTCCGGCACCAGGGTGGACTGGCCCGTCGCCAGCGCCACCGCGGGAGGATAGACGGGCGGCTCCTGGGGCACTGGCGCCAGCCGCTGCACGGCGGCCGCGAGCTGCGCCTGGGAGGGGTCCGCCGTCACCACCTGGGCGCGCTCGAAGTGGCCGTCCGGGTGCAGCACGTCCACGATGCACCAGTCCGCGAGCGCCGACACCGACAGGTTCGCCAGCGACGCCAGCGTGGCGGAGGCCTCCAGCGACGACGCGAACAGCTCGCTGGCCCGCGCGAGGAACGCGGAGCGCTGCTCGCCCAGGACCTGCGCCTGGATGTCGACGCAGGTGCCCCCCCACTCGCTCACGGCGCCATCCGGCCCCGGTATGGGCGTGGCCCGGACGAGCATCCACACGTACGCGCCATCCGCGCGCCGCAGCCGGTAGCGCGTGGAGAAGAGCGACGGCCCCGCCTTGGCCCGCTCCCACGCCGCCAGCGCCCCGGCCCGGTCATCCGGGTGCAGGGCGAGGAGCCACCCCTGGTCGCGCATCTGCTCCGGCGTCTGGCCGGTGAAGGCCGTCCACGAGGCGGAGACGGGCGTCAGCGCCTCCCTGGCGGGGTCCGTCGACCAGGTGACCTGCGCCGCGGTCTCCAGCAGCCGGCGCAGCCGCTCGGTCTCCTGACGCAGGAAGGCCACCTCCTCTCGCAAGGCGGCCTCCGCGCCGGCGGGGGGCGTGGAGACGCGGCTCGGGTCCAGGAGGGGGGACGTCATGGTGGCGCCTCAGTACACGTTGTACTTGGCGCGGAGCGCCTCGTGCTCCTGCGCGTTGCGCGACGGGTGCAGGACCTTCTGCGCGTCGTGCAGGTAGTACCAGTAGTCGCTCTTCACCGGCCGCAGCGCGGCGAGCAGCGAGTCCACCGTGGGCGCGCCAATGGGGCCCGGCGGCAGGCCCGCGCGGGTGCGCGAGTTCCACGGATCCGAGTTGTCCCGCAGCCGCTTGAGGAACGCCTTGCGGTCGTTCCACTCCGCCAGCTCGTAGCGGCTGGTGGCGTCCACGCCCAGCGGGAAGCCCTTGTCCACGCGCTTCCAGAGGATGCCCGCGACGAGCGCGCGCTGGGAGGGCACGGGCTCCTCGCGCTCCAGCATGGAGGCCATCACGACGATGTCGTGCAGCGACCGGCCGCTCTTGGCGATCTCGTCCTTGTGCTCGTCGTAGAAGCGCGCGCGGAAGGTATCGATCTGCCGCTGGATGAAGGTCTCCACCTTGAAGTTGGCCGCGATGATCCCGTACGTCTCCGGGTAGAGGTAGCCCTCCAGGCTGCGCGTGGGCAGCGGGAACGGCGCGGCGAAGCGGCCCGGCTGGCTGGCCGCGGCGACGTACTCCCCGGGCTTGATGAGCCCCTGGGCGGCGAGCACCTGGTCGGTGTCGCGCAGGCGCCAGCCTTCGATCATCGCGAAGGGCACGTCCTCCGGCAGCGGCTGGCCTTCCAGGGCGTTGGCGAGCTCCGCCACGGAGGCGGTGGGGCTGAGCATGAAGCGGCCGGCCTTCACGTTGAGGCTGCCCCGGCGCCACAGGTGGAAGCGCCAGACGTTGGGGTCGTCCAGGAAGCCCTGGGCCTGGAGCTGCTGGCCCAGCGAGCGCGCGGACGCGCCCTTCTTCACCACGAACTCCCTGGGCGCCGGATCCGCCGCCGCGTGCGGCGCGGTGGTGGCGTTCTGGAAGTGCATGAACACGCCGCCTGCACCCGCGACCGCCAGGACGATGAGCACGAGGAGCGCGACCAAAATCTTCTTCATGGGGCGGCAACCTATCAAAGGCCCTGACGCTTCCAACGAGAACCACCGCCTGCCCGGCCGGCCAGGCGGACACAAGCGCCCCCTTCTCAACACCCAGCGATGCGGGCGCCCCCTCTTTCGCGCCTCGTCTAGGATGACGGCCTTGTTCGTCGACCCCCGCAGGCTCGAAACCTTCCGCGTCGTCGCCTCGACCGGGCAGATCTCCGCCGCCTCGCGCCTGCTCCACCTGTCGCAGCCCGCGGTCACCGCGCAGGTCCGGCAACTGGAGGCGGACTGCGGCCAACCGCTCCTCGTGCGCACGGCACGCGGGGTGCGGCTGAACGCGGCGGGGCGCGTGCTCTTCGACTATGCCCAGCGCATCCACGGCCTGCTGGACGAGGCGGCGCTCGCCATCGCGGCGGGGGAGAAGCTCACGGGAGAGCTGGCGCTGGCGGCGAGCACGACCGTGGCCAACGCCATCGTGCCGGGCCTGCTGGCGTCCTTCCTGCGGACGCACCGCGAGCTCCAGGTCCGTCTGGAAGTGGGCAATACGCGCGACGTGCTGACGTGGCTGTCGGAGGGCCGGGTACCGCTCGGGCTGGTGGAGGGCCACGCGAGGGCGCCCGGCATCCGGCTGGAGCGCTACCTGGATGACGAGCTGGTGCCGGTCGTCTCGTCCCAGGGGCCGGCCGAGTGGTCGCGGATCCGCACCATGGAGGCGCTGCGGGAGGTGCCGCTCTTGTGGCGGGAGCAGGGCTCCGGCACGCGCGCCGTGTTGGATAGGGCCCTGCGCAAGGCGGGCGTGCGCAAGGGGCCGCGACGCGGAGACCTCCAGTTGGGCAGCACCGAGGCGATCAAGCGGGCCGTGTCGCTGGGCCTGGGCGTCGCGCTGTTGTCCCGCTGGAGCATCGACGGCGAGCTGTCCCAGGGCCGCTTCCAGGTGCTGCCCGTCCCGGGGCTGCGAATCCCGCGAGCCTTCTCCTGGGCCCTGCCCGTGGCCGAGCCATCCGGAGCCGCGGGCCGCTTCCTGCGCCATGCCCGCGCCACGCCCCCCGTGCTGCTGCCCTGAGCCGGAGGCTCACGCCCAGCCCAGGAGCAGCGCGCCCAGGCACAGGCCCGCCACGATCAGCCACAGCACCACCGCCTGCGCGAGCGGACGGAGGCCCACGGCCTTCAACGTCTCGCGCGTCAGCCCTGCTCCCAGCAGGAACAGCGTCACCACGAGCACCTGCCGGGCGACGGCCGCCACACCCTGCCCCACCGGTGCGAGCGACGGGAACGCCGTCACGACCGCCGCAGCGCCGAGGAACCCGGCGATGAACCACGGCCGGCGCACCCGGCCCGTCACCGTGTGGCCCTCGCGCCGCCGCCACGCGGCCAGGCCCACCGTCAGCGGGAGGATCCACAGGGCCCGCGCCAGCTTCACGGGCGTGGCCACCGCCAGCGCCTCCGGGCCGTAGCGCAGCGCCGCGCCCACCACGGAGCTGGTGTCGTGGATGGCCATCGCGCACCACAGTCCGAACTGGTGCGGCGTCAGCCCCACCGCGTGCCCCACGACGGGGAAGACGAACAGCGCCACGGCGTTGAGCAGGAACACCGTCCCCAGGGCCACCGACGTCTCATGCTCCTGGGGCCGCAGCACCGGCACCACCGCCGCGATCGCGCTCCCACCGCAGATGGCCGTGCCCACGCTGATGAGCAGCCCCGTCACGCGAGGCACGCCCAGCAGCCGGGCGAGCCCCACGCCCAGCGTCAAACACAGCGCGATGCCCACCACCGTGTAGCCCAGCCCCTCACGCCCCGCGACGAGCACCGTGCGCAGGTCCATGCCCGCGCCCAGCCCCACCACCGCCAGGGACAACAGCCGGGGCGTCAGGGCCCGCGTCTTCCCCGCGAACGGATTCCCCACGGTCAGGGCCACGCACAGCCCCGCGAGCAGCGCCACGCCGGTGGAGACGGAAGGCAGCAGGCAGAGCGCCGCGCCGAGCGGCATCACGACATGCCCTGCCGTCCAGGCCCGGGGACGGACAACAGGGAGCGGTGGAGGCGTTTCCATTCGCCAGGAGATGCGCCTGGCTGCCTGCGGACACCAGATGTCAGAAGCGATGAGCCATCAGCTTTTCGGATGGCTCACGGGGATGTGCAGGGACAGCTCACTGGGGGTGAGGATCTCGCAGCCGTCGCGGGTGACGAGCACGGTGTGCTCGAACTGCGCGGACAGGCTGCCGTCCGCGGTCACGACGGTCCACCCATCCGGCATCATCCGGATGTCCGGCCGCCCCAGGTTGATCATCGGCTCGATGGTGATGACCATCCCCGACTTCAGCGTGATGCCCGTGCCCGCCCTGGCCACGTGCGGCACGTGCGGCTCCCCGTGCATCTGCCTGCCGATGCCGTGGCCCCCGAACTCCTCCACCACGCTGCACCCCTCCGCCTTCGCCAGCGCCATCACCGCCGCGCCAATGTCCCCCAGCCGCGCGCCGTGCCGCACCACGGACACGCCCACGTCCCGGCAGCGCCGCGCCACATCCACCACGTGCTTCGCGTCCGCGGAGACCTCGCCAATCATGAACGTGGCGGACGTGTCGCCGTGGAAGCCGTCCAGGTGCGTCGTCACGTCCACGTTGACGATGTCGCCGGACTTCAGCACCTCATCCGCGCGCGGGACGCCATGGCACACCACGTGGTTGCGGCTGGTGCACACCGTGGCCGGGAAGCCCTTGTAGCCCAGTTGGCTCGGGGTGCCTCCGCGCCGGGCCGTGTCCTCGCGAACCCACGCGTCGATGTCCGCCGTCGTCACGCCCGGCTGGAGCCGGGAGGCCACGTGCTCCAGCGTGCCCGCCGCCGCGCGGCCCGCCAGCCGCAGCCGTTCCACTTCACTGCCCTTGAAGAGAGGGATGCCCATGCCGGGCAAGGTGGCACCCGCCCGTCCGGAACGTCCAATGCTGTTCTGGCATCACGCGGCCTGGGTGCACGACGCGCACGACTCGCGCTAGCCTCCCGCGCGTGAGCATCACGCACCTCCAGTCCTTCGTCGCGGTGGCGGAAGAGGGCCACGTGGGCCGGGCCGCGCGCCGGCTGCACCTCACCCAGCCGCCGCTCAGCCGTCACATCCTCGCCCTGGAGGATGAGCTGGGCACGCCCCTCTTCGAGCGCGTCCCCAAGGGCATGCGCCTGTTGCCCACCGGCGAGGCCCTGCTCCAGCACGCGCGCCGCATCCTCGCGGAGGTGGAGGTCGCCACCCGCACCGTGCGCGAGGCGGCCCAAGGCTCCGGAAGCTCCAAGCCGCCGCCCGCCTGATACGCCCTACGACCAGGCGGCCATGCCGCCAATGCGGCGCAGCATCAGGATGGGGCCGTCGTCCATGCGCCGGCCGCGCAGGTCAATCTCACAGTCGATGACCCAGTCCCCATGGCCCTCGGGGTCCATGATGCGCTGCTGGGCCTCCCACTGGCGCGTGCCTGACTCCTTGAGCTGCGTGTTCGCCGGCTTGCGCGCCTGGGGCGTGAGCACCACCAGCTTGTGCTCCTCGAAGTACGGCGCCATGGCCTGCTCGAGCTTCGGCGCGGTCCACTCGCCCAGCGCGTTGTCCAGCATGCCCAGCGCGTCCAGGTAGCGGCGCTGGCCCAGCGCGCGCAGCAGCCGGTGCAGCTCCTCGCGCACGCGCGCGGCGAAGGCCTTGGGGTCCTCCGTGAGCTCCTTGGGCTTGAGGTCCACCACCGGCTTCACTTCGACGGGGGCCTCCGGGTTGCGCATCCGCTCCCACTCGTCCAGGAGGCTGGAGTCCACCTGACGCAGCGTCGCGCGCAGGTGGTCGATGATGTCGTCCAGGTCCTCGTTGCGGAACTTCTCCGGCACCGTCTGCACCAGCGACTTGTAGACGTCCCCCACGTAGCGCAACAGCACGCCCTCGCTGCGCTGCAGGCCGTACTCGCGCACGTAGTCGTGGAAGGACATGAAGCGCTCGAACATGTCCCGGACGATGGACTTGGGCCGGATGTTCTCCTCGCCCACCCACGGGTGCTTCTTCGCGAAGGCGTTGAAGGTGCCGTAGATGAACTCACGGTTGGGCTTGGGCCACTCCAGCTTCTCCAGCTCCTCCATGCGGTCGTCGTACTCCACGCCCCGCGCCTTCATCTCCTGGATCTTCTCCCCCTTCAACTGGTGCAACTGCGCGTACAGCACCACCTCCGGGTTCTCCAGGATGGACTCCACCAGCGTGACGACGTCCAGCGCGTACGTGTCCAGCGTGGGGTCCAACAGCTCCAGCGTCTCGTGCAGGTACAGGGACAGCGTGTGGTTGAGGCTGAAGTCGCGCTGGAGGTCCTCGGACACCTCCACCGTCGCCGAGTGCTTCTCCCACTGCACCACCTTGACGATGCCCGCTTCGCGCAGCGTGCGGAAGTACATCGCCGCGTCCTTCAGGATCTTCTTCTTCGTGTAGTCGGAGCTGTGCGAGCGCATCACCAACTGCACCAGCCGCCGGTAGCCGCCGCTGCCCTCCGTCTTGTCGCTCTGGAGCAGGTTGAGCAGCAGGCCGTGGGTCACGTCGAAGCGCGACTCCAGCGGCTCCGGCAGCCCGTTCTGGAGCCGCTCGAAGGTGCTCTTGTCGTACTGCACGAAGCCCTTCTGCGGCGGCTTCGCCTTGGGGGACTTCTTCTTGCCCGCGGCCTCCTTCGCCGCCTGGCGGATGTTCTCGATCATGTACTCCGGGGCCTGCGCCACCACGCTGCCCTCGGTGTCGAAGCCCTTGCGGCCCGCGCGGCCGGCGATCTGCTTGAAGTCGCGCACGCTCAAGGTCGCCAGCTTCTCGCCGTTGAACTTGAACAACTGCGTGAAGAGCACCGTGCGGATGGGGATGTTCACGCCCACGCCCAGCGTGTCCGTGCCGCTGATGACCTTGAGCAGGCCCTGCTGCGCCAGCTTCTCCACCAGCAGGCGGTACTTGGGCAGCAGGCCCGCGTGGTGCATGCCGATGCCGTGGCGCAGGAAGCGCTGGAAGTCCTTGCCGTAGGGCGTGTCGAAGGGGGCGTCCAGCAGCGCCTGGCGGATCTCCTCCTTCTCTTCCTTGGTGTTGAAGTCCACGGACATCAGGTTCTGCGCCTGCTCGGCCGCGGCCCGCTGCGTGAAGTTCACCAGGTAGACGGGGTACTTCCCGCGCGCGATGAGGTCCTGGATGGTCTCGTGCAGCGGCACCTCGCGGTAGTCGAAGTCCAGCGGCACGGGGCGCTCGGAGCTGCGCACCGTGGCCACCTCGCGGCCGGTGAGCTTCTCCAGGCTCTGCTCGATGACGTGCGTGTCGCCCAGCGTGGCGGACATCAGCAGGAACTGCGTCTTGGGCAGCGCCAGCAGTGGAATCTGCCAGGCCACCCCGCGCTCCTTGTCGGAGTAGTAGTGGAACTCGTCCATCACCACCGCGTCCACGCGCGCGGAGGCGTCACGCAGCGCGAGGTTCGAGAGGATCTCCGCCGTGCAGCAGAGGATGGGCGCCTCGCGGTTGATGGACGCGTCGCCCGTCAGCATGCCCACGTTCTCCGGGCCGAAGGCCTTGGAGAGCGCGAAGAACTTCTCGTTCACCAGCGCCTTGATGGGGCACGTGTAGAACGACACCTTGCCCTCGGCCATGGCCTTGAAGTGGAGCGCCATGGCCACCAGCGACTTGCCGGAGCCCGTGGGCGTCTTGAGGAACAGGTGCTTGTCGCTGAGGAGCTCCAGGATGGCCTCCTCCTGGGCGGAGTACAGGCTCAAGCCGTTCGTGGCCACGTAGCTCACGAAGCGGTTGAGGATCTCGTCGGCGTCGAGTGGGGGCTCGCCGGGCTTGGGCAGCAGGGCGGCGAGCGGGGCGCGGGTGTCGGCGGAGGCACTCATCGGGCCCGACTCTAGGGGTTGGCGCCGGGGCACCGTGAAAAATCGCGCGGCTCAGCCGGTAACGTACAGTCCCACCGCGATGTGACCCTCCGTCAGGGGCGCTCCGGCCTCGGGGCGCTGCCAGCACACCCGCCCCGCCTGCTCCGGCGACAGGCAGGGCACGTCCGTCACCTCCAGCGAGGCTCCAGCCAGGCGAGCCTTGCGCACGGCGGCGCTCCGCGTCAGGCCCAACAGCTCCGGCGCGGGGGGCGGTGCCGCCTCGGGGCCCTGCTGGACGAACACGGCCCGCACCTCGCCGGGGCCTCCAGGGGTGAAGTGCATCCCCGTCCCGTCCGCGGTGACCGCGCCGTGCAGCTCCAGCTCCACCGGCCCCAGCACGATGGGGCCGGCGCCGAGCCGCGCCTGGACCCGCGCGAGCGACTCACGCAGGTCCACCAGCAGGGCCTCCAGGTCGATGGCGTCACTCATCGCGCCAGGGGCCTCCATCGCGGCACGGACCGTCCGTTCACTTCAAGGGCTCGGCGGCCACGGTCTCCAGGACGGGCGAGCGGGTGAGGACTCCGGTGGGCGGGAGCTTCCCTCCGCCGGTCGTCTGAACGGTGAGCACCAGCTCGGTGCCGCGCGGCAGCAGCGTCCCCGGCTCGGCCGAGGCCGAGAGGACCAGGGCGGCGTCCGCCGCGCCGCTGGGGAACCGGTGGGGCACGCCGATGGCGGACAGCAGCGCCCGCGCGTCCCCCACCGTCTTCCCCACCACCGCCGGCACCACCACCAGCGCCTCCGCCTGGGGCGAGGGCGGCACCGGCACCACCCGGAACTTCAGCCGCGACTGCGCCGTCAGGCTGTAGGCGAAACGGTTGGTGTAGCTGGCGTCCAGGGGCGCGCCGTACATCTTCAGGCGCGTGCGCCCCTGCGTCCGCTCCTCCGAGGTGATGGACAGCGCCACGGCGATCTCCGCCTCGGCCTCGGGGATGTGGTACCAGGTCGGCCGGTAGCCGATGCGCTGCAGCTCCACCGCCAGGTCCTCGTCCGAGGCGTAGAGCTCGCGGATCCGCTCGATGGTCGCCGCGTCCAGCTCCCGCTGCGCCTCCGCCACGCCGCGGCCCACCGAGGAGATCAACGCGCCCAGCGGCGCGCTCAGCGCCTCCAACTGGGGGACGTCATTCGAATCCGCCATGGTTCAGCCCTCCATCGCCTGGCCAATGATCAACTGCACGGGGCCCGAAGCGAGCGGCTTGCCCGGCTCCGGCACCTGCCGCAGCACGCGGCCCCACTGCCCGGGCTCCTTGACGAAGAGCGGCATCGGGTCCACCCGCAGCCCCGCCTCCGCCGCGCGCCGCCGGGCCGCCGAGGCCGTCAGCCCCCGGAAGTCCGGCACCTCGCGGGCGGGCGCGTCGCCCGTCTCGGGCGCGGCGGGCGACTGCTCCACGAACTGGGCCTCCGCCTCCGTCACGCCCTCGGGCGTCGTCTCCATCCACCGCACGCGGACGGTGCTCAACCGCACCGTCGTCAGCGACGCGCGCACCGCTTCAATCTGCTGGCCCGCCGACTTCAGCTTGTCGGACAGCACCAGGGACGTGCCCTCCTCCAGGGCGGGCTCCTGGGTGGGCTCCACCGCGGCGGAGGACACGGCGCGCACGTCCTCCCTCGCGGGCTCCAGGACGACCATCGTCCCGTAGTCGATGAGGGTGCTGCTCATCTTCACCGGGAAGGTGGCCACCCCGGCGGAGCCCAGCCGGAGGTGGGAGCCGAAGGTGGCGCTGCTGACCTCCATCTCCAGCACGCCCGCCTCGTTCGTCACCCCGGTGTCGCGCAGCTCGAAGGTGCCCGTCTTCGCGGGGACCCACCACGCCACCTTCATTCCCGCCACGGGGACTCCCGTGGCCTTGTGGAACACGGCCCGGACCTTCATCGAGCCACCTCACAGGACAGCGCCAGCGTCCGCGACGCGGCGTCCACCGTGAGCGCCAGGATGCGGGCCTGCTCGCCGGCCGCCACGCGCAGCGTCGTCCGCGCCTCCCCCGCCGCGTCCGTCCTCACCACCGCGAGCACCACGTCCGTGCCCGCCAGCGGCGCCACGCCGGACAGCGACTGCGTCGTCCTGCGGTCCAGGTTGAACTCCACCTCCACGCCCGGCAGGGCCTCGCCCGCGGCGTTGCGCACGCGCACCACCACGCCCGGCACGCCCCCGTCGCCGATGACGCAGCGGGCGTCCAGCACCACCGGAGGCAGGCCCTCGTTGGCCGGCACCGCGACGAAGCTGCCGCGGATCACGCTGACGATCTCCGTCTTCGTCTGCGAAGAGGCCACGTCCGCCAGCCGCACGGGCCGCATCTTCAATATCTTCCCGTTGGCCACCGGTCCGGTGGTGGTGGTGGACGTCTCCACCCGCAGGTCCATCCGCAGCTCGAACTCCAGCTTCGGCACGTAGTAGGTGAACTGCCGGCCGGGCGCGCCCGCCGCGGAGATGCCCCCCAGCTCCTGCTGGGCCTTCGCCAGGCCGTCGGCCAGCTCGAGCAGGTACTCGTCCAGCGTGCCGAACAACTCCTGCGCCTGCTGTGTCGTGTCACTCATCCCGCGCTCCCTGGCGCCCGCGTTCCCGCCGCGCGTCACGTGCCGTGTCGCGCGCGTCCATGTCGTCCATGCCCATGCCGGCGCGCTCCATCTCCATGTCCATCTGCTGCTCCATGGACTCCATGTCCATGCCGGCCATCGCCAGTCCGCGCATCATCAGGGCCTCGGTGTCCAGCGAGCGGGGATCCATCCCCCGAAGCTCGCGCGCCACCGCCACCCCCTTCTCCACCTTCCCTATCGTGAGCCCGCCGCGCCCCCCCAGGGCCCGTCCCACCTGCCCGAGCGAGGGCAGCGTCTGGCCCTTCTCCAGCGCGAGGGGCCTGCGCGCCACCGAGCGCGCCTCCTCCGCCGCGTCCGCCAACCGCCGGGTCGCGGACCCCAGCTCCCCCAGCTTCATGCGGCCCCGGCCCTGGGACTCCAGGGCGCGCTCCGCCAGCCGCGTGGCCAGCTTCGCGCGCTCACGCGCCTTGCGCGCCCACTGCTGGCGCAGCGTCTGCTGCTTCTGCGCCTGACGCCGGGCCGCCTTCCCCGCCTGCAGGCGCTCGCGGCGCAGCTCCTCCACCCGCTCGGCCTCCTCCGCCTCCGTCCGGCGCCGGGCGTACAGCTTCTGCTCCAGCAGCCGCCGCGCGGTGTCCCGCTCGTGCTGCTTGCGCTCCGCGATGCGCGACTCCGGCGTGTGCTGGACGACGGGGAACTGCTTCGCCAGCCGCTCGTCCACGGGCGCCTCCTGCACGCCGCTCAGCGCCTTCATCGTGTCTTCGAGCTGCCGGCGCTCCTTCAGCAGCGCCGCCAGCTCCGGGTCGCTGGCGGCCACCTGCTCCAGCGACGGCACGGGCGTGTCCGCTCCCGGAGCAGGAGCGGACGCGCCAGCGGCGTCGGAGGCCCCGGCGGCGTCCTCCTCCAGCAGGTCTTCCCAACGGACGTGTGACATGCGCGGCGCCCCTTGGCGTCAGGTGACGTTGCCCACGGCGGTGTCGATCTTCCCGCTGACGGCCTCGCCCTCCGCGGTGCCCTTGAGGCCCTTGGCGATCTCCGCGCAGATCTGCTGGAGCGCCGCCGGAGGGGGAATGGGCACCAGCTTGGTGCGGATGAGGCTCGAGCCCTCGGCGGAATAGCTGTACTTCTGCGAGTGCTTGGCCGTGACGGTGGTGACGTGGCTCTTGTGGCCCTTCACCAGCGTGGTGAGGATGCCCTTGTCGCGGTCCACCTTGCGGTCGCGCGTCTGGGTCGAGTCATCGGTGGACTCGTGCATGGAGATCTCCATCTTCACTTCGATGATGGTCTCCACGAACTGGTAGAACGTGGGCGTGAAGCCGAGCAGGAGCAGCGGGTACTCGGTGGTGCCCAGCTTCACGAAGCCGGCCCCGTCCCGCACGGCGTTGCCGCTGTCGTCGATGCGGTAGCCCGCCATGAGCTGGGCGATCTTCAGCGAGGAGCTGTCCAGGGCGTACTGGGCATCCGCGATGGCGTTGCCCAGGTTGCGGACCATCTCCCCGAAGGGGACGTTGAGCAGATCCTGACCAATGGAGTTGGTAGGCATGGTGCGCGCTCTCCCGGGCTACTTCGTGGTGGGCGTGGTGCCGGCCCTGGACGCGATGAGCGCGCGCACCCGCTCCTCGAAGAGGGCCGGCGGAGGCACCGGCACCAGCTTGGTGCGCAGCAGGCTGGAGCCCTCCACGCTGTAGTCGTACTTGCGCGTGTAGCTGGCGTCCACGGTCGTCACCACGGCCTGGGGCGCGCCGCCGCGCTTGAAGAGGCGCAGCCCGCCGGCCGTCCGCGAGGTGCTCTGCGTCGCCACCTTGCTCTCCGTGCTCTCCGTCATCTTGATGGCGATCTTCACCTCGATGATGGTGTCCACGAACTGGTAGAAGTTGGGCGCGAAGCCCAGCTCCATCATGGACGAGGGCGTGCCCGCGAAGGACACCTTGGTGTCCACCCGGATGGGCTTGCCGGAGCCGTCGAGCTGGATGTTCCCGTCGGCGTCCCGCAGCAGCGCCTCGCCGCTCATCATCTCCGCGACGAGCATCCCGCTCTTGTCCAGCTCGAGCTGCGCCTCCGCGATGGCGGTCGCCATCTCACGAATCATGTCCCCCATGGGGACGTTCAGCAGTTCCTGACCGACGTTGGGCATGGTGTCTGGGTCCTTGCGCGCTTCAGGCGGAGGTATTGGTGGAGGCCGCGGGGAGCGGCGGCTGGGCGGCGATCTCGTTGAGCAACTGGTGCAGGCGCGCGGGCGGAGGCAGCGACACCAGCCGCGCGGCGATGGAGCTGGCGCCCTGCACCTCGAAGCCGTACTTGCGGCTGTACTCGGCGTTGACCGTCACGGAGAAGATGCCGGCCATGCCGCCCGTCGCGCCGCCGCCCACGGAGAACTCCGTGGACTCGCGGATGGTGAAGGTGAGCTTCGCCTCGAGCGTGGCCTCGGCGAAGGCGTAGAACGTGGGCGTGAAGCCGAGCGCGAGCAGGCTCCACAACTGCCCGTCGCCCAGGTCCACGGTGCGCTCGGACATGCGCTTGGCGATGTCGAGCGAGTTGACGTCCAGCGCGTGCTGCGCGTCCGCCACCGCGCGCCCGAGCCGCTCGATGAGCTCGGGCAGCGGCGCGTCCAGCACCGTCATCATCGCGCGCTGGCCCTGCGTGGTGTTGTTTCCGGGCATGGGGACTCCTTACGGGTACCAGCGTTCGAGGTAGTCGCCGATGGCCTGGAGGAACTGGGGCGGCGCGGGCACCGCCACCAGGCGGGCCTTGATGGTCGAGCTGCCGGACACGCTCATCTCGTACTTCACCGAAGCGTGCGCATCCACGTTGAGGGCGCGCAGCTCGCGCTCGGAGCTCTCCTCGCGGTCCGCGGACGGCTTGCCGGCGATGCGGTTGGCCGACAGCAGGAAGGCGGCGGGGTTGCTGGTGCCCAGCATGGTGCCGGAGGGGCCGGAGACGGTGACGATGTTGCCCGCGGACTGGGCCTGGAGGCCCGCGGCCAGCACGCCGGAGCTGGAGCCCGCCGTGATGGCGGCGGCCAGGTTGCGCGCCGTGTCCGCGGCCGTCACCCCCAGCGTGAACTGCCCCGGCTGCGGGGCGACGCCTGCCTCCACGGCCACCAACTGCACGTTGTCGATGACGACGGTGTCGCGCGGCTGGGGCGAGGCCGGCGGGCGGCCGTCACCGAAGCGGCGGGCCACGCGGATGGAGCCCGCCGCGGACAGGGCCGGCGCGGTGGGCGTGCGCGCGAACAGGGTGAACAGGGCGTGGTCACCGGTGCCGTACAGGTAGACGCGGTCCCCGCGCGCGAAGGCGCCGAAGGCGGTGTTGGCGTTGGCGTCGCGGATGGCGCGGGCCAGGTTGGCGGCGGTGGACTCCGCGGTGGCGCCCACCGCGAAGGTGGTGCCCTGGGAGGCGGTGCCCTGGGTGAAGTCCGTGCCGCGGAAGGTGACGACGGCCGTGGTGGGCGCGTTCGCCGCGGCGCGAGTGCGCGGCACGATGCGGGCCTCCCGGTCCGTCCCCGTGGGGTCGAAGGCGGCCGTGGCCGCGCCGGTGCGGGCCACCAGCGACGCGGGCACGCCGGAGAACTGGAAGACGACGCGCCGGTTGGCCGCCAGGTCGGAGCTGCTGAAGCTGACCGTCGCGCCCATGCCCCGGGCCTTGAGCCTGCTGGCCGCCACGCCCCGCGACGTCAGCGCCCGCAGGACGAAGTCCGCGCGCCGCTGCGACAGGCGCTGGTTGTAGCCGGGGGCCGGCGGCGTGCGCTGATCCGCCCAGCCCTCCAGGTCCAGCGAGGCGGACGGGTGCTCCGCCAGCAGCGCCGCCACCGCGTCGAGGATGGCGGAGGGCTCGCGGTCCGTGCCGTAGGTGGTGGTGGGCACGTCGTGGACGTCGGTGTCGAAGTAGATGGCCCGGTTGCAGTCAGCGCCGGAGACGACGAAGAAGGCGGCCGGGTCCACCTGCTGCCCGATGTCCGCCAGCGCCGCGCCCACCGTCGCCGCGGTGCTGGTGTAGCGCGTGCCGTTGGTGGCCGGCAGCAGCAGCGCGGGCGCGGGCGTCACGCTGCCCAGCCGCGCGATGACCAGGTTGTCGCCGGGCGCCGCCTGCGGCGAGGTCCGCACGGTGATGACCGAGCGGTTGATGGCGTAGAGGTCCGGGCGGTTGGTGCTGGCGGTGACGCCCGACTGCATCTCCCAGTCCATGAAGACGCCCTGCAGGTCCCCCGCGGCCTGGTTGGTCCAGACGGAGTTGTTGCGCAGGGCCACGAGCAGCTCCTGCGCCGTCTCCCACAGCGTGTCCTGGCGCGTGACGGGCAGGCCGCTGCTGTTGGGGCCCACGCCGCCGTCCAGCGCGTAGCTGGTGGTGCCCACCGTGAGGTGGCCCGGCGCGTTGGCCACCAACGCCAGACAGGCGTAGGGGGGAATGCCCTCGCCGTCCTGCACCGTGAGGGTGGCGCTGCCGCTGGCGGAGGACGTCTCGAGGCTGTACTCACTCGACTCGTTCTCGTTGTCGTAGTTGAAGTTGGCGCCCACGTCGATGGTGGTCGAGTAGTAGACGTTGAGGTTCACCTCCAGGTCGGCGTACTGGAAGTGGTAGAAGGCCGGCCGCAACCCCAGGGCCAGCAGGTTCTGCGTCATGCCCGGCAGGACGGTCTGCCCCATGCGCAGCGTCTGATCCACGCTGTTGGTGTCCAGCTTGGTCTGGGCCTCGGCGATGGCGAGCCCCATGTCCCGGATGAAGTCGGAGATGTTGAGATCCGCGAGGATCTTCCCTGCTTTCGGCATGGTCTACCCCAAGGGTGCGGCGACGGGAGGAAGTGCGACGGCGATGTCGGGACGAACGGTGTCGGGACGGACGACCCAGTAGGCGTGACGGTCCTGCTCCAGCGTGATGCGGCGCGCGTCCACGTGCAGTCCGGTGCGCGCCCAGCCCAGCACCCGCTCCGACAGCGGGAGCCGCCCGGCCCCGGCCAGCGCCACCGCGGACTCCAGCCGCGTGCGCGCCTCGGCCAGGCGCCCCAGCTTCGCCAGCGCCAGGCCGTGCCGCTCGTGGTGCGCGGCCAGGTCCTGACGGGCCAGGTCGCTCGTGGGAGGCTGCTGCTGGTAGTGGGCCTCCACGCGCAGGCAGAAGGAGATGACGGCCTCGTGGGCCCCCGAGCGCTCCAGCGACTCGAGCACGCACCACGCATAGTGGCGCTGGCAGACGTCGGAGCCGCCCTGGAGCGCGGCCAGCCGCAGCGCCTCCCGGTAGTGGCGCAGCGCCTCGTCATGCCGGCCAGCCAGCGCGAACACCTTGCCCTGCTCCGCCACGCGGAAGTGCAGCGCGAGCGAGCTCACTGGGACACCAGCGACGTCCGCGTGCCCCGCGCGCGCAGCTCCGCGACGAGCCAGCGCGCGCGCGTGTCCCCCACCGTGGCCTGGAAGGTATGCGGCAGCCGGGAGAGCGCGGTGCGCGCCTCGTTGGCTTGCAGCCCCAGCCCCGAAGACAGCAGCTCCGCGGCCACGGCGGGGTCCTTCGAGTCCTCCACCGTCAGGCGGAAGCTGCGGAAGTTGATGAGCTGCACGGCCAGCTTCGCGCCCGCGGCCTCCAGGGGCGCGGTGCGCGCCACCACGTCCGCGCGCGACAGCCCCGTGTGCAGCACCACCGGCAGCCGCTTGAGCACCTTCGGCACCAGCGCCGGGGGCATGCCCGTCTCCCGCACCAGCAGCTCCGGGAAGCCGGCGTCGGCGGGGGCCTCCAGGAGGCTGACGTCGAAGCGCTGGAAGGCGTGATCCAACAACCGCACCCCACCCCGCGCTCCCAGCTCCCGCCACACGCGCTCCGCCTGCTCGTGCGAGAGGTCCCGGGCCACCAGCGGCGGCTCGCCCGGCGTCACGCCCTGCGCCTCCAGCACCGAGCGGACCGTCGCGAGGCTGACCGTTTCCGTGGCGAAGACGTCATAGCGGGCGGTGGGCGGATGGCTGGCGTCCACCTCCGCGCCCAGCGCGGCGAAGCGCTCCCGGAGCGCGTCCACCGTGGCCTGGGACACGGAGCCGACCACCGTGGGCGGCGTGGCGCAGAGCGCCGAGGCGGCGTCCGCCAGGGGACAGCCCAGGACGGCCGCCAGCTCCGCGCAGACCTCGCGGAAGCGCCCGCCGTCACGCACGTACAGCGCCACGTCGTAGGTCTGCCCGGCGGGAGGAGGAAGGGGCGCGTCATCCGGCTCCACGACCACGCGCAGGCCCGCGTTGCCCAGCACCTCCGACAGGCCCCGGGCGAGGTCCTCCGGCAGGCCCGACGCCAGCACCGCGGGGGCGCGGAACAGCCTCGCGGCGAGCTCCGCCGGCGGCAGATCGAAGTGGGGCACCAGGGCGCGGACGATGCTCGCGGAACCCCGGTGCAAGGAGAGAACAGTGACGCGCCGTGAACCGTCCATCTGGAAACACGAGACACCATCCGGTGTTTCACTGTCAACGTTGCGCGACGTGCGACGCGTTTTCCAATGTCTGAGAACTGCCTGCTCGCCGCTCTGGATCCAACCTGCTCCGTCATGACGCGGGCTGAAACATGCCCGTGAAACATCCTGGTGGGTCTGGCCGGCGGGTCGCGCCTGACGGCCTGCCTGCCCGGTCCGTGCTCACGGGCACACTGGCAACGGCTGAAGCGCGCATGGCCATGGCTGGAGGGCCTCCCCATCCTGCCCCAGCGACATTCACGGGGGTTGGACATGCGGACAGCGAAATTCTGGATGGGGACGCTGCTGGCGGGGGCGCTGGCGCTGGGCTACGGGTGTGGGAGCGAAGTGAAGGAGCCGACGCCGCAGGACGCGCCACAGCAGCAGGCCCCGGACTCGGGCACCGACGCGGGCGTGGTGCTGACGCTCAACGACGCGCAGATCGCCCGCATCCTGCAGGTGGCCAACGAGGGCGTGGTGATGCTGGGCCAGTACGCCGCGCCGCTCGCCACCGAGCAGGCCGTGCGCGACTTCAACAACCAGATGGTGACGGAGCACACCGCGGTGAAGCAGCGCCTGGACGCGCTCATCGCGGCCCAGGGCATCACGCCCGAGGACAGCGCGCTGAGCCTCCAGTTGCAGGCGGAGGTCCAGGAGATGATGCGCATCCTCTCCAGTCCGGAGGCTCCGCCCGTCGGCACCGGGCTCGATCTGGCGCTGATCAGCGCGCAGCTCAACGCGCACGCGCGCGTCGCCTTCCTCGCGGACAGCCTGCTGTCGCCGCAGATCAAGAACACCGCCCTGGCGCAGGAGGCGACCGCCGAGCGGCAGGCCGTGCAGATGCACATCAACTCCGCGAGCGACATCCAGTCGAACATCGTGCTGCCGCCCACCACGCCGTAGCCCGCGCACCGTCCGGAGCGCTTTTTCGGTCTCTGGATGAAAATACAGCTCGGGCTCTCAGAACCTGAGAGCCCGAGCCTGCTCAGACGACCCGTGGGGGAGGATTCGACCCAGGTGCTTTCCAATCGTCTCGGCCCGGTTTAGTAGGAATTTGGACCGCCGATGCAAAAGCCAACCGAACCGACCTCCGCGCAGAGCGAGCCGTTGACGACGGGACGGATCCTGCGCTCCACGTATGAGATTGGCACCGTGCTGGGCAAGGGTGGGATGGGCGCGGTGTTCCTCGCGCGCCACCTGCGCCTGCCGGGCAAGCAGGTCGCCATCAAGGTGCTGCACGGCGCGGAGGCGCTGTCGGAAGAGGTGGCGGTGCGCTTCCGGCGCGAGGCGGAGATCGCCTCGCGGCTGGGGCACCCGAACATCGTGGAGGTGCTGGACTTCGACACCCTGGAGGACGGCACGCCCTTCATGGTGATGGAGTACCTGCGCGGCGAGGGCCTGTCGCGCCGGCTGCGCAAGCAGAAGCAGTTGCCGCTGGAGGAGGTCTTCTCCATCACGCGGCAGATGGGCGCGGCGTTGCAGGCGGCGCACCGCGCGGGCGTGGTGCACCGCGACCTGAAGCCGGGCAACGTGTTCCTCGTGCCCACGGAGGCGGGCGGCGTCGTGGGCGAGCGCGTGAAGCTGCTCGACTTCGGCATCTCCAAGCTCGTGGACTCGCGCACGGTGCAGACGCTGGACTCCGTGCTGATGGGCACGCCGCAGTACATGGCCCCGGAGCAGGCCATGGGCCACAACAGCAACGTGGACGCGCGCACGGACCTCTTCGCGTTCGGCTGCATCGTCTACGAGATGCTCGCGGGCCGGCCGCCCTACTCCGGCGAGAACGTCGCGGAGCTCATCTACCAGATCGTCCACCTGGAGCCCCCACCGCTCCTGACGCTGGCGCCCCAGACTCCGCCGCACGTGGTGGCGGCCATCTCCCGCGCCATGGCGAAGAAGCCGGAGGACCGCTACCCGGACGTCGGCGCGTTCATCCTGGAGCTGACGGGCAGCCCGCTCCAGACGCTCGCGGAGGCAAAGCCGGAGCAGCGCTCGCGCCCCACCCCTCCCACGGCCCCGCCGTCCTCCCCGCGTCCGCCGGACCGCGAGGAGCACATCCCCACGGTGGGCATGCGCCCCCACGCCCCTTCCGGGCCCGAGACGGCGTCCCTGCCCGCGCAGCCGCTGGCCCACGCCCGTCCGAAGTGGCCGGTGGCCGTGGCCGTGGGGCTGGCGGTCATCATCGCGTTCGCCGTCGCCTTCTTCTGGAAGCGCCCGGGTGTGGCGCCGCCCGCCGCCGTCGTGGCGGATCCACCGGTCCCGCCGCAAGCCCGGCCCGCGGCGCCCGTCACCCCGCCGCCCGCCGCCGTCGTGGCGCAGCCGGTGGATCCGAAGCCGCCCGTGGACCCGGAGCCCCAGCAGCCACAGCCGACGGAGCCGGAGGAGCCCCGGCAGCCCACCGCGGAGCCGTCCACGGTGACGGCCAGGCCGAAGCCGCGCGGCACCCCGGAGTCCATGCCGGACAGCGTGCGCGAGGACCTGGCGGCGGCACAGAAGGCGCTGGACGCGTCCAACACGTCGGAAGCGCTGCGTCACATCCGGCGCAGCCAGCGCACGAAGATCACCGGCCTGTCGTTCTCGCTGCTCACGCGCGTGTACTGCCAGCAGCACGACCTGGCGAACGCGCGGGCGCAATGGGCCCGCGTCCCGGCAACGGAACGTCCAAGGGTCCGACAATACTGTTCGCAGTACGATATCGACCTGTAGGGTCGTCCGGGCGCGCGGAAGCTCCAGAGCGGGGGCGCGCCCGCAATCCAAGGAGTCGTCGTGAGAGTGCTACTGGCAGTGGGGGTCGTGGCGCTGTCCCTGGGGTGTACCCGGGGTGTGCGGCCCGACA
The DNA here is from genome assembly GCF_020036995.1 of Corallococcus sp. AS-1-12. Lineage (NCBI taxonomy): Bacteria > Pseudomonadati > Myxococcota > Myxococcia > Myxococcales > Myxococcaceae > Corallococcus > Corallococcus sp. AS-1-12. The sequence goes on along the minus strand of NZ_JAIQDD010000010.1, from coordinate 213,201 downwards.
GCGAGGTGGCGGGGACGAAGCCCGCCACCGGCAAGGTGTATTCCAACGAGGCCGGCGAGAAGATCACCCTCATCGCGCTGGAGCCCGGTGACGCGAAGAAGGCGCTGGTCGCCTTCGACGGCACGAAGAGCGAGCTGGACGGCCAGGTGCTGGTCGCCTCCGTGGGCCGGGACAGCCGCGCCATGGAGTACTGGACGCTGTGGCGCGGCCGCAAGCAGCGCTTCGTCTCCGTGTATGACCGGGGCGGCTACGAGGACCTCGTGTTCAGCGGCGTCAACCACACGGGCTACACGCACCTGAAGCCGGACACGGGCAAGACGGGCGCGCTGAAGGTGGAGAAGGTCTTCGAGCGCTACCAGGACCTGGAGGGCGACAAGAAGTACCAGGCCCTGCTCGCGTTCGACCGCAAGTTCTGGGCGAGCCAGGCGGAGACGCAGTTGGCGGAGGCCCTGGAGGCGACGAACAAGGCGTGCGGCTCCAAGCTGACGTCCACCGTGGCCTGGGACTCCATCACGGACGAGCAGATCAACGAGATGTCCTTCGGCAGCTACTGCGCGGGCCCGCTGGAGTCGCTCCAGAAGCTGTGCGAGCGCTCCGACGAGGCGAAGCGCACCATCCAGCAGAAGCTCCAGACGGTGGAGTGCCGCATGGACGCGAAGGCCGCGCTGAAGCTGGAGGCCCAGAAGGTCATCTGGACCGTGACCTCCGGTGAGACGGTCCAGCCGGACGCGACCACCTCCTTCTTCACCGACACCCTCTAGAACGAAAGCCCACTGACATGACTCTTCGACGCATGGTCATCGCCCTGGGGCTCGTCCTGGCCCCGCAAGCCGCGCTCGCGATGGATCCCCCCTGGGGCAAGGAGCAGAAGCTGCGCGAGCGCATGGTGCTGGAGTCCGCGAAGGTCTGCGCGGACGGGAAGGGCCACTACACGGTCCTCCTGCCCCAGACGCCCGAGCACGACGGCGAGCTGTACTACGGGGACGGCAAGACGTTCACGCAGGTGGCGCCCGTGGGCTACCCCAACGCCACGGAGGGCGGCTTCTTCGAGCCCCGCTTCTTCAACCCCAAGGCCAACGACAACTTCCGCGGCATGGACTACCGGGTCGTGTCGTACCTGAAGCTCAGCGAGGACCAGAAGACGTGCACGCTGAGCTGCGGGGAGAAGACCCTGCCGCAGCAGCCGGTGCCCGCGGACCAGGCCCGGGAGCTGCTGCGCAAGGCGGCCTACCAGCCCAACCCGGTGAAGTTCCAGCCGTACGCGCTGCTGCGCGACGACAAGGGCGTCTACTACCTGGTGGAGCGCGGCATCGGCGCGGACAACAAGAGCTTCCGCATCTTCACGGGCCAGCGCGGCCAGGTGAAGCAGCAGAAGATGCTCAACGTCGTCACCGACTCGCAGGGGGAGATCTTCTCCACGCAGGGCGGCGACCTGCGCCTCGTGGTGGACCGCGAGGAGCCGTCGTTCTGGGTGGTGAAGAGCAAGCGCCAGAAGCTGCGCGCGGTGCCGGTGGGTGAGAACCTGCCCTTCATCTACAACGAGCTGGGCGTCTACACGGGCGCGCGGCTGGGCACGCCCTGCGACGACGTGTAGTGCCCAGGTGACGGGGAGCCCCGGGCACGGTCAGCCGTTGAGCACCTTCACGGCCTTGACCATGTCCGGGGCCAGCTCCTCGTGATCCAGGAGCGTGAACCCCAGCTTCTTGCTGACGGCCTGCATGCCGCGGTTGCGCGTGAGGATGTCCGCGACGATGCGGCGCAGGCCCCAGTCCTTCCCGATGTCCACCAGCCGCCGCAAGAGCTCCGTGCCCAGGCCCAGCCGCTGGGCCGTGTCGCTGACGGTGATGGCGAACTCCGCGTCCTTCGTGCCGCGCAGGCGCGTGAGCCGGCCCACCGCCAGAATCTCTCCCCCGCCCTTCCCGTCCGGGGACGGCCGCTCCGCGACGAGCGCCATCTCCCGCGCGTAGTCGTTGAAGCAGATGCGCGCCAGGCGCTCATGGGCCACGCGCTGGCTGAGCTTCATCAGGCCCGCGTAGCGCATGAACACGGTCTGCTCGGAGAGGGCCTGGTGGAAGCGGCCCATGGCGGGCTCGTCCTCCGGGCGGATGGGGCGCACCAGGAGCTGCTCGCCGTTCTTCAGCGTGAGCACCTTCGCGTACTGGTGCGGGTACGGTTCGATGGCGAGCTTCGGCAGCGACGCGGCCTGCACGTCCGGCGGGTGCAGCACCACGCGCGCGTCCAGCGCGATGATGCGCTCACCGGAGACGAGCAGCGGGTTGATGTCCAGCTCGCGGATGAGGGGCTGCTCCACCACCAGTTGGCTGAAGCGCACCATCAGCCGCTCCAGCGCGCCCAGGTCCACGGGGGCCCGGCCGCGCACGCCCTTGAGCGCGTGGTGGATGCGCGTGCGCTCCATCATCCGCCGCGCCAGCGTGGTGGTGAGCGGCGGCAGGCCCAGGGCCCGGTCCTGCATCACCTCCACCAGCGTGCCGCCCGCGCCGAAGAGCAGCACCGGCCCGAACTGCGCGTCCAGGCTGCTGCCCAGGATGAGCTCGTAGCCGTCCAGCTTCGCCATGGGCTGCACGGTGACGCCCTGGAGCGCGTCCTGGAGGCCCCGCTCCGCGAGCGCGTCGCGGATGGCGCGGTACGCGTCCCGCACCTGGGCCTCGTCGCGCAGGTCCAGCCGCACGCCGCCCACGTCCGTCTTGTGCGTCACCGTGAGCGAGTGCAGCTTGAGCACCACGGGGAAGCCCAGCGCGCGGGCCTTCTCCACCGCCTCGTCCTCCGTCGTGGCGAGCCACGTCTCCACGGTGGGGATGCCGTAGGCGGCCAGCAGGCGCTTGGACTCGTACTCGGACAGGAGGGTGCGGCCGGAGGCGCGGGCCTCGTCCACCAGGGCGCGGGCGACGTCGCGGCCTCCGCCGGTGGGCTCCTCCGCCAGCGTGGGCGTCTCATAGAGGCCGGCGATGTTGTCCGAGTAGCGCCACATGTAGTTGAAGACGCGGGCTGCGGTGTCCGGGTAGCCGAAGGTCGGGATGCCCGCGTCGTTGAGGATGCGCTCGCCCGCGGCGACCTCGGAGCCCCCCATCCAACTGGCGAGCACGGGCTTGCCGGGCAGCTTCGCGTAGCCCTTGAGGCGGTCCGCCGTCTGGGTGGGCTCCGTCATGTCCTGCGGGGTGAGGATGACGAGCAGGCCGTCGCTGTTGGGGTCCGCGCCGGTGGTCTCCAGCGCCTTCGCGTAGCGCTCCGCGTCCGCGTCTCCCAGGATGTCCACCGGGTTGGCGTGGCTCCACGGCGGCGGCAGGAAGCCGTCCAGTTGCTTCCGGGTGTCGTCGGACAGCACGGCCAGCTCCCCGCCGCCGGACACGAGCGCGTCCGTGGCGAGCACCGCGGGGCCGCCCGCGTTGGTGAGCAGCGTGAGCCTGCGGCCGGAGGGCCGGGGCTGGCGGGCCAGCACCTCCGCCATGTGGAACAGGTCCTCGATGGAGTCCACGCGCAGCACGCCCGCGCGGCGGAAGGCGGCGGAGAGCACCTCGTCGCTGCCGGCGAGCGTGCCGGTGTGGGACGCGGCGGCCTGCGCGGCCTGCGCGGTGCGGCCGGCCTTGATGACGATGATGGGCTTGGTGAGGGCCACCTCGCGCGCGGCGGACAGGAAGGCGCGCGCGTCGCCGATGGACTCCATGTACAGCAGGATGGAGCGCGTCATCGGATCATCCGCGAGGAAGTCGATGAGGTCTCCCCAGCCCACGTCCAGCATGGAGCCCACGGAGACGAAGGCGCTGAAGCCCACGGCCTCGCGCAGGCTCCAGTCGAGGATGGAGGTGAGCAGCGCGCCGGACTGGCTGATGAAGGCCACGTTGCCGGGGCGGGCCATGCCCTTGGCGAAGGTGGCGTTGAAGCCGCTGGTGGGGCGCATCACGCCCAGGCAGTTGGGCCCGATGATGCGCAGGTTCGCGGCCTGCGCGATGTGCAGCACCTCCTGCTCCAGCTTCGCGCCCTCCGGCCCCGTCTCCTTGAAGCCCGCGGAGATGATGATGACGCCCTTGACGCCGACCTCCGCGCACTCGCGGATGATGGCCGGCACGGACTTCGCGGGGGTGACGATGACGGCCAGGTCCACCGGCTCCGGCAGCGCGCGCAGGGAGGGCCACGCCTTGATGCCGAGCACGTTGGGCCGCTGCGGGTTCACCGGGTAGACGGTGCCGCCGAACGGGCTGCTGATGAGGTTCCAGAGGACGGTGCGGCCCACGCTGCCGGGCCGCTCGCTCGCCCCCACCACCGCGACGCTGCGGGGGGAGAAGATGACCTCCAGCGGCTGACGGGTCCGCTGGTGGAGCAGGTCGATGGAGGGGTCCGTCCGGGCCGGGGGCTTGGCGGGGCGTTGCTCGTCCATGGTGCGCTCGTCTTCGGTGGGGTGACCGTACCGGAGCAATCTCCGGCAGGCCCCCATCGTGCACCAGTTGTCAGGGAGGGGGCGGGGCAGCGCACGTCTCCCCCTCCTGTTGCTGATACGAGCGAACAGGCGGGCGCTGTCAGGACGCGCGCGCCCGCTCCACCGCCGGCTTGAGCACGGTGCTGGCGAACTCCGCCAGCGTGGTGGGCGTGGTGGTCTCCTTCGAGCGCGGCTCCGCCGAGTTCATGCGCCCGTCCTGGATGGCGCCGTACATCTCCACGAAGGTGTCCGCCGCGAAGGCGGGCATGCCCGCGCCCAGCATCCCCTTGCGCAGGTCGTCCAGCCCCACCCGCACGTACTTCACGGGCTGGCCCAGCACCTGGGTGAGGATGCTGGCGACCTCCGGATAGGTGAGGTCCTTGGGCCCGTGCACGCCCACGTAGCGGTGGCCCGTCCATGAAGGGTCCAGCAGGAACTCGGCCGCCTTGGCCGCGATGTCCGCGGTGGCGACCATGGGGAAGGCCATCGTCTCCGGGTTCGAGCTGAAGAGCGCGCCCGTCTTCGCCAGGCCCTGCACGTCGCGCAGCAGGTTTTCCATGAAGAAGCCCGCGCGCAGGCTGACGACGTTCGGCGCCGCCGCCTGGAAGGCCTCTTCGATGGACTTCATCGCGGACACCGGCCCGGTGCCCGCCCCGCTCTGCGCGCCGACGCTGGAGAGCATCACCACGCGCTTCACGCCGTGCGCCTTCACGCGCTCCGCGGCCCGCTGGCCGTTGGCCTTCGCCCAGTCGTGGAAGTCCGGGCGGATGGCGGGCGGAGAGAGCCAGAACAGCGCCTCCGCGCCCGCGAGCGCCGCGTCCAGCGTGGCCTGCTCCTCGATGGAGCCCTGCACCACCTTCGCGCCCAGCTTCACCAGGTCCGCCACCTTCTCCGGCGTGCGCGAGATGACGGTGACCTTGCGGCCCGCCTTCAAGAGCTTCTCCACGAGGGGACGACCGATGTTGCCGTTCGGGGTGTTGATGACGATGGACATGGGGTGCCTCCAGCGACCGCGAGATGGCGGAACAGTGCCCCCGCGCCCTGCATGAGGCCACTGCATGCTATGCATGCCTCCATGCGCCGCGCTCATGAAACCCCAGCGCCCTCCCCCGCCGAGGTGGACCTCTCCGGCATCAACCTCAACCTGATGGTGGCGCTGGACGCGCTGCTGCACGAGGTGCACGTCACCCGCGCCGCCGCGCGCGTGGGCCTCACCCAGTCCGCGATGAGCCACGCGCTCGCCCAGTTGCGGGAGCTGTTGGGCGACGCGCTCCTCATCCGCGGCCAGGGCGGCATGGTGCTGACGCCGCGCGCGCAGGCCCTGGCCGCGCCGCTCAAGCGGGGGCTGGCGGAGCTGCGGCGGGCCCTGTGCGACGAGCCCGCGTTCGCGCCCGCCACCGCGAAGCGCCGCTTCACCGTGGCCACGCGCGACTTCTTCGGGTCGGTGCTGCTGCCGGGCGCGCTGGAGCTCCTGGGCCGCGAGGCCCCCGGCGTGGACCTGTCCGTGCTGCACGTGGACAGCCACACCTTCCCCAGCCACCTGGAGACGGGCGAGGTGGACCTGGCCATCATCGTCGCGCCGGCGCCGTCCGGGCCGGGCCTGCGCCAGCAGCGGCTGCTCACCGAGGACTTCGTCTGCGTGGTGCGCAAGGACCACCCCACCGTGCGCCGCACGCTGGACGTGGACACCTACCTGGAGCTGTCCCACATCCTCATCAGCCCGAAGGGCGACGGCGTGGGCGCGGTGGACCTGGCCCTGGCCCAGCTCGGCCTGCCCCCGCGCCGCATCGCCGTGCGCGTGCCCTACTTCCTCATCGCGCCGCTGGCGGTGTCGCGCTCGGACCACGTCCTCACCGCGCCCCGCCGCCTCATCGCCGCGTTCAAGGACGCGTACGCGCTCCAGGTGTTCCCCCCGCCCATCCCCCTGCGCTCCTTCGACATCCTCCAGGTCTGGCACGAGCGCTTCGACGGCGACCCCGCGCACCAGTGGCTGCGCGGACTCGTGGCGCGGTCCGTCAGCACGGGGTCTGAAAACACCCGGAGTTCACGAAGGGTGCGGCGCGCGCCAGCTTCCTGACACTCGGGGGGCACGGCACTGAACGTCAGTACACAGGTGGGGGAGCATCGCATGGGGGGCTTCGTGTAGGGTGCTCCGCATGAATCCTGAGAAGCTTGTCTTCGCCCAGACCGTCGAGGCGCTCTTCGTCCGCGCGTTGGAGAATCGCCTGACGCCCGCGTGCCGAGAGCACCTCAAGCGGGCTGGGCTGGACCTCGACAAGAAGCTGGAGCGCACCTACTCGCTGGAGCAGTGGCGGGAGTTCCTGCGCATCGCGGCGGGCCACGTCTACGGCGGCGTGCCGGCGGAGGCCGCGTACTACTCCCTGGGCGAGCGCTTCATGGACGCCTACTTCGGGACGTTCTTTGGCCGCGCGCTGCTGGGCGTGGGCCGGCTGGCCGGTCCCCGGAGGATGCTGCTGCGGGCGGACCTGGGCTTTCGCGCCGGCAACAACTTCAGTGAAGTCAAAATCGTGGAGCGCAGCGCGACGTCGCTGGAGCTCTGGATGAACGACGTGCTGGCGGACCAGCCGACGTTCGCGGCGGGCCTGCTGGCGCGCGCGGTGGCGCTGTGCGGGGGGTGGCGGGTGGTGGCGCTGCCGGAGGAGTTCGACGGCACGGCGGCCACGTTCCACCTGCGCTGGAGCGAGGCCCCCGTGGAAGGGGCGCTCAGCGCCACTGAGGATGGGTCCGGAGGCGACGCTCGACCTCAGGCGTGAGGGTGCCGCCGTGCGGGGCCCGGGAGGACGAGCGCTCCCAGCGCTCCAGCCACCGGGTCCCCAGCGGGGCGGTCAGTGTTTCGTAGCGGGTCGAGGCCACGGTGGTCTCCCCCTTGGTGCCGGTGGAAGCGCCGGCGCCCACGTAGAACCCCGCGAGCAGCAGCGTGACGCGGGTGGGCGTGGCCGCGCTGTAGGTCATCAGCAGGGCGCCCTCCCCGTCTTCCCGGCAATGCCGGCGCACCCGGGCGAGCACGGCCTCGGTCCACATGTCCGGGTTGGACGCGGGTGAGAACGGGTCGAAGAAGACGAGGTCCGCGGGGGGGAGCTCCGCGTCCGGCTCCAGGAAGGGCACGGCGTCCCCCAGCTTGAGGGTCCACTGGAGGCCGGGCTCGGACCAGGCGCCGTGCTTCATGAGGCGCTCGGCGGCCTCACGGAACGGCTGGAGGAAGGGGAAGCCCTCCGCGTCCGCGAGCGCGAGCCGCAGGGGGGCCAGGTCCACCTCGAAGCTGACGATGTGCAGGTCGCGGGCGCGCTCCGGGCCCAGCTCCCGGGCGCGGGTGAGCGCGGCGACGGCGTTGGTGGCGGCGCCCAGGCCCACGTCGTGGATGACGAGCGGCGGGCCGGGCTTTCGCAGGCGGTCCGCGAGGCCGGGCTGGTCGACGTAGAGGCGCAGGGCCTCCTGCCACGGGCCCACCGCGGGGTGCATGACCTCGCCATGGCCCAGGTGGCGCACGGCGCGGTGGCCGTTGCGCAGGGTGACGAGCTCGAAGTCGCCGTCGCGCGGATGGGAGGGCTCGGACATGGGGCTCCTGGCCTGGAGGGGACGTGTGGGAAAGGATGGGTGCCTAGCATGACGACTCCAGGGCAGGAACATCGGGGCGTGCTTCACGGGGAGGACGTCCGGCACGGGGAGGCTGCGTTCGGGGGCGGCCGGGTGCGGCTGTCGCTGCGGGTGGAGGCAGAGACGCGCACGGTGCGGGCGGCGGCGTGGGAGGCCCCCGTGCATGCGGGGCATCCGCTGGCGGAGTGCCTGGAGTCGCTGTGTCGGAGCGCGGTGGGCATGGGGGTGGACGTGTTCCTGCGCTTCGACGACTTCCACCTGCGCGCGGGGTGTCCGGAGGGGTTGGAGGCGACGGAGGAGGCGGGGCTGGCGGTGCGGGTGTTCCGGCTGGCCTTCAGCCAGTTCCATCCCCGGGCCACGGGCCCTGCGTACCTGTCGAGCGGGCTGGTGCTGGCGAAGCTGCCGCGGGGCGCGCGTCCGGAGTGGGACGAGCCGGGGTTCTACTTCGCGCACTACTACCGCGAGGAGCTGTGGCCCGCGGCGGTGGAGGAGGCGCGCCGGGGCGGCGTGCTGGGGCCGCGAGCGGCGTGTGCGTACATCGACGCGCTGCTGGCGAAGGCGGACGACACGGTGGAGCTGGACTGGCCCGTGGAGGAGGGCGCGGCGACCTGGGACTGGCTGACGCGCGTGTGCCTGCCGGCGGTGACGGGAGGGGTGGAGCGGACAAGGCGGCTGCTGGAGGGCGGGTACGGAGGGGCGAGCGGCACGGGGAGCTTCCCCTTCGGGCACCTGGACGGAGGCGCGTGGCATCCGCCGGTGGGGCTGCCGGAGCCCGAGGGCGTGGGGCACGCGGAGTTCATCCTTGGTGACCTGGAGCACCTGCTGCCGGAGCTGCCGGGGGACGGCGTGCTGCTGGCCGCGCCCCGGTGGATGGCGGTGGGACAGACGCGGGACTCCCCTGCCCTGCGCCGGGCGGACATCTCCAGCGAGGAGGCCGGGGGCTTCGGCCTCTTCAACGCGGCGGCGCACGACGCGGGTGAAGATGATGATTGAGGGGCGCCTGCTGTGTGGGCTGGTGGCCCTGCTGTGTCTGTCGTGCGCTTCGGGGCCGAGGCAGTACTCGCAGACCACGGACTCCGCGACCAGTGGCTGCCTGCGCAATCCCGCCTGCTACACGCAGCCGGGGGACGAGGCGTTCCTGCCGTGGGTGGACAAGGCCGCGAGGGCCGCGGCCTCGGCGGGAGCCACGATGAAGCTCCTGGAGGCCGCGGACGTGGCCCGCATCGAGCACCTGCTGGTGGAGTGCGCGAAGGAGGCGAACCACCTCGTCAATGAGCGTGAGTACGGTGAGGGGAAGTACCCGGATGATGCGGAGTGCAAGCGAGTGATCGGCCGGAACAAGAAAGGCGAGTTCCTCACGCGGCAGATGGAGCTGGGCACCCTGAAACATGCGGTGGCCTTTGCCTGTGTCCAGCGAGAGATCCTCACGCTCTTTCCCGAGCAGATCTCCATCGAGCCACGTTTCGGCGAAAGCTCGAAGAGCGGCGCGTATGCATTGACGAATCAGTGGGAGGGCTCCATGAAGCCGGACATCGTGCTGCATGCCTCCGGACAGCCCAACCAGGTCCAGTGCATCTATGACTTCAAGTTTCCCTGCACCCGGTGGGCGAAAGAACATCCACTGGATGCGGCACTTGAGCAGTTGAACGACTATGCGCGGCTTGGGGGACGGTGCAAACCCGCCATCATCACGCCCCTGATGGGAGTCATCCGTGGATGAGCCGCTGGCTCGGCAACCTCCTGGCGCCGGCATTCCGACGGTCCAACCCGTGGTGGGCTTTGATTTCTTCATGCCTCACGACCACGGCAGGATCGCGGCCTCGGTGGTCCACGCACTCGACGTCTACCTTCGAACCCTGGGGCCAGACTCCGGAAGGCTGACCACCACCTGGGACGCGGATGGCGACCCTTCGCCGCTCACGCCAAGCGTCTGGGAGGAACTGCGCGAACGACTCGGCGCGGCGCCGACCGATGACTTCCTGGACGACCTGCCGCGAGACTCCCTCTGGTTCGACATCCTGACCCGGAGACGGTTCGACGCCAACGTGCGCCTGACGGGCGACGAATCCGATTCGAGCGGCTACGAGTTCCGCTATCGCTCCCGGCTGCCCTGGCGCAATCCCAGCGCAAGAATGCTCAGCGTCTTGAGCGTCCACGTGCCCCTCCGGTTTCTAGAAGAGCAAGGCGCGTCACGGCTGCGTGAACTGGCCCTGGAGCTTGCCGGCTCCCTCCCGTTCTCGACGGCCCATGCCGGGCTGTCCTTCGCCTCATCAAGAGCATTCTGGAAGTCCCTTCCCTTGCTCAAGGCGGACCTGCTCCGCCATCCCGGCTGGGCTGTGCCCGCGGCAGGAACGTCCATGGACATGGGCCCCCAGGTTGACGGCATCCACTGGCTGAACTTCCTGGGCCCACCCCTCCTTGAAACCGTGGGCGGCCTCCAGGCGCTCCGCTCCCACCTGAGCCATCCGGAGACCTCCGTCCAGGAGCTCACCGGAGGCCGCGCCCTGATCAGCCTGGGGCCCGCGCCGCTCGCGGGGGACACGAAGCTGGGTGAGACCCTGCCGGCGTATCGCGAGCTGGCCCGGTTCCTGGAGCCCTGGCTCCTGCCCTTCCCCCACGTCAACACCTGGGACGGCTACACCGACGAGGAGGCCCGTCTCTGGTGGCGCCGCTTCCTGGAGGCCCCTCCCGAGAAGGTCTACGACCCACGTGATGGGTAACCACACCGGATTCTTTAACGCATTGCCCCAGCACCCGGCGCACTGATAATCCGCAACCCGGAGTGTTCACGTCGAGCGGCGGGCCGACGGTCGTGGTCGCGCCAGCCCTCGCGGATCGGGGTTTCATCGATGCGGTCACAACGCGCTGTCTGGAGCAGGCTCCTGTTGTTCGCCGCGAGCCTGGGCCTTCTGTCCTGCGGCGGGAACGAGCGCCCGGCGGCATCCGAGGGCATCCGCGCCGCTCACGCCCGTCTCGCGGCGCCGCCGGCCTGGTACGCCACCGCTCCCATGGGGACGCCACGCGGGCAACACGCGGCCGTCCTGCTACCCAACGGGAAGCTGCTCGTCGTCAACGGCGTCAACACGACCGGCTTCGTGAGCGCGGCGGACACCTACGATCCCGCCACCAACACCTGGGCCTCCGCGGGAACCTCCAGCCTCACGGGCAACATCACCCTGGCCGTGCTCCTTCCCTCGGGCAAGGTGCTGGTGCTGACCGACGGCTCGCAGGGGGGACGCATCTATGATCCCGTGGCCAACACCTGGTCCGGCACGGGCAACATGGCCTCCACCCGCAGCCTCCCCACGGCCACGCTGCTGGCCACGGGACAGGTCCTGATCGCGGGCGGCACCGGTGGTGGCGGCGTCCGGCTCGCGACCGCGGAGCTCTACGACCCCGCGACCAACGCCTTCACCGCCACGGGCTCCATGTCCGTGGGCCGGAACGCGCACAGCGCCACGCGGCTGCGCGATGGGCGCGTGCTCGTGGTGAGCGGCTTCAGCGGCAGCGGAGAGGTGTCCGGCGCCGACCTCTACAATCCGGCCACCGGCACCTGGTCCGCCGCGGCGCCCCCGCTGGTGGCCCGGCACTACTTCACCAGCACCCTGCTCCCCGACGGCCGCGTGCTCGTCGCGGGTGGCTTCGCCGCGGGCGGCGCCACGTCCCAGTCGGAGCTCTACGATCCGGCGGCCAACACCTGGACCGCGACCGGCAGCCTCGCGTCCGCGCGCGCCGGCCACATGGCCACGCTGCTGCCTGACGGCCGGGTGCTCGTCACCGGCGGCTCTGTCTTCGGGTCGCCGGCGCTGACCTCGGCCGAGATCTACGACCCTGCCACCGGCACGTGGACCTCCGGCGGCACCATGGGCGTCGGCCGCGAGAACCACACCGCGACGCTGCTGCCCTCGGGCAAGGTGTTCATAGCGGGCGGATTCTCCACGACCCCCGGGACGACGTTCTTCGCGCAGACGGAGGTCTACGACCCCGCCCTGAGCCGCTGGTCTCCCGCTGGCACCATGGGCACGCCCCGGACCGACTCCGCGGCGGCGCTGCTGCCCTCCGGCCAGGTGCTCGTCGTGGGAGGCCGCGGCCTCTTCACGTCGTCTCCCGCGGCGGAGCTGTATGACCGCGCGAGCAACGCGTGGACCGCCCTGCCCGACCTCGACGTGCCGCGCGAGCGGGGCACCGCCACCCTCCTGCGCTCGGGCCAGGTCCTGGTCGCGGGTGGCCGCAACGTGAACACCTCGACGCCCAACGCGCAGCGCTTCGACCCCACCACCAACACGTGGCTGGCCACCGAGAACATGCTGAGCCCGCGCCACCTGCACACCGCCACGCTCCTGCCGGATGGCCGCGTGCTCGTGGTCGGCGGTCAGCAGAACACCACGGTGCTGGGCAGCGCGGAGCTCTACGCGCCCGACACGAATACGTGGACCGCGGCGGGCTCGCTCGTCGCGGCGCGCGCCGGACACCGCGCCGTGCTGCTGCATGACGGCCGGGTGCTCGTCGCTGGCGGCCACAACGCCGGTGGCACGGCGCTGGCCTCGGCGGAGATCTACAACCCCGCCAACGACACCTGGACCCCGGCGGCGGGCCTCGCGGGCGCGCGGGACGAGCTGACGCTGACGCTGCTGCCGTCGGGCCAGGTGCTCGCGGCGGGCGGCATCTCGGGCGGCACGGAGCTCACGTCCTCGGAGCTCTACACGCCCGGCACCAACACCTGGACGTCCGTGGGCGCGCTCTCGCAGCCGCGCTGGCTGCACACCGCCACGCTGATGGCCTCCGGCAAGGTGCTGGCCGCGGGCGGCATCACCACGAATGGCGACTACGCCAACACGGCGGAGGTCTATGACCCCCTCCTCCGCGCGTGGATCAACGTCGCGGACCCCACTGCGGCGGGAGGCCTGTTCAGCGTCGCCCTGTCCTCGGGCGAGGTCCTGCTGGCGGGCGGTCAGGAGGCCACCAACGCGCAGGTGTATGACGACACCCGGGCCCAGACCGCCTGGAAGCCCACGGTGACGAACCCGGCGACCCTCGTCGCCGCCTGCCCCACCGTCATGGAGGGCCAGCGCTTCCGGGGCATCTCCGGCGGAAGCGGCGGCAACAGCGCGGACTCGCCCACCGACTTCCCGCTGGTGCGCCTGCAGGCCGCCGAGGGCGGGCGTCTCTGGACGCTCCCCAGCAGCAACACCTCCGACACCCGCGCGACGGTGACCGTGCCCGCCGACGTGCCGCTGGGCACCTACGCGCTCTCCGTCTTCGCCAACGCCATCCCCGGCGGCCGCATGGTGACGGTCGTCGCCAACCAGCCCCCGACGGCGGCGGACCAGACGGTCACCATCCAGAAGGACACGCCGACGGCGCTCGCCCTGGCCGGCACGGATCCGGACGTCGGGCAGGTGTTGACCTGGACGATCGTCACCCCGCCGCAGCACGGCACGCTGGGCACCAGCGCGCAGGGGAACCTCGAGTACACGCCCGCCGCCGGCTACGTGGGCCCGGACAGCTTCACGTACCGCGTCCGCGACTGCGCCACGGACAGCAACGTCGCCACCGTCACCCTCAACGTGACGGAGGACGTCGTGACCCCCACCCTCACCTGCCCCGCGAACCTCGTCGTGGAGGCGACGGATCCGGACGGCGCGATCGTGACCTACGACCCCGCGGTGCTGGAGCCGGCGGGCCTCCCGGTGAGCTACTCGCAGCCGTCGGGCGCGCTCTTCCCCATTGGCACCACGACGGTCACCGCGACCTCCACCGGCCTCACCTGTACGTTCACGGTGACGGTGCAGGACACCACCGCGCCCACCCTCACCTGCCCCGCGGACATCACGGTGGCGCCGGACACGCAGGTGACGTTCACGCCCACGGCCACGGACGCGGTGACGGCGAATCCCACCGTGACGTCCTCGCCCGAGTCGGGCAGCGCGTTCGCGCCGGGGGCCACGCAGGTCACCGTCACCGCCACGGATGAGGCGGGCAACACCGCGCAGTGCACGTTCCAGGTCCGGGTCCAGGCGCAGGTCGTGGAGATCGCTGGCGGTGGCTGCGACAGCACCGGCGGCGGCTCGTCCGCGCTGGCGCTCCTCGCCGCGCTGGCGGCCTGGGGCACGTCGCGTCGCCGTCAGAACCCGGCCCGGGGGAACTGAGACATGCGCTCCCTCTTTTCTCGAATGGACCTCCCCTTGCGTATGAAGGCAAAGAGCTGGGCGCTGGCCGCGCTGCTGGCCACCGCCGTCACCCCCGCCGCGTTCGCGCAGACCCCTACGAGCCCGCTCGTGCCGCTGGACCTGGAGCGCCTGCGCTTCACGCCAGCGGCGACGGACTCGATGCTGGTGGACACCGGCCGCGTGCTCCCCGAGGGCGGCTACCGCCTGCTCCTCATGGTCAACTACGAGCGCGGCATCCTGCTGCTCCAGGGCAGTGACGGGCTGGAGCGCTCCATCCTCCACTACCGCACCGCGGGCTGGCTGGCCGGCGCGTGGTCGCCGGTGGACCGGTTGGAGTTCTCCGCGAAGCTGCCCGTCATCATCGCGCAGGGCGGTCACGGCGCGGAGCAGTTGGTGGGCGTGAGCGAGCCGGACTCGTTCGGCCTGGGCACGCCGGAGCTGGGCGTGCGCTACGAGCTGCTGCGGCGCGAGGAAGGCGCGCCGGTGTTCCTGGGCCTGGGCCTGGACATCGGGATTCCGGGGGGCACGGCGGACGCGTTCGGCCGCCAGGCGGGCTGGGCCGGGTTCCAGTTCGCGCCCCGCGTGTCCATCAGCCGCGAAGTGGGCCCCGTGGTGCTGGGCGCCAACGCGGGCATCCGGATCCGCTCCAAGGAGGTCGAGCCGGGCCGCGACGTCGGCACGGAGCTGGAGCAGGGCGTGGTGGTGGCCACGCGCGGCAAGGGGCTGCGCGCCGAAGTCGCGCTGCAGGCCGCCGAGTCGCTCGTGGAGTCGGACCTGGCGCTGGAGCTGCTGGGCGGCGTGCGGCTGCCGGTGGGGGCGGGCTTCGAGGCCTTCGCGCTCGGCGGGCACGGCTTCACGGACATCCCGGGCACGCCGTCGTTCCGGCTGGCCGCGGGCATCGCGTACGCGAACGAGCCCGAGCCCGTGGACCGCTGCCGCACCGGCCGCAGCCACACGCCGGAGCAGTGCCCCAACGAGGACGACGACGGCGACGGCGTGGCCAACAAGGACGACCGCTGCCCGCTGGAGGCCGGCTCCGTGGAGAACAACGGCTGCCCGGACAAGGACACGGACGGCGACGGCGTGGTGGACCGCGAGGACCAGTGCCCGAACGAAGCCGGTCCGTCTTCCGAGCGCGGCTGCCCCGTGAAGGACACGGATGGTGACGGCGTGCCGGACAAGGACGACGCCTGCCCGAACGAGGCCGGTCCGTCTTCCGAGCGCGGCTGCCCGGTGAAGGACACGGATGGCGACGGCGTGCCGGACAAGGACGACGCCTGCCCGAACGAGGCGGGCCCCGCGTCCGAGCGTGGCTGCCCCGCGAAGCCGCAGCCCAAGCCCGAGGAGCCCAAGCCCCAGCCGCCTCCCGAGGAGAAGCCCGCGGAGGAGACGAAGTCGCCGCTGGAGCACATCGTCCAGTTCCCGGTGAACCAGTCGGAGTTCCAGGAGAACGAGCAGCAGCAACTGGATGACATCGTGGCCTACCTGAAGGCGAACCCGAAGCTGAAGGTCCGGATCGAAGGCCACACGGACAACAGCGGCCCGGAGGAGGCCAACCGCACGCTGAGCCACCAGCGCGCGAACCGCGTGCGCGCGTACCTCATCCAGAAGGGCATCGCGGGCTCGCGGCTGGAGGCGAAGGGCTACGGCCCCGACCGTCCGCGCGTGTCCAACGAGACGCCGGAGGGCCGCAGCGCGAACCGCCGCGTGGAGTTCATCCCCGTGACGGGGGGCTGACCCTCGCGGGGCCCGACATGACGCCGCTTCGTGGTCCCCCACGAAGCGGCGCGTGAGGTTTCAGTGAGACGGGCGTGGAGGCTTCCTCCACGCCCGTTTCGCGTCAGGCCTCTTCGGGGTGCAGTTGCACCAGCGCGGGCAGCTCCGCCGCACGGTCGCGCAGCCGCGCCTTGGGCCGGATGGCCACCGGGACGCGGGAGGCCGCGAGCAACTCCAGGTCGAACACGTTGTCTCCGAACGCCGCGTAGAGCGGCCGGTCCGTCCGCAGCCTCAGGCTGTTCACCTTGCCGGGGCCGTAGGGCACGGGCTCAAGGACAGACGTGAGCAGCCGTCCGCCCTGCTCCTTCGGCGTGCACGCCACCACGAAGTCCGGCGGGATGCCCACCTCGCGCACGGCGGCCTCCACCACCGCGCGCGGCGACGCGCTGACCACGTAGCAGTCCACGCCCTGCCCCCGGGCCCACTCCACCACGCGGCGGGCCTCCGGGTGGACGCGGCCGGCCACGCCCCGCCGGGCCACCACGTCGTGGGCGAAGCCGCGCAGCTCCTCCGCGTGCCAGCCGGCGAAGATCCACGCCATCATCTCGTAGGTGTCCTTCTCCGGCAGCCGCCCGGCCTCGAACGCCTTGAACAGCGCGTGCGCCAGCGTCACCGCGTCCGGATGCCCCTCCACGCCATGGCGGGCCCCCAGCGACTCCAGGGCCTCGCGCGCCTCGGGACGCACGCCGCCGTGCTCCAGCAGGGCCATGAACAGGTCGTCCCCCACGTCCCCGCTCCACAGCGTGCCGTCGCCATCGAAGGCCAGCACGCCGTCCGGCGTCCGCTCCACCTCGCGATGGATGCGCTCCAGCGTCTCCTCGACCCGCTCAGTCCTCATGGCCGGCATCCTCGCTGGCCGCGCCGTCCGGTGTCACCCGTGTCCGCGCAGCCGGGAGGCGGGCTGTTCACCATCCAGGAGAACGGATGACTAACCTTCAGGGCATGGCACGAACCGAGAAAGAGAAGATGCTCGCGGGCGAGCTGTACAGCGCCACCGACCCGCAACTGGTGGCCGAGCGGATCCGCGCCCGGAAGCTCCTGCGCGCCTACAACCAGTCCACCGAGGACGCGCTGCCGCTGCGTGAGAGCCTGCTCGCCGAGCTTCTGGGCAAGGTGGGCGCCGGGACGTGGATCGAACCGCCGTTCCTCTGCGACTACGGCGAGCACATCCGGCTGGGCGAGCGCGTCTTCATGAACTTCAACTGCGTCATCCTGGACTGCAACACGGTGACGATTGGCGACGACGTGTCCTTCGGCCCGGGGGTGCAGGTGTACGCGGCCACGCATCCCCTGGACCCGGATGAGCGCATCAAGTGCCCGGAGCTGGGCCGCGCCATCACCATCGGCGCCAAGGTGTGGATTGGCGGCGGGTCCATCATCTGCCCGGGCGTCACCATCGGCGAGGGGACCACCATCGGCGCGGGGAGCGTGGTGACGCGGGACATCCCCCCGTATGTCTTCGCCGCCGGCAATCCCTGTCGCGTCATCCGGAACCTCAGCCCACGGCCTGGTGGGTCTCCGTGACGCCCTGGTACTTGTAGGCGCCGCCGTCATACGGGGTGATGGCGTCGTCGGCCTTCTTGGTGCAGGCCGCGGCGGTGGGGTCGAAGGCCTGGAACTGGCCCTTGTCGTCCTTGAACTCCACCCACGCATGAAGGCCCTGGTCCGTATTGCCGAAGACGACCTGCGCGTCCACGCCGGCCTGCTCGAAGCGCTGCTCGGCCTCGATGGCCATGTCCACGCAGACGCCGGACTTGGACGCGTCGAAGTTGCCGGCGTTCTTCATGGCGGCATCCCACGACTTGCCGCCCGAATAGTCATACTTCCAGGACGTGGCCTCCTTCGCGATGTCCTGGGCCACCGCATCCGCGCTCTTGCCGGAGGACGGGCCCTTCGCGCCCTGCGCCTTGGCCGGCTCGAAGCTGTCGCGGTTCCAGTTGTTCTGGAAGCTCTGCGAGCCGGTGGGCTTCGGACAGTGGCTCTTCACGCCCTCGCCCTTCAGCAGGGCCTCCTTCGTCAGGCCCATGTCCTTCAGCAGCTTCGCGAACTCCTGGGGCTGCTTCGCGGAGTCCACCGTCTTCACGTGCGAGCCATCCGGGTTGACGACCTTCACCACGACATTCCGCGGGGCCTGCGCGGCTTCGGGAGAGGGCTTCGCGCACGGGCTGGAGGACGGACGCAGGGAGGAGATCGCCATGGGACAGGGCCTCGAAGGAACAGCGGGGATGCCTGTCCCTTGAGCACGGCGCGTGCCAGCGCCCGGGGCGCCCAGGGCGAACGCCAAACCCCTGTCTTTCCAGCCTGACCTCCGCAGCGAAGGCCCGCACCCCTGATGACAGCCGTGCGCCGGGTGGTGTCCGGCGTCATCACCCCGCCGGCTCAGCGGCGCCCTCGGGCTCTGGTTCCTCCGGCCCCTCCACGGTGCGCTCCAACGTGCGAGCGAGCGCGGCCCGCGCCTCCGCAGCCTCTTCGAAGGGCTCATCGCTCCCGGCCCGCGCCGGAGGAGGCACCGTTGCATCCAGCTCCTCCGGATGCAGGCGGAACCACTTCGCGACGAGCATCACCTCCTGGGCCTCCTGCGCGCGGAGGCCAATCGCCTCCGGCTCCGGCACGTCGAAGATGGCCCGCACGCGCGCATCCAGCGCCGCCTGCTCCTCCAGCGTCCGGGGCGTGGGGACCTCCGCGCGGATCCGCCCCCGCCTGAGGACATACGTGCGGTCCTCACCGTCATATCCGCGCGCCGTGTAGATCAGCGACAGCCGCCGCAGCGTGCGCCCCAGCTCGACGATCCACGCCTGCACGTTCTCCAGCCGCTCCGCGCGATCCCTCAGCTCCGCCGCGTATTCGAACTGGAGCCGCCGCGCCGCCATCGCCATGCGCTCGCGCAGGATGACGAGCGGCCGGTCCGACTCGCCGTTGAGGAACGCCCGAGCCAGCGCGACCTGCGCCAGATACTCCGCCGTCGTGCACCCGCCCGCGCACGGAGAGAGGCACCGCGCCGTCTGTCCGCGCATGCACCGCGGATCATCCTTCAGCGGGAAGAGCTGGATCTGATCCGCCAGCCGCATGGGCGTCTCCGACGGACAGTCGCGCAGCTCCAGCAGGTCGTTCACCGCGCGCACCACGTCCGCCATGGTGTGCCGGCCGTGGAAGGGCCCGAAGTACTCCGCGCTCCCGCCGCCGCCGGGCTGGCCCACCACGCGCAGCCGGGGCACGGCCTCGCGCGTGAGCTGGAGGAAGCAGTGCGCGCGGTCGCGCTTGTGCTCCACGTTGTAGAGGGGCCGGTGGCTCTTGATGAGGCGGAACTCATGCAGGAGCGCCGCGAACTCGCTGGCCGTGTACTCCCACTCCACCTGGTGCGCCTGGGCGACGATCTCCCAGGCCTTCTCGCCCTCGTCCGCGCGGAAGTACGACAACAGCCGCGTGCGCACCCGCACGGACTTGCCCACGTAGAGCAGCTCCCCTGCGGGACCGAAGAACCGGTACACGCCGGGCCGGTTCTCCGCGTTCGCGCGGACGTGACTCAGGAGGGTGGCGACGCGCGGGTCCATGCGGCGGTAAGGGCGCCGGGCAACAGGGCCCGGGCACCGCAGGCTAACCCGCCACGTCCCCGCGCACCGCCGTTCGCGTGGCGCCCGTCACAACCCGGCCGGAGGGCGGCCAGCGGGCCACGCGCCCGGACTTCAGCCCACGTCCTTCAGCGTCGCGGCGCTGGCCGCGGCCTCGTCCTTCAGGTCCTTGGGCGTGGCGATGGCGGCCTTCAACTCGCGGTACGTCTGCGCATAGCCGTTGCGCAGGATGCCCTCGCGCACGCGCTCCATGAGCCGCTGGTAGTGCCGCACGTTGTGCACGGACAGGAAGCGCGAGCCCAGGTGGTGCTTGCCGCGCATCAGGTGCTGCAGGTAGCCGCGCGTGTACTTCTTGCACACGTAGCAGTCGCACTCGGGGTCGAGCGGCCCGTCCTCCAGGCGGTACGCGGTGCGGGTGATGCGCACCAGGCCCTGGAACGTGTACGCGTACCCCTGCTGCGCCATCTTGGTGGGGATGATGCAGTCGAACATGTCCACGCCGCGCAGCACCGCCTCCAGCAGGTCCGTGGGGGTGCCCACGCCCATCAGGTAGCGCGGCTTGTCCTGCGGCAGGGACGCGGTGGCGCGCTCGGTCATCGTGTCGCGCTCCACCTTCGTCTCGCCCACGGCCAGCCCGCCGATGGCGAACCCGTCGAAGGGCAGCTTCGTGAGGAACGCGGCGCTCTCGTCGCGCAAGGCCGGGTGGACGCCGCCCTGGACGATGCCGAACAGCGCCTGGCCCGTGGGCTTCGCCTCCTTCGCGGCGAGGCTGCGCACGGCCCAGCGGTGGGTGCGCTCCATGGCCTCGCGGGTGCCGGCCTCGTCCGTGCGCGAGTCGATGCACACGTCCAGCACCATCATGATCTCCGAGTTGATCGCCTGCTGCATGGCGATGCTGGACTCGGGGCTGAGGAGCCGGCGGCTGTTGTCGTAGAAGCTGCGGAAGTGCGCGCCCTTCTCCGTGATGAGCCGGTCCTCCGGCAGGGAGAAGATTTGAAAGCCGCCCGAGTCCGTGAGCACGGCGCCGTCCCAGCCCATGAAGGGGTGGATGCCGCCGAAGCGCTCGAACACCTCCGGGCCGGGCCGGAGCATGAGGTGGTAGGTGTTGGCGAGGAGGACCTTGGCCCCCGTCTCCTTCACCTCCTCCATGGCGAGGTGGCGGAAGCCGGCGTGGGTGGCCACCGGCATGAACATCGGCGTGGGGAAGGACCCCTTGCGGGTGTGGAGGATGCCCGTGCGGGCGCCGGTGGGGTCGGTGTTCAGGAGTTCGAAGCGGACGGCCATTGGACGGGCCTTATACCCAGCCCGCCCGTCCGGGGGCACCCGCTTCCTGGGGACGCCCGCTCGGTCACCTGGGGACCGCACCTCCCTCGGGAACGCCGGTTTCCCTACCTGCACCCGGGGGCGGGGGGTGGGAAGGCGGCATTTCCGGGGCGGGCGGGCGGTTACATTGGGTCCTTCCGTTACCGATTCACCGCGCGTCTTGGGTCGCCGCGCCATTTCCGTTACAAGCCGCCGCCATGTTCAACGTCATCAACGTCTCCAAGGCCTATGGGCCCAAGAAGCTTTTCGAGGAGGTCAACGTCGCCTTCTCGCCGGGCCGCCGCTACGGCCTGACCGGTCCGAACGGGGCCGGCAAGTCCACGTTCATGAAGATCCTCGCGGGAGACGAGGAGCAGGACACGGGCGAGATCATCCGCCCGCGCAAGCTGGGCATCCTGCGCCAGGACCACTTCCGCTACGAGAATGACCGCGTCATCGACGTGGTGTTGATGGGCAACCGCCACCTGTGGGCGGCGATGGACGAGAAGAACAAGCTGCTCGCCAAGTCGGACATCACCGAAGAGGACGGCAACCGGCTGGGTGAGCTGGAAGGCGTCATCGCGGAAGAGGACGGCTATTCGGCGGAGAGCGACGCGGCCACGCTGCTGGCCGGCCTGGGCATCGAGGAGTCCTTCCACGAAGAGCCCATGCGCCAGTTGACGGGCGGCCTGAAGCTGCGCGTGCTGCTCGCGCAGGCGCTGTTCGGCAAGCCGGACGGGCTGCTGCTCGACGAGCCCACGAACAACCTGGATATCGACTCCATCCGCTGGCTGGAGAACTTCCTCCATGTGTACGAGGGCGTGCTGATCACCATCAGCCACGACCGGCACTTCCTGAACAGCATCTGCACGCACATCGCGGACATCGATTACGAGACCATCATCCAGTACACGGGTGGTTACGACGACATGGTCCGGCAGAAGTCGCAGTTGCGCACCCGGGTCGAGTCCGAGACGGCGGAGAAGAAGAAGAAGATCGCCCAGTTGCAGGATTTCGTGGCGCGCTTCCACGCCGGTACGCGCGCGTCGCAGGTGCAGAGCCGCATCAAGCAGATCGACAAGCTGAAGACGGAGGACCTGAAGCGCTCGAACATCGCGCGGCCGTTCATCCGGTTCGACCAGAAGGTGGTGAGCGGGCGGCAGACGCTGATGTTCGAGGGGCTGAAGAAGTCCTTCGACGGGCAGCAGGTCATCAAGCCGTTCACGGGCCTGGTCTGCAAGGGCGAGCGCATCTGCGTGATTGGCCGCAACGCCGTGGGCAAGTCCACGCTGGTGAAGATGCTGGCCAACCAGTTGGAGCCGGACGCGGGGACCATCACCTGGGGCCACCAGGCGACGGTGGGCTACCTGCCGCAGGACCACCACGGCGTCATCCACAAGGGCACGACGTGCTTCGGCTACCTCCGGGAGATCAGCGAGAAGCTGACGAACGAGGAGATCTCCGGCGTGTTGGGCAGGATGCTCTTCTCGGGTGAAGAGCGGATGAAGGCGACGGACACGCTCTCCGGTGGTGAGACGGTGCGCGTGCTGTTGTCCAAGCTGATGATCATGCAGGACAACGTGTTGATCCTGGACGAGCCGACGAACCACCTGGACCTGGAGTCCATCGCGGCGCTGGCGGAAGGCCTGGCCAAGTTCGAAGGCACGGTCATCTGCGTGACCCACGACCAGGAGCTCATCTCCGAGGTCGCGACCCGCATCTGGAGCCTGGAGGCGGGCAAGGAAGTCCTCGACTTCAACGGCCCCTACTCCGAGTTCATGGAGAAGCACGCGGACGCGGCGCTCAAGCGCCGGTAGTCGGCACAGCAAGACGAGGCAGTGCGAACGCCGCCCGTTTCCGGTCCTCCGGAAGCGAGGCGGCGTTTTCGTGCGGGTGTCAATCACCCGCACGGGGGATGCAACCGCGGCGAAGAGTGCGCCAGAACCTGGGTGCCAGGTCGTCCCACCCATGACGACCCGGGGGGCACCTCCATGAATCCGCACGACTCGGTCCTGCTGAAAGAGCTTCAGCGGCAACGCACCCGGTTGCTGGATTTGAGCGCAACCAACCGACTCCTCAACTTCAAGCACACGGCCCGGACGTCGCTGCGCATTGTGGATGAACTGCCAGGTGTCGTCTTCGAGCGCCTGAGCAACCACCGCGCGCTCACGTTCCTTCCAGTGATGCCACCGGAGCAAGCCTCCGAGGAAGAGGAGGACTTCGATCCCGCCGCCGCGACGGTGGTGTTTTCGATGACGACGGAGGAGGCCCCAAGCAAGGACGCCCGGCAGAAGTTGCTGCTTCAACAGGCGAAGAAGCTCGGCATCGATACCCGGTATGAGCTGCCCAAGGCGGTCCCGGCAGAGAGCGGCAGCAATCCTCGCAAGCACCAGGACCGCCACCTCCAGACGTTGTACTTCCCGGAAGATCTGGAGAGCCACCTGCACCGACTCCAGGGCCTCGCGCAAACGGCCATCCAGGAGACCGGGGCCAATCTGCTCCACTTCGTCTTCGGGTTCCTGCGCTGGTACGAGTCCGGCGACACGCGGCAGGAGAAGCCTCGCAGCGCTCCACTCGTGCTCATGCCGGTGAGTCTCAAACGCGGCCAGGCCCACCCGGAGACGCAGGTCCACTCCTACGAGGTGGACTACAATGAAGGCGAGTCCATCGACTCGAACCTCACGCTCCAGGAGAAGCTGCGGCAGGAGTTCGGCATCACGCTGCCGGCCTTCTCCGCGGAGGAGGGCCTGGAGGCGTACTTCGACAAGGTGACGGCGCTGCTCAAAGGCCTGCGCCCTGGCTGGAGCCTGGAGCGGCAGGTGACCCTGACGCTCCTGTCCTTCGGGCGGCTCCTGATGTGGCGGGACCTGGAGCCCAGCCGCTGGCCTCAGAACAGTCCCATGCTGGCGAACCCGCTCGTCCGGACGCTGATGGGAGGACAGGCGGAGGCGAACGAACCTGGCGGAGGTGGCGGGGGCAGCCGGGAGCGCCGGAGCGAGGTCTACGATTTGGACTCGCAAGAGGTCAATCCGCCGCCACTCATCACGGACGCGGACAGCAGCCAGCACAGCGTGTTGGTGGACGTGCTCCGGGGCGAGAATCTGGTGGTGCAAGGGCCGCCCGGCACCGGGAAATCACAGACCATCACCAACCTCATTGGCGCGGCGTTGGCGGCGGGCAAGACCGTGCTGTTCGTCACGCAGAAGTTGGCGGCGTTGGAGGTCGTCTCACGCCGCCTCCAGCATGCGGGGCTCGGCGAGTTCTGCCTGGAGTTGCACAGCCACAAGACCCAGAAACAGCAGTTCATGGAGGACCTGCGTCGCCGACTCAACCTGGATGCGAGCGCGACCGCTCCCCGCCCGCTCACCGAACAGGTCTCGAACGCGGCGGGCATCCTGCGCGCGCATACCGAGCGAATGCACAAGCCGTTCGGGACACTCGGCATGTCACCGCATGACGTGTTCTGGAAGGTCAGTCGCGCGGAATCGGAACTGGGAGACGCGGTCGTGGAGCTGGAAGGCCTCCGCTTCGAGGGCGCCGAAGGCATGTCTACCCATGCGCTATCGGAGGTTCGCGACGCGGTTCGGAGTCTCGCGGCGCAGCTTGGGGATGTTCGCCGCGTCGCGCCCATCCTCAGTGCCCACCCCTGGGCGGGTGTGACGAACGATGCGCTGACCGACAAGGACCGTCAGACACTCGTTCAGCGTATCGCCACCTGGGAGGAGTCCGCGCTGCTCCTGGAGAAGGCGCTGGCGGCCTTCACCGTCCGCACGGGCGTCACGCCCAGCTCGAGCGCACTCGCGGTGGATGCGCTGATCTCCAACGTCCGAGTCCTGCCACGGCTTCCAGAAGGGACTCCCGCGACGCTGGTCCCTGCCCTGCTCGATTCCACGCAGAGAGAGGGATTACGAGCCCTGCTTGATGCCATTGAAGCGGTCCAGGCCCGGTGGGCGGGGTTGGAGGCAGGCTGGCGTGCCCAGGAAGACCTGACCGCGTCCGCGCTGCGCGGCGCGGAAGCCGTCCTCGACATGGCCCTGCGTCTGCTCTCGCCTGACACCACGCTCGTGACACTGACGCGCGCGCATGAAGCGGTGGAGGCCGCTGCTCGAATCCTGGCGCAGGCTCGCCGGTTCGCGGCCGACGTGGCCTCCCGCCTGGAAGTCGACGTCACGCGCTGGACGCCCCAGCAGCTCCAGTCTTTCGCCCGCGTCGTCGAGGCGATGGCCGCCCTGGACGACACCACTTTGGAGTGGCGGGACCCGTGCTGGATCGAACGCGAAGCCGAGGAGACACTTCGGAAGGCTGACAGCACCTGTACGGAATTGAAAGATCAGGCACGGGCGCTCGCGGTGCGCTTCATGCCCGAACTCGTTCCTCCCCTCGCGACGCTCAAGTCCCATGCGGTTGCGGTTTCAACCGCGCAATTCATCCCCTGGCTCTCGAGCGCTTGGCGCGCCGCGCGGCGGGACTTCCAGGCCATGGCACATGGCGTACGTCCAACAAGGCCCGTACTGGTTCAGGGCTACAACGACCTGCTGGCTCATTACGCGGCACGGGAGCGGTTCCAGGAGGACGCGACCTTGAAAGCGACCCTTGGCGCCCGCTTCCAGGGGGTCGAGACACGCTTCGACCGAATCCTTTCGTGGTTGGACGCATACCGGAACATCGACGCATTGATCCTCCCCATGGGTG
Source organism: Corallococcus sp. AS-1-12 (assembly GCF_020036995.1). Lineage (NCBI taxonomy): Bacteria > Pseudomonadati > Myxococcota > Myxococcia > Myxococcales > Myxococcaceae > Corallococcus > Corallococcus sp. AS-1-12. Next base: position 187,645 of record NZ_JAIQDD010000010.1, on the reverse strand, counting down.
AGCGAGGTTTGGAGCTACGCCGAGCAGTGTTGGAGCGTTCCCCGAGCCATTGGCGCGAGATCCTGGCGATGGTCCGCGCGAAGAGCGAAGAACTGTCCCAAGTCCGAGACGTAAGCACTTTCGTGCAAGAAGCCTCGACGCGCATGGGGCTGCCGAGCGCCCCCTGGAACACCGAGTCCTGCGGAAAGGCCCAGGACAGCCTCGACGCCCTGCTGAAGCACCTGAGCCAGGTCCTGAACTGGGCACGGAAGGGAGATGCCCCGCCGTCCCTGACCCTCTCCCAACTCCAGGGACAACTGCGCCGGGTGCGTGAAGCGTGCGAAGCCGCAGACCGGCTGGAAGCGCACGCTTCCGCGGCGACCCTGCCAGGGGTGGCCTACCAGGGGCGGAAAACCTCCCTAGCGGGTCCCCGAAGCATCCTCCGACATGTTGATGACCTCCTCGCGGCGCCGCTCCCTGAAGGGCTGGCGGAGTGGCTGCTACGAGAGGACACGCCACGAAGGCACGCGGACCTGCTCGCCATCACGAACGAATTGGAGACAGCCCTCAGTGCCTACAGACAGTCCGCAACCCAAGCCCGGGAGCTGGGAAGGATGGCCCAGGGCACCTGGGAGGATCTCGCCGCCGAGAAGCCGCTCCAATCGACGGTCTTGCGACTGCGCCAGGCCCGAAGCCAGTCCGCGACGCTTCCAGCCTGGTGCGCGTATCAACGGCAGCGGCGTGCCGTCGCGCGAGCGCGGAGCACCGCTGGGTTCCTGGAGCGCGTCGACACACGTCCGGGCCTGGAGCCGGAACGGCTGGTCGCGGCCTTCGACGCTGTCTTCTTCCGCTCCCTGGCGGAAGCCATCCTGCGAGACCAACCCGAGCTCGACCAGTTCACGGGCGCCGTTCATGCCTCCCAGAGAGAGGAGTTCGCACGCCTGGACACGCATTGCATCGAAAGGCAGGGCCGATACCTGGCACGTCAACTCAGCCAGCGTCCGGTTCCTCCGGGTGTGTCCTCGGCGAAAGTGGCGGGTATGACGGAGACCCATCTTCTGCGGCACGAGTTGGGAAAGAAGCAGCGGCACCTCCCCATTCGTGAACTGGTCGCCCGTGCCGGCAGTGCGCTCCAGACGCTGATGCCGTGTTTCATGATGGGTCCGCAGTCGGTCGCCCAGTACCTGCCCGCCGGCCAGTTGACCTTCGACCTGGTCGTGATGGACGAGGCCAGCCAGATGCGTCCCGAAGATGCGCTGGGCGCCATCGCGCGAGGGAGACAGTTGGTGGTAGTGGGCGACCCGGAGCAACTCCCTCCCACCAGCTTCTTCGCCCAGATGGAACAGGAGGACACAGAGTCCAACGACGAGGCGGGAGACGAGGCTCAGGGCCCGTCCTTCCTGGAGGATTCAGAGAGCATCCTCACGGCGGCGGCGGAGCGGTTCCCCATGCGCATGCTGCGCTGGCATTACCGTTCACGTCACCCCTCGCTCATCGCCTTCAGCAATCGTGAGTTCTACAACGGCGACCTCATCACCTTCCCTGCACCGGGTGAGCAACTGGAAGGTTTGGGGCTGCGCTTCCACAAAGTGGACGGAGGACTGTACGAGTCCAACCGAAACGTCCCCGAAGCCCGCGAAGTGCTGGCGAAGGTGAAGGAGCACGCGCGGACACGTCCTGAGCAGAGCCTGCTGGTCGTCACGCTGAATTCGAAGCAGCGGGATCTCATCGACGACCTGGTGACTGCCGAGGAGAAGAACGACGCGACCCTCCGAGCCTTCCTGGCGAAGTGGGAGAAGTCACCCATGCCCTTCGACGTGAAGAACCTGGAGAACGTGCAAGGCGACGAGCGCGACGCCATCTTCGTGTCGGTCACGTTCGGTCCCGACAAGAACGAGCGCTTCCGGATGAACTTCGGGCCCATCAACCAGGCGGACGGATACCGCCGGTTGAACGTCCTCTTCACGAGGGCGCGGTGTGCACTGACGGTGTTCGCGTCCTTCGACCCGTCACAGCTCAAGGTCCAGGAGAGCAGTCCCCGTGGGATGCGCGTCCTGCAACGGTACCTGTCCGAAGCCAAGGGAGAGAAGGTGGCGCACGGCGTGGGGAGCGGCCGTCCACCGGATTCCGACTTCGAAATCGCCGTCGCGAAGGCGCTCGCGGCGCGGGGCTTCGAGGTGGTTCCGCAGGTAGGCGTTGCGGGCTACTTCATCGACATGGCCCTCCGGCATCCCCAGCAACCAGGCCGGTACATCCTCGGTGTCGAGTGTGACGGCGAGCGGTACCACTCGTCGCGTTCCGCGCGGGACCGGGACCGGCTCCGGGACCAGGTGTTGAAGGGCCTGGGGTGGAAGCTTCACCGCATCTGGTCCACGGACTGGTTCCGCTCGCCTTCAGAAGAGGTCGCCCGGATCGTCGCGCGCGTCGAGGAGCTCCTTCGGGAGGAGGCGGCTGAGCTGCCAGCCGTCGTGCGTGAAGAGTCCCCGGTGGAGCATCAGATGCGGGCCGTCAGCGCCTGAACAGGAGACATCCATGACAACGATCATCGCCATTGGCCTGGGCATTCTGGGCCTGTTGCTCCTTGGCTTGTGGCTGCGGACACAGAGCCGGCTCAAAGCCGTCCAGGAACGATTCAAGCCCATCCTGGACCTGGAGGCCGAACGGCGCCGGGTCGCGGAGGAGTTGACGCGGGCCCGCACGGACGCGACCACCGCGATGGCCGCGGAACAGAAGCGGGTCCAGGACGATTTGGCGAAGGCACGGAGCGAAGCGGACAGTGCACTGGCGGCGGAGCGGAAGCGGGTAGAGACCGAGCTTGCCCGGGCAAAAGCGGACGTTGAGCAGGCCATCGCCGCTGAGCAGGGCCGAGCGAAAGCGGAGTTGAACCGGCTCCGCGAAGAGACGAGCCGGACGACGCAAAGCGCGACGCGCGCCATGGAGGAGGCAGAAGCCCGTCGAAAGCAGGCGAACGCTGAGCGGACCAACCTGGAGTCAGGCATCGCCCGCCTGAGGGCCGAGTTGAAGGCACTGGAGGAAGAGGAGGTCCTGCTCTCCTTCGGCTTCTACAAACCGGTGTACGCGCTGGCGTCGGTCAAGGAGTACGAGGACCGGCTGGAGAAGATCCGCGACGCTCAGAAGCAGATGCTGAAGAACAAGGAAGCCGCCACGTGCTCCATTCAGTGGGAAGTGAATGGAAGCAAGGCGGAAGGCAAGAAGCAGATTGAGCGGACCTTGAAGCTGATGCTCCGGGCCTTCAATGGCGAGGCGGACGCGTGTGTAGCGAAGGTGTCCTACAAGAACGTCAAGGCCATGGAGACGCGCATCGAGAAGGCAGCCGCCGCCATCAATGGTCTCGCGGAGATCCAGCAGTGCGTCATCGCCAGGCGCTACGTCAAGCTCAAGGTCGAGGAGCTGATGCTCGCGTACGAGTACGAGGAGAAGGTGCAGCAGGAGCGTGACGAGCAGCGCCGGATCCGGGAGCAGATGCGTGAGGAGGAAGCCGCCCAACGCGAGTTGGAGAAGGCGAAGCTGGAAGCGGAGCGCGAAGCGAAGCGCGATGCAGAAGCGCTGGCCAAGGCGCGGGCGGACTACGAGCAGGCGAAGGGCTCGGAGCAGCAGAAGCTGATGGAGCGCATCGCGGAGCTGGAGCGCCGTGTGGCAGAAGACATGGAGAAGCAGCGCGCCATCTCCCAGGCACAGCTCACCCGCACCGGGCACGTCTACGTCATCTCCAATATTGGTTCCTTCGGCGAGGGCGTGTTCAAGCTGGGGATGACCCGACGATTGGTCCCCCAGGACCGCATCGATGAACTTGGAGATGCCTCGGTGCCGTTCGAGTTCGATGTCCACGCCATCATCCGGACCTCGGACGCCCCTGCCCTGGAGAACGCCCTGCACAAGGCCTTCGCGAACCGGCGAGTCAACCGCATCAATGAGCGAAAGGAGTTCTTCCGCGTCGGCCTGGATGAGATCGCGGAGGCAGTCCGCAAGCATCACGGTGAGTTTGAACTGACCCGGGCGGCCGAGGCTGCGGAATACCGGAAGACATTGGCACTCCAAGAGGAGGAACAAGGTCGACCAAGTGAGCGAGCCGCATGAATTAGGCCCCGCCTGCGGTTCTGATAGCGTTCGCCCTCGATGAGTTCCTATTCGTTCCTGCATCCCAAGGATGCTCTCCCCAACGCTGTCATCACTGCCGCCAAAAGCCGGAAAATCGCGTTTCTGGTCGGTTCCCCCTTGTCGACGCAGGAACGAGCCGACGCCCCCCAGGTGCCTGGGGTAGAGGCGATGCTGGATCTCATCCGCGAGCACGTCCCGACCGGATTCAAGGCGAGATTCGACACGGAGCGCGAGCACACCAAAGAGAACAGATACCAATGGGCCATGCATTTCGTGCAAGGCCTTGAGGACAAGAAAGTCTCCGAGAAGGTTGTTCGAGAGGCTGTGCTTCGCGCACGGGTGGACCGCCAACGCGATGGAGTAGCGACTGACGACGAACTGGATCTGGATTATGGCGGATGGGCCTTACCTCCGGCGACGGAGCATCTCGGAAGATTGCTGGTGGAGAGAGCCGATACGTTTGGCCCCGTCTTGACCACGAATTTTGATCCCCTCATCTCAGCATCGGTGAAGGTGGCTGGCGGTGATTTCCATCGCACGATCGTGACTCACGACAGCCCGTTCGGGCAGACGGTTCCTTCCTCTTCCAAATCCACGCACATCATCCACCTTCACGGCTACTGGCATGACTCGCCTACGTTGCACACTGGCATCCAGCTTGGTCGCGAGCGCAAACTCGTCTCTGCGGAGCTGATCCAGATCCTTCAAAGCCACACACTTGTCGTTATCGGATACGGCGGATGGGACGATGTCTTCACCCAGACACTCGCGGCGATTGACGTCGACAGACACAAGGATGTCGACATCCTCTGGGGTTTCTACGAGAAGAATGACGCTGTAATCGAGGCCTGCAATCCGACGCTCTTCAGCAGGGTTGCCAATTTACGAGGCAACAAAGGGCTTCGTTGTTATGGCGGAATCGATTGCCACAAATTCTTCCCTGAACTGCGTCAACACTTTGGCGCATCCGTTGCCCCGCAGTCGCCCCCTCCAAGCACAGTCCGACAGCCACCGTCGCCATCCATCCCAATCGCCTCGGCCACCAGAGCCCCTGGGCCGGCGACCTCGCCCCACTCAAGTGCGGCGAAGCCACCCGAGCCTGTGCCTTCCGCTTCGGATCGTTCCGTTTCCCGGTCCGCTCCGAAGACGGACGGCACAGGCAGCCCTTCGAAATCAGGCTCCAAGAGAATCCTGCTGTTTGCTGCTGCCGCGCTGATTGCTGGCGGCGTGGCAGCGGTCTGGCCATCCCCGAGCAAAAGCGTCAACAATGACGTCTTTGTCGTTCAGACTCCGCGCAATCTGAGACCTGTCCAGCCGCAGCCCCCGACGGCTGCTCCGGTCCCGGCACTCGCGAGCACGCTCAGAAACGTTCGCCAGCAGCATCAGGTCGTCGCCGCTTCGGACGCCGAGCGTGGGGCTCGCGTCTCGCAGCTTCCCAGGGGACGCTACGCGTTTGTACCGATGAGCACCGTTCCCACCTACAGCGCGGACACACCCATCTATGGCCCCATCCAGGAGGGGATTGAGCTTCATCGCGCGCTCTCGGATGGATCCCTGTACCTCGTGGGCTACGCGGATGCCCCAACCATCACGGCCCTGGGGTATCCGAACCCTGCGCCCATCGTCATCACGCCCACGCCCAGCAACAGAAGGGCGCAGGTCGCGAGCATTCCTGTGACTCGGATGGTCACCGCTGAAGTTCGCATGGACAAAGGCACCCGCGTGTTGGTTCTCCACCTCAACTAACAATCAATGACATTCAAAAACCGAATTCTTCTTGGGCTGACGTCGATTCTCTTGCTATCAGGCTGTGGGCCCGAAGACTCAAGCTCAGGCCCCATCACGGAGAACCCGCCACTCGAAGAAATCTGTACTGCAGCGAATTGTGCAGGCTGCTGCGATCCGACCACGAACCAGTGCGTCGAAGTTCGTACCAACGACGCGTGCGGTGTTACCGGCACCAAATGCGCGAAGTGCGCGACCGGGACCATCTGCCATCCGTCACAGCAACAGTGCTACACTCCCACCATTCGCACGAAGATCCAGCCCCTGCGCGCCACGATCGCTCCGCAGGATCCTGCTGACAACAGTGACTGGGACGTAGATGGCTCGCCACCGGATGTCGTGGTCAAGCTGTCCTGTCCCAACGCACAGCCTGCGCCCCCTTCGGAGGAAGTTGAAAGCTTCACCCCTACGTGGACGCAGGGGGCATGCGACGTCCTGAGTACCGATCTGCTTTCGGCCCCCATCCAGTTCACCGTCATTGACGTTGACACCCTCTTTGACGACCCGATTGCGTCTGCGCAGTATCAGATGACCCGAGCCGACATTGACCGTGGCGTCGTGGAGTTCACGAGTTCCGGTGCGTTGCTCTCCTTGGCCCTCCAGATCACCACATACTACGCCGAATAGACGGACACCTCGGCCCGCCGCCAGCGTTTTTGGATGCTGGCGGCCATGTTCTTGCGGAGGTTTGCCATCCAGCGCTGACAAATCGACACCCCTGAGCGTCCCCACACATTCTTGCTTTGATCCAAGCCAAGAGCCCACATGAGGCTGGAGGCAGCCTCGTACCGCAGCTCATCCGGGGCCTCGAGTCGTAAGCGCGCCGCTGCCTCAAATTCTGGATCCAGGAGGAGCGCGAGGATTTCAGCATCCACCGCGGGGCTCATCTCGACCGCTGCTTCCACATGCATCAGGATTTCCTTCCTGTCCAACCATCGGAGCGCGCGCATACCCGGGTCGAGCAGGATGGCATCCATGAATGATGGGTACCCGCCATGATCCCGGTAATAGCTCACGTCCGCATTGCCCAGCCCTGCCCGCCCATAGGTGCGAGGCCGATCCGTGCGAACACCCGCGACGCACGCTTCCTCCATGTCACAGAAGGACAACTCCGCGCCTCGGAGATCAGCGCAGCGCAGGTCCGCCTTCATCAACGTCGCTGCGGTCAAACGGGCGCCCTGAAGTCGGGCGCGACGGAATGAGCCGTGAACCAGGTTTGAAGCCGTGAGGACTGCCCCTTCCAAGGAAGCATCGTCCCAGCACGTGGCCATCGCGGCGCAAGCCATCAGGCTGGCGCGCTCCATGCGCGCCCAGGTCAGCGAGGCACCAGACAGCGTGGTGAAGTCGAGCCGCGCCTCGTTGAGCCCGCAGTCATCCAGGCGGGCGCCATCGAGCCGAACATGAACGAACTCCGCGCCCGGTAGCTCTTCCTGAGCGAGGTCGATGCCTCGGAGATCCCCCACGTGGGGTCCCAATGCATCTGCTCCCGGAAAGCCCTTGAGGACTTCACGCCAGGGTCCTTGAAATCCCGAGGCGATCAAGCGCTCGCGCCGGCGCTGACCATCGGGTGTGAGCCAGCGTTCTGCCAGGTCGGATCGCATGACCGGGCTATAACATCCAGAACCAAAGGCATTCGATGACCCTCCACGCATCCACCGTGCACTCCAGCTCCCGAAGGCTCATCGGGCTCCTGTTGGCGCTGCTGCCTTTCCATGTCGGCGCTGTCCCCGTGTCTGCGGAGGCGTTGGTGGGCATCTGGGGCAGTGAGCGTATTCTTGGGCCTCAGGTTCAGGGTGAGCTGACGCTGGTCCGGCATGGGGACACCTGGCGCGCGCGCATCGGCGGATTCGATGTTCCTGCCCGGTTCGAGGGCTGCAAGGTGTCCGTCGTCTTCCCAGGAGGAGAACTCCGAGCGACGTTGATGGAGAACAGTCAGAGCATCACGGGTCACTGGATCCAACCGCGTGTGCTCATGAGCGGCATGAAGTTCGCCTCTCCCGTGGAACTGCGCGCGCTCCAGCCGGGTGTCTGGCGCGGCAACGTGGCTCCGCTGGAGGACCGGTTCTCGCTGTATCTTGTCGTCCAGAAGCAGCCTGACGGCTCCGTGACGGCGTTCATTCGCAACCCGGAGCGGAACTTCGGCAACCGGATGCTGTTCCGTGTGGAGCTTCAGGACCGCACGGTCCGGCTCACGGACACCAAGAGTGACACCCAGATTGAAGGCACGTTCGACGAGCAGTCCGGACGGCTGTCTCTCCCCTACCCTCCCTTTGACACGAGCTTCGACTTCACTCGTCGGGACCGCTCGCAGGCCGTGGGGCTCTACTCCCGCACTCCTGCTCCTGGCCCCTACGCCTACCAGAAGCCCATCGCGGAGGACGATGGCTGGACCACGGCCTCCCCTGCGGACGTCGGCATGGACGTCCAGCCGCTCCAGCAGCTCGTGCAGCGCATCCTCGACCAGGAACCGAGCCCGGAGTCCGTGCCCGCCATCCAGGGCCTGCTCATCGCGCGCCACGGAAAGCTCATCGTCGAAGAGTACTTCCAGGGCTTCGACAAGGAGCGTCCCCACGACCTGCGGTCCTCCTCCAAGTCCTATGCGTCCCTGCTCATCGGCATCGCCCTGGACCAGGGCGCCCCGTTCACCGTGGACACGCCCGTCGTCTCACTCTTCCCTGAGTACAAGGGCAAGCTCTCCAACCTGGACGCTCGCAAGCGCAAGGTCACCGTCGCGCACCTGATGACCATGGCGACGGGCCTGGCCTGTGACGACGACAATCCAGAGTCACCCGGCAACGAGGACCGGCTCGAGGACTCCGTACCGGATTGGTACAAGTACACGCTGGACCTCCCCATGGTCCGCGCTCCCGGCGGCGGGAAGGCCGTGTACTGCTCCGCGAACATCAACCTCCTCGGCGGCGTCCTCCGCAACACCACCCGTACCTGGATCCCCGAGTTCTTCACGAAGAACGTCGCCACGCCCCTCCAGATGCGCGGCTACCACCTGGACCTCATGCCCGACGGTGAGCAGTACCTGGGTGGCGGCATCTACATGCGCCCTCGTGACGCCCTGAAGCTCGGGCAGCTCTACCTCTCCGGCGGCACCTGGAACGGGAAGCGCGTGGTCAGCCAGCGCTGGGTGGAACGCTCCGTCGCGAAACAGGCGACGATGCCAGACGGGCGAACCTATGGCTACACGTGGTGGCGCCATGAGCTTCGCGTCGGTGACCGGGTGTATTCGCAGTACGAAGCCAGCGGGAACGGTGGCCAGCTCGTGATGGTCGTCCCGGAGCTGGACCTCGTCGTGCTCTTCACCGCGGGCAACTACAACCACGTCTCCCTCTGGCGGAAGTTCCGCGAGGAGCTCCTGCCCCGGTACATCATGGCCGCGGTCTCCCCTCCCCCGCGGCCCTGAGCCTCGCTCAATCGCGGTCCGGCGCTCCCAGCGGGAAGAGATGCCGATACGGCCGGCCCCCGTCCACCGCGCGGGCCACGGACGGACGCGCGAGCAACCTCGCACGATAGGCGCGCAGTTGGGGACACGACTCGGGAATCCGGTGCGTCCAGTCCGCGTAGAACAGCGACGGTGCCGCCGCACAGTCCGCCAGTGTGAAGTCGTTGCCCGCCGCCCAGATCCGGCCACCCAACTGCCCTTCAATCCAGCCGTAGGCGCGCTCCAGCTTCTCCACCGCCAGCTTCATCCCGTCCTGGCGCTTCACCGGGTCCCCCGTCAACGCCCCGTCCACGGCGTGCTGGGCCGCGTTCATGACGTGCAGGTCGAAGAACCGGTCGAGGAACCGCACGTCCAGCGCGGCCATCGGATCCTCGGGCAGCAGGCGCACCGGCCCGGGATGCTTGAGCTGCAGGTACTCGATGATGATGCTCGTCTCGACGACCTGACGGTCACCGTCCACCAGCAGCGGGAACTTGCGCAGCGGCCAGCGGCGCAGCCACTCGGCTGAGTGCTCCGGCGTCTCCGGGCTGATGCTTCGAAACTCGAAGGGTGTTCCGTTCTCATACAGCGCGATGAGCACCTTCTGCGTGTACGAAGAGAAATAGTGACCGTAGACCGCGAGCGACATCGTCCGACCCCTTGCGTTTCACAACGGGTTGAACCGTATTTCGACCCCTTGCATACTGCAAGCAGCATCCCCAGGAGCACGGCCATGCCGCAGACAGGGCGCTCCGGCTGCCCCATCAACCTGACGCTCGAACAGCTCGGCGACCGCTGGAGCCTGATCGTCATCCGCGACGTCATGTTCGGGAACCGGCGCAGCTACGGCGACCTGCTCTCCCGGAGCGAGGAGGGCATCGCCTCCAACATCCTCGCGGACCGGCTGAAGCGCCTGACCGCGTCCGGCCTGCTGTCGCGCCGCCCGGATCCGAACCACCAGCAGAAGGGCATCTACAGCCTCACGGAGGCGTCCATCCAATTGGTGCCCCTGCTCGCGCACATGGGCGCCTGGGGCCGCCGGCACACGCAGGTGACCGAGGAGCTTTCGGTGCGCGCGGAGCTGCTTGAAAAGGGCGGCCCGCCCCTCTGGGACGCGTTCATGAAGGAGTTGCGCCACCTGCACCTGGACGCGCCGCGCCCTTCCCGCTCGGTGTTCCGGGAGCTTCAGGCCGCCTACGAGAAAGCCATCGCACGCAAGGCCCGGGACGGAAGGCCCTGAAGCGGGTAGCGTTCACCGCGCTCATGAAAGTCCTCGGCGGTTGGCTGTTCATCCTGATGTGCGCGCTGTGGCTCCCCGCCTGCGGTCCCTACGACTGCACCCCGGAGAACTGCGCGGACGGGTGCTGCTCCTCGTTCAACGAGTGCATCTCGTTCCGGAGCGACTCGGAATGCGGCCCCGATGGCAGCGTCTGTGAACCCTGCGCGGAGGGCAGTGTCTGCCGGCTCGACCAGCACACCTGCTACGTGGGCGTGATGCGCACCTTCATCCAGCCCCGGTACGCCACCATCGCGGACGCCGACCCGGACACGGGCGAGGACTGGGACTCCGACGGCTCCCCGCCGGACGTCGTCGTGGAGATGAACTGCCCCTCCGCTCCCGAACGCACCCGCACCGAGGAAAGCGAGAGCTGGGATCCCGAATGGCGCACCGGCGGCTGCCAGATCATCACCTCCAACCTGCAGCGCTACCCGCTCGAAATCTCCATCTTCGACAACGACAACTACACCTTCGATGACGAGTTCGGCGGCCTCTCCTACCAGGTCACCCACGGAGACCTGAACCGGGGCCGCATCGAGCTCTCCATCCCGCCCATCGTGAAGACGCTCGTCTTCGACCTGAGCCACAACTACGCGCCGCGCTGAGCCGGGCCCGGCTGTAACCGCCCGCTCGCCCCCTGCGTAGTCCTGGCCATGCGCGCCCACCTCCTGCCGCTCATGGTCCTGTTCTCCACCGCCTGCGGCCCCTCCTCCTCCGTGGACGAGGGCCTCGGCGTCGTCCAGGGCATCGACACGTCCGAGACCGGCATCACCGCCTTCGTCCGCTCGGGCCAGTACTCCTCCTGGCTCGCGGAGCCCTCGGTCCACGACACACGCGCGCCCCATGGCAGCAAGGTCCGCGTGTTCTTCAACGACGTCGTCGCGCGTTCGCTCCGCGACGGCAACGCCACGCATCCCGTGGGCAGCATCCTGGTGAAGGAGCTCTTCGAGGACGACGGGAGGACGCTCCGGGGCCACGCGCTGGACGTGAAGGTCTCGGAAGGCCCCGGCAAGGACACCTGGATCTTCTACGAGGGCTTCGGGCCCGACTACACCCGGAACTACTACGGCCGCGCCCACTCGACCTGTCACGGCTGCCACTCCGACGGGGTGGACTACGTCACCTCCCCCCTGCCGTGAAAATGACGACGGGCGGCCCCCTTTCGAGGACCGCCCGCCGGTGGACGACACGGCCTACCGCGTGGCGGACCTGCGGCGCATCAGGAACACGCCCAGGCCCACGCCCGCCGCCCACTTCGCCGCGGCGGCCAGCGGCGTCTTGCTCAGCGCCACCGGGCGGCTCTCGTAACGCGGCTCGGGCGGGATGGGACGGAAGTCCGTGGCGCCGGGCAGGCTCGCGCCCCGCTCCTCCGCCTCCGACTTCGTCACGTTCGGTCCCGGCGCGTTCGGGTCTCGCGCGCCCGGCGACTTCCCTTCCGGCGACTTGTGCTCGAGGATGCCGTTGATCTCCGCGCCCAGCAGCACGACCATGCAGGAGATCTGCATCCACAGCAGCATCACGATGACACCGCCGATGGCGCCGTAGTTCACGTCGTACGAGCCGAAGTTCGACACGTACTTCGAGAAGCCCCACGAGGCGATGACCCAGATGATCACGCTCACCACCGACCCCGGGGTGATGAACTTGAACTTCTGCTTCACGTCCGGCAGCACGTAGTACAGCACCGCCAGGAGCAGCATCATCAGCAGGCCCGCCACCGGCATGCGCAGCCACAGCACGATGCTGGTAAACGGCTCGCCCAGCTTGTTCGCGATGGCCGGCGTCACGATGGCGACCAGCGCCGCCAGCACCACCGTCACCGCCGTCCCCAGCGTCGTCAGGAGCGCGATGCCGCGCTTCTTCCAGAACGGGCGCTTCTCCGTCACGCCGTAGACCGTGTTGAGCGCCTCCATCAGCGCCACCACACCGCCCGACGCCGCCCAGATGGCGCCCACGCCGCCGATGGTCAGGAGCCCCACCGGGTTGCTGCTCGCCAGCGCCTCCAGGCGCTCGCCGAGGATCTTCGTCACCTCCTGCGGCGCCACCTTCGACAGCTCCTGGATGAGCTGCTGCGCCTGGTGCGGATCAATCAGCACGCCCGCGAGCGACACGAGGAACAGCAAGAACGGGAAGAGCGCGAGGATGCTCTGGAACGTCAGCGCCCCCGCGACGTTGCCCACGTTGTCGCGCCCCCACTCGTCCTTGAGGGATTTGAAGAACTCCTTCCAACTCATTCCCCTGCCGGGCAGGACCATGCGTCTCCTCCTTGGAGGAGATTGGGCATTCCATCCCCCGGCTGGCTTCCACCCCCGGGACGAGGCCCGCCCCCCTGCCTGCTCACCGCGCAGGAGGCGGGGAATGGCAAGCCCCCCACGCCACGCCTGCCCGGCCGCCTTTCACGTCAGAAGACGGGCAGCACGGGCGCGTCCTTCAGCCGGGGCGCGCGCTGATCCTTGGGCGAGAGCAGGGGCTCCTTCACGGGCCAGGGGATGGCCAGGTCCGGATCATTCCAGACCACGCTGCGCTCGGACTCCGGGGAGTACAGCGCGGTGCACTTGTAGAAGAAGTCCGCCGAGTCGCTCACCACGCAGAACCCGTGCGCGAAGCCCGCCGGCACCCAGAGCTGGTGCTTGTTCTCGCCCGTCAGCTCCGCGGCCACCCAGCGGCCGAACGTGGGCGACCCCTTGCGGATGTCCACCGCCACGTCCCACACCGCGCCCGCCAGGCACTGCACCAGCTTGCCCTGCGCGTTCGGCTCCTGGAAGTGCAGCCCTCGCAGCGTGCCCTTCACCGAGCGCGACAGGTTGTCCTGCACGAACGGACCCACGACGCCCACGTCCGCGTAGCGCTTCGCGTGGAAGGACTCGAGGAAGAAGCCCCGGTCGTCGCCGAACACCTTCGGCTCGATGAGCAGGACGTCCGGAATCGCCAGCGGGGTGACCTTCACGACACCGCCCCCCGCTTCTCCACCAGGTCCAACAGGTACTGGCCGTATTCGTTCTTGCGCATGGGCTCCGCCAGCGCCGTCAGCCGCTGCTCGTCGATGTAGCCCATGCGGAAGGCGATCTCCTCCGGACAGGCCACCTTGAGGCCCTGACGGCGCTCGATGATCTCGATGTAGTTGGAGGCCTGCATCAGCGACTCGTGCGTGCCGGTGTCCAGCCACGCATAGCCGCGTCCCATCAGCTCCACGTTGAGCTGGCCGCGGCGCAGGTACTCCGCGTTGACGTCGGTGATCTCATACTCGCCGCGCTTGCCCGGCTTGAGGTTCGCCGCGATGTCGATGACCTGGTTGTCGTAGAAGTACAGGCCCGTGACGGCGTAGTGCGACTTGGGCTTCGCCGGCTTCTCCTCGATGCTGACGGCCTTGTGCTGGGCGTTGAGCTCCACCACGCCGTAGCGCTCCGGATCCTTCACGTAGTAGCCGAACACCGTGGCGCCCTGCGTGCGCTTCGACGCGCGCTGCGTGAGCTCCCCCATGCCGTGGCCGTAGAAGATGTTGTCCCCCAGGATGAGCGACACCGGATCCTTGCCCACGAAGTCCCGGCCGATGACGAACGCCTGCGCCAGGCCCTCCGGGCGCGGCTGCTCGGCGTACTGGAGGCGGATGCCCCACTGCTCCCCGTCGCCCAGCAGCTCGCGGAAGCGCGGCAGGTCCTGCGGCGTGGAGATGACGAGGATCTCCCGGATGCCCGCCAGCATCAGCGTCGTCAGCGGGTAGTAGATCATCGGCTTGTCGTAGACGGGCAGCAGTTGCTTGCTCACCACGCGCGTCAGCGGGTACAGGCGCGTGCCCGAACCCCCGGCCAGAATGATTCCCTTCATGCGTGCTCCCCTGTGTTCCACGGCGCGGCCGCGAAACGGATGCGCGCGGCCCGGCCGCCACGCGCGGATGCTCAACCGGCGCGGTGCGCCTTCCAGGCCGCGTGGAAGCGCGCCAGGGACTCCGCCAGCTCCAGCGGTTGGGCCTTCAGCTCCGTACGAACCTTGTCCGTCTTGAGGCCGCTTCGCAGCGGGCGGGGGCTGGCCAGCTTCAGGTCCGCCATCCGCGTGGGGGTGATGAGCGACGCGTCGAAGCCGAACACCTCGCAGAGCGCCCGGCCGAAGCCCACCCGGTCGATGACCGTGCCACCGCAGGTGTTCCACACGCCGCCGAGCCGCCGCTCGCCCAGCTCCACCAGCATGGCGGCCACGCTGTCCGCGAAGCTGGGGGACACCACCTGGTCCTCGAAGAGCTTCACCGGCTGGCCCTTCTCCAGCGCCCCCACCAGCCAGGCCCCGAAGTTGGGGCGCCCCGCCGCGGGCCAGCCGTACACCACCGCGGTGCGCGCGATGGCGCAGCCCGGCACGAAGACGCGCGCGGCCTGCTCGGCCATGTGCTTGGTCAGCGCGTAGACGCCGCGCGGGTTGGGCAGCGCGTCCTCCGAATAGGGCCCCGCGTCCCCGTCGAAGACGTAGTCCGTGGAGACGTGCACCAGGTGCGCGCCCGCCGCCTTCGCCGCGCGGGCCACCGCCGCGGTGGCGTGGACGTTCGCCGCGTAGGCCGCGTCCGGGTCCTTCTCACACGCGTCCACCTCCGTCATGGAGGCGGGGTGGATGATGGCCTCCGGACGGGCCTGGGCGATGGCCGAGGCCACGTCCTGCTCGCGCGTGAGGTCCACCTCCACGTAGCCGTGCGTGCCCCCCGTGCGCCGGGGCCCGCGCCCCAGGCCCACGACTTCGTGTCCGCGCCCGGTCAACTGCGCGCAGACGCGGCTGCCCACCAGGCCGTTGGCCCCCGTGACGACGAAGCGCATGGCGCTAACCCCGCCCCTGCAGACGGGCCTTGTACTGGGTGTCGAAGTACTGGCGGTACGCGCCGCTGGTGACGCTCTCCCACCAGGCGCGGTGCTCCACGTACCAGGTCACCGTCTCCGCCAGCCCCTGCTCGAAGGTGTGCTTCGGCTGATAGCCCAGCTCCGTGCGGATCTTCGTGGGGTCGATGGCGTAGCGCCGGTCATGGCCGGGCCGGTCCGCCACGTACTGGATGAGCGACTCGGGCTTGTTGAGCAGGCCCAGGATGCCCTTGACGATCTCGATGTTGCGCCGCTCGGAGCCGCCGCCGATGTTGTAGACCTCGCCCGCGCGGCCCTTCTCCAGCGCCACCAGCAGGCCCTGGCAGTGGTCCTCCACGTGGAGCCAGTCGCGCACGTTGGCGCCGTCGCCGTAGACGGGCAGCGGCTTGTCGTGCAGCGCGTTCACCACCATCAGCGGGATGAGCTTCTCCGGGAACTGGTAGCGGCCGTAGTTGTTCGAGCAGCGCGTCACCACCACGTCCATCTTGAACGTGTGGTGGTAGGCCAGCGCGATGAGGTCCGAGGACGTCTTGGAGGCGGAGTACGGGCTGGAGGGCTGCAGCGGAGAGGTCTCCGTGAAGGCGCCCGTGGGGCCCAGCGAGCCGTAGACCTCGTCGGTGGAGACCATCAGGAAGCGCTTCACGCCCCGGGCGCGGCAGGCCTCCAGGAGCTGCTGGGTGCCCAGCACGTTGGTGTTGATGAACACCTCCGGGCCCAGGATGGAGCGGTCCACGTGGCTCTCGGCCGCCAGGTGCATCACGGCGTCGACGCCGTGCTGGACGAGCAGGTGCTCCACCAGCTCCCGGTTGCCGATGTCGCCGCGCACGAAGACGTGCTTCGGGTCGCCTTCCAGGTCGGCGAGGGTCTCGAGGTTGCCCGCGTACGTGAGCTTGTCGAGGTTGATGATCTTCCAGTCGGGCCGCTCGCGGCGGAGGTACTTCACCAGGTTGGAGCCGATGAAGCCGCAGCCCCCTGTCACCAGGACGTTCATTGACACGCCACCACTCGTACGTCGGGAGAAAGCGCCCTCCGTAGCGGAGGGACGGATCCCCGTCAAGGCAAGCGCGCGACCACTTGTGGCCGGTCCGGGCCAGGGGTAAATGCCTTGCCCAACGTGAGCCTCTGGAACAGCAAGCGAGGGACCGCGTCCTCGAGCGCCGGAGCGGTCCACCAGCTCGTGCCGCGGCTGGCCTGGGGCGACGCCGTGGGCAACCAGGTGCGCTACCTGCGCGACCTGCTGCGCGGGTGGGGGTACGCGTCGGAGATCTACGCGGAGCAGTGGGACGAGGCGTGCCGCGACGAGGTGCGCCCCGCCCTGGACTACGCCCGCGACGCGGGCCGGGACACCGCGCTGCTCGTCCACCACAGCTTCGAGTCGCGGCTGGTGCCGCTGGTGGCCAAGGCCAAGGGGCGCAAGGCGCTGCTGTACCACAACGTCACGCCCGAGCGGTTCTTCGAGGGCACGGACCGCCACGTCGCCCGCGGCTGCATGCTGGCGCGCGAGGAGCTGCTCCAGCTCCGCGAGCACGTGACGCACGCCTGGGCCTACTCGCACTTCAGCGTGGAGGAGCTGTCCGCCGCGGGCTACCCGGACGCGAGCGTCCTGCCCTTCGCGGTGGACTGGAACGCGTTCAACGTGGCGCCGGACGCGGCCCTGCGCGAGCAGATGGCGGACGGGTGCGCCAACGTGCTCTTCGTGGGCCGCACCGTGCCCAGCAAGCGGCTGGAGGACGTGCTGCGCGTCTTCACCGCCTACCAGCGCCTGTACCAGCCCCGGAGCCGGCTGCTGGTGGCGGGGACGCTCTACAGCAGCGCGCCCTATGACGCGTCCGTGCTGGCGCTGCGCGAGCAACTGGGCCCGGATCGCGTGGTGTTCCTGGGGCGGGTGGACGCCGCCCAGTTGTCCGCATGCTTCGCCTCCGCCACCGCGTACCTCTCCATGAGCCGCCACGAGGGCTTCGGCGTGCCGCTGCTGGAGGCCATGTACCGGGGCGTGCCGGTGGTGGCCTACGGCGCCGCGGCGGTGCCGGAGACCATGGGCGGCGCGGGCCTCACCACCCTGTCGGACGACCCCGCGCAGGTGGCGGGGCTGCTGGCGGTGCTGGAGCGCGACCCCGCCCTGCGCTCGCGGGTGGTGGAGGCGCAGCGCCAGCGCCTGGCGTCCCTGGACCAGCAGGCCGTGGCCCAGCGCGTGCGCGAGGCGCTCACGCCCTTCCTCCAGGGCGCCGCGCCCCACGCCCGCCCTCCCGCCGGACCCGCCGCCACCGTCGTGTGCCCGGGCTTCGACGCCGCGCCGGACGCGCCCATGTCCCGGCTGGCGCGCGCGGTGGTGGACCGGCTGCCGGACGCGAGCCTGTGGACGGTGCGCCGGCAGGTGCTGCCCCTCCAGTTGGCCCCGCGCGACGAGCATGAGGGCGTGACGCGGGTGCGGCGCTTCACGCCGGACGAGCCCTCCTTCGGGTTGGAGGGGGTCAGCCCGCCGTCGTCGTCGCTGGAGACGGGCGTGCGGTGCGCCTCCGGGCCGCTGCTGTTCGCGGGCGCCGGGGAGGAGGTCGCCCGGAGGACCGTGTCGCGGCTGCCGCCGGAGGCGTGCGTCGCGGGCGTCTGGGAGGCCCGCCGCGCGCCGGACGCGGGCGTCAAGCAGGTCCTGGGAAAGAAGCTGTGGGAGCTCACCCCGGGGCGCGACCTGGTGTCGCTCGCGGCGGAGCTGGCGAGGGAGCTGGACGTGGGAGGACACCCGCATGCGCGCTGAGGACCTCATCACCCGCGACCCCACGGTGGAGGCGGTGCTGGAGTCCCTGGCGCGGCTGCCCACGCCGGAGCCCGAGAAGGTGGAGGCGCTGCGCCGGCGCCTCGCCGCCACCCAGGCCCCGGCCATCAACGCCGCGTGGCCCCCGTTCCTGGAGGGCGCGCGGCTGAAGCGCGACGCGCGCTACGCGGATCCGCCTTCATCCCACCGGCCCCTGGTGGGGCCCGCGCTGGTGATGGCCAAGCGCGCCTTCCGGCTGGCGTTCCAGCCCTTCATCAACGAGGCGCTCCGGCGGCAGGTGGAGTTCAACGAGGCCATCCTGGACGCGCTCGCGCTCATCCACGAGCACCAGCGCGTCCAGGCGCGCACGCAGTCCCTGTGGCGCCAGGAGGTGGAGCGCCAGTTGGAGCAGTTGCTGTCGCGCCTGCCTCCGCCCCCACAGGAGCCCCCGAAGGAGCCGCCGCGCCGCGCGCCCTCGCGGCGCCGGGGCCGCTGACCGGCCTGGGAGCCGGGCGGCCACGTGACGGGGGGTGCGCGGAAGCGTCAGGGACACCTTCGGGGGCCTGGACTTCGAGGCCGACAGCCTGGCGGACCGGGCGCGCGCCCTGCGCAGGCTCCCCCGGCCGCTCGTCTCCCTGGCGGGCCAGGGGCTGGGAGCGCTGGCCCGGGGCCTGAGGTTGGAGGACGCGGGTATCTTCGTCGAGCGAGTGGTGGAGAACCGAGCGTAGCGGGTTGTTCGCGCGTGCCGGGTAACGGTAGAAGGCCCGGAAGACGCAGGAGGGGGCTGAATGGACACCCGACGGGGCCTCATCGTGTTGCTGGCCTTCAACGAAGAGGAGTGCATCGGCTCGACGGTGGCGGAGCTGCGCGAGGCGCTGCCGGAGTTCGACGTGCTCGTGGTGGACGACGGCTCGCGCGACGCCACGGCGCAGCGCGCGCGGGACTGCGGGGCGCGGGTGCTCAGCCATCCCTTCAACCTGGGCGTCGCCGCGGGCGAGGCCAGCGGCCTGCTGTTCGCGTCCCGCAACGGGTACGACCACGTCATCCGCATGGACGGCGACGGCCAGCATGACCCGGCGTCCGTGCCCGCGCTGCGCGAGGCGCTCCAGTCGGGCGTGGAGCTGGTCATCGGCAGCCGCTTCGCGGGCGTCACCAGCTTCCGCTCCACGCGGCTGCGCCGCTTCGGCAACCGGTTCCTGGCGGGCCTCCTGTCCACGCTGAGCCGCCACCGCATCACCGACCCCACCTCCGGCTTCCGGGGCTTCGGTCCGCAGGCGATCCGCTTCTTCGCGCGCGTCCACCCGCATGACTACCCGGAGCCGGAGAGCGTGCTGATGGCGGCGCGCCAGGGCTTCGCCATCGCGGAGGTGCCGGTGCGCATGCGGCCGCGCCTCACCGGCACCAGCTCGCTGACGCCGTGGAAGTCGGCCTTCTACATGGCGAAGGTGTCCTTCGCCCTGCTCATGGAGCGGGTCCGTCCCGTCTGATGCCCATGCTTCGCTCCAGCCTCATCGGCGTGGCCTTCGCGGCCGTCTTCGCCTTCAGCGTCCTGTGGTCGGCCCGGGGCCGGCGCACCAGCGAGCGGCACACCTTCGCGTGGCTGCTGGTGGCGGCGGCCATCGCGGGCCTGTCGCTGTGGCGCCACGGCATCGACGCGCTGGCGGCGGCCATGGGCATCTACTACGCCCCGTCCGCCCTCTTCTTCATCGCCCTGTCGTGCCTCATGTGGCTGGTGTACCGGCTGAGCCTCCAGGTGGCGGATCAGCGCCAGCAGCTCAAGCGGCTGGCCCAGGAGGTCGCCCTGCTCACCTCCGCGGAGGCCGAGCGCGCCGCGCGCGCGCAGCCCCGTCCCGAAGCCGTCCCCCCCGCCGCCGCAGCCCGGCGCGACCCGCACGCCGCCTGAGGGCCCACCGGGCCCCCTCCCGTCCTCCATGCTTCCGTCTGCCCCGTCCCCGTCCCCGCTGCGTCCGTTCTTCATCGCGCCCGTCGTGGCCTTCCTCGTCGTGGCCGCGGTGCTGGGCGCGGTGTTGAGCTTCCTCACCCCGCCGTTCCAGGTGGCGGACGAGCCGGCGCACTTCTACCGCGCGTACCAGGTCTCCGAGGGGCAGCTCACGGCCACGCGCATCCCGGTGGGTGACGCGGGCGGGCAGCTCCCGCGCAGCATCGTGCGGGTGGCGCAGGAGGTGTCCGAGGGCGTGGGCGGCAACCCCGCGGCGCGCCAGGACCGGCAGCGCCTGCGCGACGCGATGCACGCGGCGCTGGCGCCCCAGGACACCCAGGAGTGGCGCTTCGCCGCGTCCGCCATCTACTTCCCGCTGGTCTACTTCCCGCAGTCGCTGGGCATGGCGCCCGCGCGGATCCTGGAGGCGCCCCCGGTGGTGGTGCTGTGGGCGGGCCGGCTGGGCAACGTGCTGGTGGCGCTGGTGCTCACCGCGGTGGCGCTGCGCCTGATGCCCTTCCAGCGGTGGGCCTTCGCGCTGCTGGCGCTCACGCCCATGGTGCTCTTCCAGCGCGCGTCCGTGTCCGCGGACCCCATCACGATGTCGGCGTGCCTGCTGCTGGTGGCGCTGTCGCTGCATTTCACCTTCGCGCACCCGGGGCCGCTGGGCGCGAAGCAACTGGGCCTGCTGCTGGCGAGCGCGGTGTTCGTGGCGCTGTGCAAGCAGGCCTACCTGCCGCTGACGCTGGTGTTCCTGCTGCTGCCGCTCACCCGGCTGGGAACGCGCGGCCGCTATGCCCTGGCGCTGGCCGCCATCGTCGCCGTGCCCGCGCTGCTCCAGTTCGCGTGGTCCGCCACGGTGCGGGACATCTTCCGCCCCAGCGAGGTGGTGGCGCAGGTGGCCCACGTGCGCGCGCACCCCTTCCAGGTGCTGGGCGTGCTGGTGAGCGACTTCTGGACGCGGCTGCCGGACTTCCTGCACCAGGGCGGCGGCGTGCTGGGCTGGCTGGACACGCCGGTGCCCCGCCCCGCGCTCCTCGGGCTGGCCGCGTTGCTCCTGGGGGTGATGGTGCTGGACGCCGACGGGGCCGCGCCGAAGGTGGGCTGGCGCGAGCGCGCGGTGGCCCTGGGGGTGGCGGTGGCGGGCGTGCTGGCCATCCAGGCCATGCTGTACCTGGCGTGGACGGCGCCGGGCGCGAACCACGTGGACGGGGTGCAGGGCCGCTACCTGTTGCCCTACACGCCGCTGCTGGTGGTGGCGCTGGCCCCGCCCACCTGGGCACCGCGCGCGCTGACGCGCCTCAAGCCGGTGCTCATCGCCGGCTTCATCCTGCTCACCACGGTGGTGACGCTCACCACCGTGTACCAGCGCTACTACGGCCCGGCGTAGGCGCTCAGGACCGGGGCTTCGTCGCTTCCAGGACCCACACCACCTCCAGACACGGCGGATCCAGGAAGGCCAGCTTGACGTCGAAGGGCAGGCCCAACTGGTTGCGGGCCGCGGAGAACAGCTCGGACATCTCGTTGAAGGTCCACACGTGGAAGTGGATGTTCGTGCGGTTCTGGAGGAAGTCCTCCGTCAGGCGGGCCAGCTCCTCGCCCTCCTTCCGGTCGATGAGGCGCAGCCACTCGTCGTAGTGGGCGCGCCGGGAGACCTCCGGCCCCTTCAGGTGGTCCTCCACGACGTGCGCCGCGGAGGTGAGCTCCCGGGGCAGGTCGAAGGTGAAGCGCTTGTCCGGGATGGCCATGAAGAGGATGCCTCCGGGGCGCAGGACCCGGAGGAAGTTCTTCAGCGTGCCAATGGGGTCTTCGCAGTGCTCCAGGACGTGGTTGGCGATGACGAAGTCCTGGGAGTCCGGCGCCACCGTGCCCAGCTCCTCGCCGTTGTCCACGATGTCCGGCGTGACGATGCGGTCGGCCACCTCCGGGAAGCGGGCGCGCAGCACGTCGATGGGCGCCACGTCCACATAGCGGACCCGGACCCCGGCGGGCACCTTCGTGGGATTGGACAGGGCTCCGATCTCCAGGCCCTCGCCGCGCAGGTACTGGGCCGCGATGAGCTCCCGGGTGATGGGCGGAAGCGCGGGGGCCGGCGGTGGCGGCGCCTCGACGACCGGCGGTGACGGCTCCACGGGGGCCGGCGGCGACCAGCGAGACCGGAGCGATGCCAACTGGTTCTCCGTGCGCAGCAGCCCCGTCTGGAGCTGTGCGCGCACGGCGGTCTTGATCGCGGGAGGAATCAGGGCCTTGAGCTGGGACAAGGGCATGGAGCGTCTCCGGGGGTTCAACGGTGGGGCACCGCGGCGCTGGCGTCCTGGCGGGGCGTGCTCCGGGCGGGAGGATTCACCAGGCCGGACAGGAGCGAGTGGAGCTCCCGGGCCTGGGTCTCGTAGTCGCGCACCGGGGTGCGCTGGGCGTTCGGGTCGCGCGCGATGCGCTCCGGGTGGGCCACCAGGTCGCGCAGCACGCGGCGGAAGCCGTCGGCGTCCGACATGTCCACGACGTTGCCGTTGACGCCCTCCACGATGTCCTCGCTGACGCCGCCCGACGCCGTGGTGACCACCCACACGTTCCGGGCCATGGCCTCGCGCACGGTCAGCCCGAAGCTCTCCTTGCACTGCGAGGGCATCAGCAGCACGTCCACTCCGTCGAAGAAGGCGTCCATCCCGTCCTGATCATACGGAGGCACCACCTCCACCTGGCCCTTCACCTTCCATTCCTTCGCGTCGATGGAGGCCGACCCCATGCGCAACTGGATGTCGGTCATCTTCAGGACCCAGCCGGACTCCGGCACCGACTCCAGGATGTCCTTGAGCCAGAAGTACCCCTTGTGCCCCGCGCGGCCGCCCAGGTAGGCGAAGCGGACGGGGGCGTTCGCGGGGCGCGGGGCGCGCGCGCGGCCGGGCAGCAGCACGCCGTTCTTGTTCACGACGATGCGCTCCGGCGCGACGCCGTTGGCGATGTAGAGCTGGCGCTGGAACTCGCTGGGCGCCAGCAGCAGGGCCGCGCCGTCCAGCACCTTGCGCAGGGCGAACGTGCGCTTGAAGGTGTAGCGCGAGTCCGGCACGCACTTGGTGCACACGCGCAGGTCGATGCCCTTCTGGCCGCAGTACGTGGAGTCCTCGCGGACCATGAACTGGCGCTCGCACAGCCACCACGCGTCATGCACGGTGATGGTGTACGGGATGCCCTCCGCGGCGCACGCCGTGGCGAGCGCGGAGCTCAGGAGCTGGATGGAGTGGAAGTGCACCACGTCCGGGCGCACGGCCTTGAGCACCTGGGTGAAGGTCTCCCCCATGCGCGGGTTCTGGTACTCCTGGGCGCGGTCGGTGAGGGACGGCACCTGGGTGGCGATGACCGGCAGGCCCAGCGCCTCGTAGCGCACCACCGAATAGGCGGGCAGCGGCGAGTTCATGATGCCGGTGAACACGGTGACGTCGCAGCCCTCCGCCTTCAACTGGTGCGCCAGTTGCTCCGTGACGACGGTCGCCCCGCCGAAGCTCAGGGGCGCGAAGAGGATGTTGGCCTCCAGGACCTTCAGGCGCGGCGGCGGCGCGGGCGGCAGGTGCTGGAGGATGGGCTGCAGCCGCTCCGTGGCCACGACCGCCGGGTGGTAGCGCGACAGCACGCTGCGGTGCGCCTCCTCGCCCATGCGCTTGCGCAGCGACGCGTCCTGCACCAGCGCGGAGAGCGCGGACTCCCACTCCTCACGGGTGGTGGCGATGAAGCCGTTGCGGCCGTGGTCGATGATCTCCCGGAACGGCCCGGAGCCGGAGCACACCGCGGGCACGCGGAAGATGGACGCCTCGATGAACTTGATGTTGCTCTTGGCGTCGTTGAAGACCGTCTGCTCCAGCGGCGCGATGGAGATCTGCCAGGACGCGAGCGCGCGCAGGTAGTCGTCCGCGTCCAGGAACGGAATGCGGAAGACGCGGTCGGAGAAGCGCGAGAAGCCCTCCGGCAGCTCCAGGAAGCCGTGGATGGCCAGGCGCACGTTCGGATGGCGCTCCATCACCGCGAGGATGGCGTCGGAGGCGATGGTGAAGTCCGCGTCGTGCGTGCGCGTTCCGCTGCCGTAGCCGATGGTGACCGTGTCCGGGTCCACCGCGGGCGGGCGCGCTTCCATCTCCCGGGCCAGCTCCAGGATGCCGTCGTCCAGGCAGTTCTCGACGACGTAGACCTTGCCGGAGATGACGCGGGACATCTGCTCCGCGATGGTGGGCGTGCTGGCGATGGCGTGCTCACACAGGCTGAGCGCCTTGCGGTAGAGCTTCGCGCCGTTGAGCAGCAGCTCGCGCTCGTTCGCGGGCAGCCGCTGCACGTTGGTGTTCCGCTGGTACTCCTCCACGTCGAAGATGAGGTCGTCGACGTCGAAGAAGTGCGGGAGGCCCAGGCGCCGGGTCTCCGCCAGCAGCTCCTCCACGCCGGGGAAGGCGGGCACCCGGTAGTAGATGACCAGGCCGTGGAACTGGAGCGCGGCCTTGCACTCCTCGTGGTCGTTCCAGCGCAGGACGGTGACGTCGTACCCGAGCCGGTGGAACATGGCGACCTTCTGATCCACGCGGTAGCGCTTGCACTGGGGCAGCGACAGCTCCGCGATGATCAGGATGCGCCGGCCCAGGCTGGCCTGGGAGACGTGCGTGAGCGGCGCGGTCCACGGCGCCGGGCGCGCGGGCGGCGCGCTCGGGGCCTCGACCAAGGCGGCGGTGGGGGGGACGGGGGCGGCCGGCGTGAGGGCGGCCTTCGCGGCGCGCAGGGCCTGGAGGGCGCCCTTCTTCGCGGGCAGCTTGATCAGCTTCGCGCCCACCTTGTGCAGCGTGCCCTTGCTCTTCTGGTAGAGGTGGCCGCGCTTCGTGCCGGGGGGCAGCACGCGCTCGCGCATGGCCCAGTAGCGGTTGATGGCCTTCCAGGCGAGGCTGCCGTTGATGTGCGCCAACTGCGAGCCCTGGGTCGCCACGTGCGCGTCCAGTTCGTAGATGCGGGCGTTCTTGCGGCCCAGCTCCTCCTGGAGCATCCGCTGGGCCAGGCCCATCCGCGCGAGCCGGCCTTCGAACTCGCGAAGGGTGCTCGCGGTGTCGCGCGCCGCCTCGCGGGCGGCGTCCAGCTCCGCCTGGAGCTGCTGCGCCTGACGCGCGTGGTCCGCGGCCTGCTGCTCCTTCTGGCCGTAGGCGTCGCGCAGGTGCTGCCGGTGCAGCAGGAGCGTCAGGCGCCCGCCGAGCGTGGCGAAGGCCTGCCGCACGTGTTCGCGCTCCGCGTCCCGGGTGCTCGTCAGGGCCAACAGCCCCTCCGGCTGCTCCGGGCCCACCGCGAGCACGCCCAGACCGAAGCCGTGCTCGAACTCGAAGGAGGGATGCTGGCCCCGCAGCTCCTCCCACAGCCGCCAGACGCCGAAGTCGCGCTCGTGCACGTGGGTGTCGTGGAAGAGGACGACGCCGCGCGCGCTCAGCTTGGGGCGCCAGCGCTCGAAGTCCGCCTTCACCTGCGCGTACTCGTGGCAGCCGTCGATGTGGAGCAGGTCGATGGAGCCGTCCTCGAACTGGCCCAGGGCCTGGTCGAAGGTCATCGGGTGCAGTTGGGAGAACCGGCTGTAGAGCGGGTCGTGGTGCGCGCGCAGGTCCGCGAGGACGTCCGGCCCGTAGAAGCCCGCGTGCGGGTCACCCTGCCAGGTGTCCACCGCGTGGCAGCGCGTCTCCAGCTTCAGCGCGTCCACCGCCTGGCAGAACGCGGAGTAGGACACGCCGGTGTGCGTCCCCAGCTCCACCAGCGTCGCGGGACGCAGCAGGTCCACCAGGAACATCGCGAACGGGACGTGCTCCACCCAGGCGGAGGACTCCAGCAGGCGCAGGGGCTGCGTGAGGCAGAGGGGATGTTCCAGGGGATTGAGCTGTGGATGCATGTTCGTGGCGTCCGGAAGGCAGACCCTCGCGGCAGGCAAGGCACGCCCCCCCTCTCCTTGGCGGATGTCCTCCATGTCATCCCCCCCTGAGAGCGTCAAGGCTGGCAGGCCGCCCGCTCCTCATGGAGGGAAGCGCGCTCGCTGTTCTTTTCTACGGTGTCTGGACGAAGCCGAGCCGCGGATGCCCTGTGGGGTCGGTCCGTCCCGCGCGAACCCACGCTTCACGGAGCCGGTCGGCATCGTGGGAAGCCGCAGGTGCGCCCTCCCGCGCACGGGTGCGCACGAGGCGCGCATGGGGTGCGTAGAGGACACGCAGCCCGGCTTCGCCCGCGCGCAGGCACAGGTCCACGCCCCGGGCCTCGTCGGACGTGAAGGCCGCGTCCCAACCACCGAGTGACTCCAGGACCTCGCGGCGGATCATCGCGCAGGCGCTGGAGACGGCGCGCACGTCCCGGGGCCAATGCGAGCCGCCGAACGCGCCGAGCGTGGGATCGAACAGCCCTGCGAAGGGGCGCAGCACCCGGCCCTCGGCGTCGAAGCGCAGGCCGGCCTCCAGCACCTGTCCTCCGGGAGAGACGATGCGCGCGCCCACCACGCCGACGCCGGGGCGCGAGGCCTGTGACGCGAGCTCCCTCAGCCACCCCGCTCCGGTCGGGAGCGTGCCGGCCTCCAGGACGAGGATGAGCTCGCCCCGGGCCTCGCGCAGCAGCCGGTTCGCCACGGCGCCCGGGCTCAAGGCCGCGTCCACTTCGACGGGGATGACGTTGCTGGTGGAGGCGGCGCCGGGAGACGAAGCAGGGACGCGGACCTCCACGTCCAGGTCGTCCGTGAAGGCGAGGAGCGCCGCGAGCTCGGAGTCGGTGGGTGATTCCGAGAGCAGCACGGACACCCGGGGGCGGCCCACGAGCGGGTGGCGGATGCGGTACAGCCCTGGCGCGACCGTCTCCGCCGAGCCGCCCTCCCCCATGCGCGCCAGGTGCTCCGCCACGGCCCTGCGGCCCGCTTCGGAGGCCGCGGGCTTCGCGCTGGCGTCCGTGGCCGTGGAGCCGGGCAGCGTCCGCCAGTGGTAGAGCACGCGGGGGATGTGGTCGAAGCGCGGAGTGCGCTCCATCAGGCGCAGGAGCAGGTCATGGTCCTGCGCGCCCTCGAAGCCCGGGCGGATGCCTCCCACCTCGCGCAGCAGTGATGCGCGCACCACGAGGAAGTGGCACACGTAGTTCACCGCGCGCAGCAGCTCCGGGGACAGCGCGGGCTTCAGGTAGGGCGCGAAGCGCAGCCCCCGCGCGTCCACCTTGTCCTCGTCCGAGTAGACGACATCCGCGTCCGGAGTCTCCCCGAGCCGCAGCGCGACCTCGGCCAGCGCGTGCGGCGCCAGCAGGTCGTCATGGTCAAGGAAGCCCACGTACTCGCCGGTGGCCAGTGCCAGCGCCGCGTTGGTGGCGCGGGCGATGCCCTGGTTCGACTCCAGCCGCTCGAAGCGGATCCGCGCGTCGCCGGCAGCGGCCTCACGCAGCACGTCCGCGACCGCCGCCGAGCGCGAGCCGTCGTCCACGATGCACAGCTCCCAGTGCGGATACACCTGAGCGCGCACGGACGCGACGCACGCGCGGAGGACGTCCACCGGCGTCTCCCAGGCAGGCGTGACGAGGCTGATCCGAGGCCGGTGCGCCAGCCGGGTCAGCGCGGCGGTCGCGTCGCGGACCTCGCGAGCCTCCTGCGCCAGGGCCTCGCGCGTGTACGACTCCGGCGCGGGCAACAGCACGACCGGACGGGCCGCGCCAAGGAGGTGCCGCAACAGGCGCACGGTCGCGTGATTGAAGGCGACCTGCCGGCGCCACAGCTCGCGCCACAGGGGAAGGCCCACGGCTCGGGCCTCTTGAGACAGCACGTCGCAGCGGGCTTCCAGTGCGTCCAGCGCCTCGGCGGCGCCCTCGGTCCGAAGGGGCCACCCGGCATTGGAGAGCAGGGCCACGACCGCGAGGTTCCAGGCCCGCTGCGCCTCCAGCCCCGGCACGGAGGGAAGCCACCGGCCCACCGCGCCCCCGGGACGCGGATCCGCGAGTCGCGACAGTTCCTCACGGGCTCGCTCCGGAAGCGTGTGGTCCGGCGCCCGGATCAACGCTCTCAGCCGCAGGTCAAAGCGCAGTTGGCGGTCCAGCACCCACCGCTGCAAGGGAGAAAGCCCCCGTGTCCCCCAGCGTTTGGCGGCGGTGATGATCGGGCCCCAGCGCGCGCGGTGCGACCGAGGCACGTCGAAGCCCAGCACCTCGACGAAGACATCGTGCGGCGGACCCGCCCGGCCACCGGCAGCTCCGGACGAAGCAGAGGATGCCTTAGGATTGGCCGGGCCCATCTCCGCGCCCCCGACTCCTGACGTCCCTCGCGGGTTACGTGGGCCCTCGCTGTCGGCGGTGCCCATCGTCTCAGCGCTCGTTGCCGGACTTGAGCCGGTTCGCCAGGGTCTTGAGCGTGCTGTGAACCCAGGGGATGCCGTGGACTCGCGCGTTCAGCGCGTCCACCATCCGGTGGCGGAACTCCCGGGCCTGGAGCGTCTCGTCGCGGATCCGCGCCACGGCTTCCACCCATGCATCCAGGGGGCGCAGCAACCAGGTCCCCGGAGCCATCGCGGCCGCCGGCGGTTCGCGCGGCCCTCGCACCTCGCATGAGGCGATGCCGCCCAGGAACACCGGCGGAAACAACGCCCCCAGCCGCGCGGGCAGCTCCCCGAGCCCCGACTCCGTCGCCACCGCGAAGGGACCGATGCGACCCCGGTCGATCACCATCGCGTGGACGAGCTCCGGATGCTGCACCAGGTGCTCCACCTCCAGCCGCTCACCCAGCGGGAATGGCACCTTCGCGCGCACGTAGGGCGGAGTTCCCTCACTGGACGCCCACTCGGTGCGGAACGCCCGCGCCACCGCCCAGGCCTCGCGGCCCGTCTGGAGCGCGCGCACCAGCTCCACGTAGTGACGCGGATACACCAGGCACCGCGCGTCCACGAATGACAGGTACTGTCCCCGCGCCTCGCGCACGGCCTCCGCGTACAGGGCCCCCGAGGACGCACGCACGACGCGCGCCTGGAACGACCCCAACCTGCCGTAGCGCTCCAGCGCCGCCTCCGCCGCGGACAGGTCCACGCCCTCGGGCGCCGCGAGCAGCAACTCCAACGGCTGCTGCTCCTGACAGGCCAGCGCGAAGAGCGCCTCGTCGAGCGCCGCGTCCCGCGCCCCCGGATCCACCGTGACGACGACGCTGAGCAGCCCCGCCACCAGCGCGCGCACGGGCTCGTCCGGCACCGCGACGTAGAGCCCCTCCTCCACCTGCGTGGACGGCGACACCTGGGCCAGCACCGCCCGCAGCGCCTGCGCGGTGTCCTCCGCCAGCGCCGTGCCTCCGGACGCGCACGGCACCACCTCGCGGTGCGCCACGCGGTAGCCCGCCTCGGCCAGCCGCCGCAACATCCGCTGCTCGGAGAGCCCCGCGCGCACCGGCGCCTCGCCCGTCAGCGCGCCCATCAACGCCCGCGCCGAGCCCGCGTTGCGCAGGCCGAACACCAGCTCCGCCCCCGGCGCCTCGCGCCGCAGCGCCTCCAGCCCCTCCTCCAGCACCCGCTCGACCGCGTCGCCCTCCAGCACCACCAGCGACGGCGCGGGCCCCTTGCCCCGCTTCCACTCCGGCCCCGGCAGCGCCCGCACGGAGAGGCCCCGGGCCCGCAGGGCCTCCGCCAGCGCGGGCGACGCGCCCACCAGGCTCACCACCGCGCCCGCGCGCGCACGCGACCGCACCCACTCCATCCACCGCTCGGTCGCGGCGGACGGGGAGGCCTCCTCGGATAGAGCGTTCACCAGCGCCTCCGGGCGAACTCCAGGTGGTGCCTGAAGTCCGCGATGCCCGCGAGCTTCCGACCGGGCTTGAGGACGTCCGGCGTCGGGAACGGCTCGCCGCCCAATTGCGCGTACTCCCGCAGGCGGGCGTTCATGAACGCCGCGTCCCCGTACTTCGCCCCGAGCAGGGCCGCGCTGCGGCGGACCATCCGCTCGCGCACCGGGCTCTCCTCGCGGGTGACGGTGTAGTGGTGCACCAGCGCGGCGGGCGCCACCCGGATGGACAGCCCGGAGGCCCTCGCGCGCCACGACAGGTCCACGTCCTCGCAGTACATGAAGAAGCGCTCGTCGAAGCCCCCCACCCGCGCGTGCAGCCGCTTCGTCACCAGCAGCACGCAGCCGCTGCACCAGGGCGTCTCGCCCGTCGCCGGGTGGTACGGCTTGGGGTGCTCGTCCGGGAACAGCCGCGCCTCCACCAGCCCCGTGTCCGCGCGCTGATCCGCCTCACGGGCCAGCTCCCGCACGCAGTCCGGATGCAGCAGCCCGTCCGGGTTCACGCAGACGTAGTACCGCGCCCCGCCCGAGCCGAAGGCCTCCGCCATCAGCCGGTTGTGCGCGGCCCCGAAGCCCAGGTTGCCGCCCGCGTGCCGGTAGTCCGCGTCCGCGTCCAGCCGCGCAACCCGCGCGCGCAGCGTGTCGTCCGGCGAGTTGTCCAGCCAGACGACCCGGAACGCGGGCGCACCCGGGACCTCGCGGTTCCACCGGAGCGACTCCCACAGTCGCTCCAGCTCCCGCTCCGGGTTCCGGTAAAGCACGATGCCCAGCCAGATGCCCGGCCCCCCCCCGTTCGCCGAAGCAGGGCCGCTCACGAGCCGACGTCTCGCACCGGCGCCACGCGAGCCGCGGCGCCCTCGACAATCCACCGGTGTGGAGGCCGCGTCACCCCGCCGTCCCGCACGCCGGAGCGCACCTCGAAGGCGCACGCCGCCTCGCGCTTCTCCCGCACCTGCCCCGCCCGGTCGCGCACCACCACCGTGAACGCGTAGCGCCCCGCGGTGAGGCCCAGCCGGTCCACCACGAAGCGCACCGTCCCGCTGCCTGCCGCCGCCGCGCAGAAGGGCACCTCCTCCGCGAACGTGTCCGTGGCGTGCACCAGCACCCCGTCCGCCCGGAGGAGCTCCAGCCCCAGGCCCAGCTCCGGCGCGGGCGCATTCGCGGTGTACGCGACGCTCAGCTCCAGGCCGTCCTCGGTGTCCACGCACTCCACCGCCCCGCCGTCCCGGCCCTTCAGCGTCACCGCCTCCAGGGTGAGCGGGGACGGTTCGGCCTGGGGCGCCGCCAGCGAGGGCAGCGCGCCGCCGTCCGACGCCAGCGCGGGCGCCTCCATGGACATGCCGCGCTCCTCCGCCAGCTCCACCGCGCGGCGGTAGCTGCGGATGACGTCCGCGGGCGGGCCGAACTCGCGGATGCGCCCGGCGTCGATCCACGCGCCCAGGTCGCACCAGCGCTCCAGCGTCCCCAGGTCGTGGGTGACGATGACGATGGTCTTCCCGGCCCGCTTGAACTCCGTCATCTTCGCCAGGCTCTTCTTGCCGAAGTGCTCGTCACCGACGGCGAGGATCTCGTCGATGATGAGGATGTCCGGGTCCACGTGCGTGGCCACGGAGAACGCCAGGCGCATGTACATGCCGCTGGAGTAGGTGCGCACCGGCTCGTCGATGAAGTCGCCCAGCTCGCTGAAGGCGATGATCTCCTCCATGCGCGCCTTCACCTCCGCGCGCGACATCCCCAGGATGATGCCGTTGATGAGGATGTTCTCCCGGCCGGAGAAGTCCGGGTGGAAGCCCGCGCCCAGGTCCAACAGCGCGCTGATGCGCCCGTTGATGTCGATGGTGCCCGTGGTCGGCGTGTAGATGCCGGAGATGAGCTTGAGCAGCGTGCTCTTGCCGGAGCCGTTGCGCCCGATGATGCCCACCGTCTTGCCGCGGGGCACCACCAGGTCGATGCCCCGGAGCGCTTCGATCATGGACTTGCCGTCCGTGTCGCGCTGGCCTCGCAGGAAGCGGATGAGCTCCGACTTGATGGTGGTGTACTCGCGCCGGATGGTGCTCTTCCGGAAGCGCTTCACCACGTTGCGGAGCACGATGGCGTCCGGAGACGCGATGGCGCTGGTCATATGAACTCCGCGAAGTCCTCGCGGCGGCGCTCGAAGATGCCCGCCGCGATCCACAGCAGCGCCAGGGAGATGCCCATCCACATCAGGAGCGGGCCGGGCTGCGGCAGTTGATGTTCGTAGAAGATGGCCTGGTAGGACGTCACCATCACCGCCATGGGGTTGAGCAGCACCACGGGCGCCCGCACCGCCTCCGGCAGCGAGTCCACCCGGTAGAACACCGGCGTGACGAAGAACCACATCGTCAGCAGGTTGGCGATGATCTGCTGCAGGTCCCGGAACGTCACGTTGAGCGCGGACACGATGTAGACCAGCGCCACCGTCATGCAGAGCTGGGTGAGCAGCACCACCGGGAACGCCACCACGTGCCAACTGGGCACGTAGCCCAGCAAGAGCCCCAGCGCCACCATCAGCGGCAGGGACAGCACGTAGTTGCACAGGTTGGTCACCACCACCGTGGCCGGGAGCACCTGCGCGGGGAAGCGCACCTTGGTGAGCAGGTCGCGCCGGTCGCTGATGGCGCTGGCCCCCGTCCCCAGGGACGTGGAGAACCAGATCCACGGCAGCAGCCCCACGAAGACGAAGAACGTGTACCCGGGGATCTTCTGCCGCATGTAGACGGTGAAGAGCAGCGAGTAGACGCCCATCTGCAGCATCGGGTTGAGGAACGTCCAGAAGAAGCCGAGCACCGAGTTCCGGTACCGGGCCTTCAGTTCCCGCTGGGTCAGGCTGAGCAGGAGGCCCCGGTACTGGTAGAGCTCACGGAGGTTGCGAAGCATGCGGCGCCATCCATACCTCATGCCCCCGGAAGGTGTCAGGCATGGGACTCCAGCCATCCACGCGAAAGCCCGTCTGGCCGGCAGGCCTCGCGCGCCGCCAGGAGGCCGGCTGGGAAAAGAAAAAGGCCCCCTGGTTTCCCAGAGGGCCTTCGATTGGAGCGGGAAAAGGGATTTGAACCCTCGACCCTCGCCTTGGCAAGGCGATGCTCTACCGCTGAGCTATTCCCGCATCAGGTACTGCGGTGCTGCGTGCTTCGATTGGAGCGGGAAAAGGGATTTGAACCCTCGACCCTCGCCTTGGCAAGGCGATGCTCTACCGCTGAGCTATTCCCGCATCAGGTACCGCGTGCTGCCCGGTCAGTGCCGCCCCGGAAGTGGGGCGGGATATACAGAGGCCTCCCAGGCACGTCAAACACTTTTCGCATCCGGATCCGCCCCGCCTCGCCGGGCGAGCATGCCGAGGAACGCCCGGAAGTAGACGACGGCGCTCCACACGGAGAACGCGCCGGACAGGTAGACCAGCACCTTGCCCACCTGGTTGTAGTCCACGGTGACGACGCGGAAGCCCATGTCCAGCGGGTGCACGTAGTGGACGCACAGGGAGATGATCCCCACCAGTTGGAGGGACGTCTTCCACTTCCCCTCCTGCCCCGCGGCGATGACCATGCCCTCGCTGGCGGCGATGGTGCGCAGGCCGGTGACGATGAACTCGCGGGCCAGCAGCACGATGACGACCCAGGCGGCGATGCGGCCCAGGCGCACCATCATCACCAGGGCGGCCATGGCGATGAGCTTGTCCGCCAGCGGATCCATGAACTTGCCCACCACGGTGATGAGGTTCCAGCGGCGGGCCAGGTAGCCGTCGATGACGTCGGTGATGGCGGCCACGGCGAACACCAGCGCGGCCAGCAGCGAGTGCAGGGGGTCCGCGTCGTAGGTGAGCCAGACGAACACCGGGATGAGGAGGATGCGCCCCAGCGTCAGCATGTTGGGCAGGTTCCAGAACTCCTGCACCAGGATGCTGGGACGGCGGGACGCGCGGCGGCGGGCCCGCTCCTCGCGCTTGCGCTGCTTCCTGAGGGCTCGCTCGGTGGCCATGGGCGCGCGTTCTACCGGACCCCGAGTGCGATGAGGGCAAATCCTTCACCGCCCAGCTCCACCGCCGCCTTCAGTGTCTCCCCGCCAGCGGTCGTCACGAGCGGCACCACGCGGGGCGTGAGGTTGCCCACCCAGCCCACCAGGTGCGTGAGGGGCACCGTCACCGGCTGGTCCATGGCCACCGGCACCGAGCGCAGCGGGCCCGTCAGGCTGAGCAGCACCCGCCCCTGCCCGCGCAGGTGCACCAGGTCCAGGTCCTGTGCCAGGTCCGACGGCACGCGGCCGTTCTCGAAGACGACGGGCTCCTCGAAGGCGAAGACGCACGCGTCGCGCAGGTAGACGGACTCGTCGTCCAGGGAGACCGCCACCCACTGGCGCCCGGACACGGGCTCCAGGTGCAGCGTCCCCTGCCCCCGGGCGCGCACCATGGCCTGGTCGCCCTCGCCAAAGGGCTTGTCCGTGGCCCGGCCCCGGAAGCGCTTCATCTCCGGCTCGAAGGTGACCTGGCCGCGCACGGCGATCAGCCCCTCCAGGCGCGTGAGCAGCTCGCCCTCCACCGAGAGCGCCATGGCGGACGCGCCCTGGGTGAAGGGCTGGCCCGGCGCCGCGCCCGGCAGCGCCACCGAGGGCACCCACGCGGTGAGCACGGGCGGGTTCGCGCCCGTGCCGGCGTCAGGCGCGGGAGGCCGCTCGGAGGACCGGGGCTCCTGAATCGACCCGGCGGGCCGGGTCGTGGGGGGCGGCTCGCTCGTGGCCAGCGTGGCGAAGGTCTCCGCGAAGGCGTCGCCGGGGCCCGACTCCAGGTCGGACGCGAGGACGGGCGGCTCCTCGGAGACTTCAATCTCCTCCGACACCGGCGTGGGGGGCAGCTCGTCGGCGACCTCGACGTCGGCCCCGGAGGTGTCCGCGTCCGTGGTGGCGGCGAGCTCCGCGTCCTCCTCGAAGGTGCTCGCGCCAGCGGCGAGGCTGGGGTCCTCGTCCTCCTGGACCTGCGTCGCGGCGGGCAAGCTGAACGCGTGGTCATCCGTGGGGGCCGGCGGGCCTTCGTCCTCCGCGAAGAGCAGGTCGTCCTCCGGTGCCTTCGCGGCGGCCTGGGGCGGCGCGGCGGCGCGAGGAGCGCGGGGCGTCTCATCCAGACCGAACTGGGCCCCCCAGTCGCTCTCACCGGAAGCCGGCGTGGGCGCGGGCGGCGCGACGACGACGGCGGTCTCGTCCTCCTCCTCGCGCGGGCGGGCCGGCGCGGGGGCCGCGGGCGGACGGCTGTAGACCTCGCCCGCGATGGCGCGCGACATCTTCTCCGCCATGGCGTCGCTGCCGGACAGGAGGAAGTGCTCGCGCGCGCGGCCGTACTCGCCCATCTGGGCGAAGGTCAGGCCCAGGTAGTTGTGGGCCTTCTTGTGGTCCGGCGCCAGGTCGGTGGCGGTCTCGAACTCGCGCGCCGCGCGCTGGAGCGCGTTCGTCTTCAGGTAGACGAGCCCCAGGTTGACCCGCAGCGTGGGGTCCACCGGGTTGTCCCGCACGAGCATCTCGTACAGGTCGGCGGCGCGGTCGAAGAGGCCCAGCTTGAAATACGTCAGGCCCAGGAGGTTCTGGGCCTTCTCGTGGCGCGGCTGGAGCTGGTGCGCACGCTCCAGGAAGTCCTTCGCTTCGGTGACCTTGCCGGCGCCCAGCAGCTCGCTCCCGCGTTGGAGCTGCTGCAGGAACTCCTCGTCAGCGGGGCCCGGCGGCTTCGTCCCCTTCGTGCGCGTCGTCATTCTCGGGTGTGGGCTCACGGCTGCTGGCCTCGGCCTGGGCGAGCCGCTCGCGCTCCTTGTAGTGTTGGTAGAGCTGGAGGACCTTGCGCACGTATTCCTGCGTCTCGGCGTACGGCGGCACCTGGCCTCCGTACTTCTTCACCGCGTCCGGGCCAGCGTTGTACGCGGCGACCATCTTCACCATGTCGCCGTCGAACATGTTGGCCAGCACGCGCAGGTAGCGCACGCCGCCCTCGATGTTGTCCTTCGAGTCGAAGATGTCCTTCACGTACATCTCCGACGCGGTGCCCGGCATGAGCTGCATCAGCCCGCTGGCGCCCTTGTGGCTGAGCGCGTTCGGGTTGAAGTTGCTCTCCGTGTGCATGATGGCGCGCACCAGCGCGGGCGGGATGCGGTAGCGCAGCGCCGCGTTGGTGATGTGCGGATCCAGCTCCGCGGGCGTCCGCGAGCGGCCCCGCACGGGCGCGGACTTGGCCGGCGCGGGCGTGAAGGTCCCGGACAGCTTGCGGGCCTTGCGCGCGCCTCCAGGCGGCACGTTCGTGTAGACGATGGTGCCGTCCTTCTCCACGTAGCTGTAGATGCCGTCCGCGGCGGCGGCCGGGAGGGCACAGGTCAGCAGGACGACGAGGGCGGGCAGGACACGCATGGCGGCGGGCGAAACCTTAGACAACGCCCGGAAAGTCCTCAAGAAAACGCCTTGTTTCCAGCACTTACCGCCATTAAGCCTGTTGGCCATGCCCCATCGGTTTGATTTCCTGGTCATGGGCGGCGGCGTGGCCGGACTGTCGTTCGCCCTGCAGGCGGCCCGGCACGGCACGGTCGCCGTGCTCACCAAGCGCGAGCGCGGTGAAGGCAACACCGCCTACGCCCAGGGGGGCATCGCCGGTGTGCTGTCCCCCACGGACACCTTCGACGCGCACATCGACGACACGCTCGTCGCGGGCGCGGGCCTGTGCCACCGCGACGCGGTGGAGGTGACGGTGCGGGAGGGCCCCGCGCGCCTCAAGGAACTGGTGGCGCTGGGCGCGGCGTTCGATCAGCGCGGCGGCGAGTTCGACCTCACGCGCGAGGGGGGCCACTCCGCCCGCCGGATCATCCACGCGGGCGACATCACCGGCCGCGAGGTGCAGCGCGCGCTGCTGGCCGCGTGCGACGAGCAGCCCCACATCACCTTCTTCCAGAACACGGCCGCCATCGACCTCATCCTGGACCGGCGTCCGCACATGCCGGCCGGCAGCCGGTGCCTGGGCGCGTACGCGCTGATGGAGGACGGCTCCATCGAGCGCTTCCTCTCCAAGGTGACGGTGCTGGCCACGGGCGGCGCGGGCAAGGTGTACCTCTACACGTCCAACCCGGACGTCGCGACGGGCGACGGCGTGGCCATGGCGTACCGCGCGGGCGCGCGCGTGGCGAACATGGAGTTCTACCAGTTCCACCCCACGTGCCTCTTCCACCCGGAGGCCAAGAGCTTCCTCATCAGCGAGGCGCTGCGCGGCGAGGGCGGCAAGCTGCGGCTCAAGGGCGGCCAGACGTTCATGGACCGCTACCACCCCATGAAGGACCTGGCCCCGCGCGACGTGGTGGCGCGCGCCATCGACGCGGAGCTCAAGCGCACGGGCAACGACTGCGTCTACCTGGACATGACGCACCTGGGCCGCGCGTACCTCACCGAGCGCTTCCCGAACATCTACGCCACCTGCAAGGCCTTCAACATCGACATGGCCGTGCAGCCCATCCCCGTGGTGCCCGCGGCCCACTACCAGTGCGGCGGCGTGGTGACGGACCTGCACGGGCGCACCAACATCCCGGGCCTCTACGCCATTGGAGAGGTGTCCTGCACGGGCCTGCACGGCGCCAACCGGCTCGCGTCCAACTCGCTGCTGGAGGGCCTCGTCTTCGGCCACCGCGCGGTGCAGGTGGCGTCCGAGGAGCTGGCGTCGCTGACGCTGCCGAAGGAGGACCCGCCGGCCTGGGACTCCGGCAGCGCGGTGGACTCCGACGAGAGCGTGGTCGTCACCCACAACTGGGATGAGATCCGCCGGCTGATGTGGAACTACGTGGGCATCGTCCGCACGGACAAGCGGCTGATGCGCGCCAGGCGCCGGCTGGAGCTCCTGCGCGAGGAGATCCGCGACTACTACTGGCGCTTCAAGGTCACCCGCGACGTCATCGAGCTGCGCAACATCGCGGAGGTGGCGCACCTCATCGTGGACTGCGCCAGCCGCCGCAAGGAGAGCCGGGGCCTGCACTACACCCTGGACTACCCCCACACGGACGAGCACCAGGGCACGCGCGACACCGTCCTCTCCCGGGAGCTGTGAGCACCCATGTCCCGTCCCCGCAACATGCTGGATGACCTCCCCGGCCCCTCCGGGCTGGGAGACACGCAGGACGGCGCGCCGCGCCCCGGTGACGGCAACGGTCCGCCGCCGGGTCCGCCGCAGCCGCGGCGCGTGCTGCCCACGCCCTACGTCTGCTACGCCATCATCGCGGGCGCGGTGGGGATGTTCTTCGTCAGCCAGTCCCTGGGCCGCCCGCTGGTCATCGGCGGGACGAACTACGGCATCGTGGGGCCGCTGGCGCTCTACGGGCCGTGGGTCCAGGCGGGCGAGTACTGGCGCCTGCTGGGCACGGTGTTCGAGCACGGCGGCCCCATGCACCTGCTCTTCAACATGCTCGCGGTGTATTCGCTGGGCGCGTCGCTGGAGCGCGGCATCGGGAGCCTGAGGTTCCTGGGGCTGTCGCTCGTCACGGCGCTGGGCGGCTCCGCGTTCGCGCTCTTCTTCAACTTCGACACCGTGACGGTGGGCGCGTCCGGGATGATCCTCGGCTGGGGCGGCGCGATGCTGCCCATCCTCACCCAGCAGGGCCGCAAGGAGCACATGTTCTGGCTGTTGCAGGTGGCGGTCATCAGCCTGCTGCCCGGCGTGAGCTGGGCGGGGCACCTGGGCGGCTTCGTCTTCGGCCTGCCGTGCGGCATGGCGCTGCGCCAGGGCCCGAAGTTCTTCGCTCGCGCCATCCCCGTCCTGCTGTTCATCGCCGCGGCGCTGGCCGTGGTCGCCGCCCATCCCGGGCGCCTTGGAGGCCTTTGACGATGGCTGAGACCCCCGTGCGCAGCGTCTGCGTCTTCTGTGGCTCGCGCTCCGGCGTGCGCGCCGAGTACCGCGAGGCCGCGTCCAGGATGGGCGCCGCGCTGGCGAAGCGGGGCCTGACGCTCGTCTACGGCGGCGCCAGCGTGGGGTTGATGGGCGCGGTGGCGGACGCGGTCATCGCCAACGGCGGCAAGGCCGTGGGCGTGCTGCCCCACTTCATGGACGCGAAGGAGCTGGCCCACCCGCGGCTGACGGAGCTGCACCGGGTGGACTCCATGCACGCGCGCAAGGCGCTGATGGCCGAGCGCTCGGACGCCTTCGTCGCCCTGCCCGGCGGCTTCGGCACGCTGGATGAGCTCTTCGAGATCATCACCTGGGCGCAGTTGGGCCTGCACCGCAAGCCCATGGGCCTGTTGGACGTGGACGGCTTCTTCCAGCCGCTGCTCGCGATGGCGAAGCAGATGGTGGAGGCGGGCTTCGTCCCGGAGACGCAGGGCACCCCTTTCGCGGTGAACGCCTCGCCGGACGCGCTCCTGGACCGCCTGCTCGCGGGGCCGACCATGCCGCTCACGTCGAAGTGGCTGAAGGACGGCCAGCAGACCTGAGGGCCCGCGGCCGGGCTCCTCGGGCTCAGCGCGCGTGGACCTTCAGCGCCGCGTTGCCCAGCGACGAGGCGACGCGGAGCATCACCTGCTCCGTGCCCTCGGGGATGACGGGCTGGCCGTTGGCGAAGGTCTTCGGGAAGCGCACGCGGTAGCCCACCCAGAAGAGGCTGGCGTAGGGGTAGTAGGCGCGCACGTTGAGGTCCGCCCGGCCCAGGCGGCGGATCTCCATGGGCGTGATTTCGCCCGCGGGCGTCACCAGCGCGATCCGCCAGATGCTG
Organism: Corallococcus sp. AS-1-12; assembly: GCF_020036995.1. Lineage (NCBI taxonomy): Bacteria > Pseudomonadati > Myxococcota > Myxococcia > Myxococcales > Myxococcaceae > Corallococcus > Corallococcus sp. AS-1-12. The sequence goes on along the minus strand of NZ_JAIQDD010000010.1, from coordinate 148,028 downwards.
TTGCGGTGGGCGAAGTCGTCGTAGCGGTAGTCGTTGACGTGCACCGCCAGGAAGAACTCGTGGAACTTCGCCGCGTCGGCCTGTTCTTCCTCCAGGAGCTGCTCCACCTTCGCGGCGGGCAGCGTCTGGAAGATGGCGCGGCGGTGGACGCGGGCCTCGCGGAAGGCGGGGGTCTGGAACGTGGTCCCCGCGAAGACGCGCGTGTCAAAGCCGTCGTAGATCTCCTTGCGGTCCGAGTACCTGTCCAGCACCGCGAGGTAGGCCGACTCCTGCTTCGGATCATCCAGCGTGGGCGCGGGCTCACCGACGACGGGGGGCGCGGTGGAGCAGCCGCCCAGCGCGCCCAGCAGCACCGCGGCCACCAGCAGCCTTCTCACGGGATGAAGTCCTTGCGCGTGAACAGCGTGGTGAGCCGGTGGCCGGCGGACTCCACGGCCTCGCGTCCGCCCTCCAGCCGGTCCACCAGCGCGAAGGCGCCCAGCACCGTCAGGCCCTCCAGCTTCGCGCGCTCGATGGCCTTGAGCGTGGACGCGCCCGTCGTGACGACGTCCTCCACGATGGCCACCGGGGCGCCAGGGCCCAGCGCGGACAGGCCTTCAATCCACTGGCCGGTGCCGTGGCCCTTGGGCTCCTTGCGCACGATGAACGCGTGCAGGGGCTTCTGGCCGCCGCCCTCCAGGAAGCTGGTGAGGCTCACCGCCGACGCGAGCGGATCCGCGCCCAGCGTCAGCCCACCCGCGGCCACCGCCGACGGAGCGTCGCGCCGGATGGCCTCCAGCAGCAGCCGGCCGATGAGGTAGTGGCCCTCGGCGAGCAGCGCCGTGCGCTTGCAGTCGATGTAGAAGTCCGACTCCTTGCCGGAGGAGAGCACCACGCGCCGGCGCTCGAAGGAGCGCTGGGTGAGCACCTCCAGCAGCCGGGCGCGGTCACGTTCGAGCGTTTCCGCCATGGCCTACAGACCCTCCAGGTACGCCACCAACTGCGCCGAGTAGCGCAACTGCATCAGCAGCTCCGCCTTGCGCGATTCGTCCAGCGCCGCGAACACGTCCGCGAGCAGCGACAGGTCCTGGTTGAGGGCGCCCATGCGCTGCGCGACGTCCACCGCCAGCTCGTCCGCGTCGATCTCCTCCTCGACGCCCTCCGGAGCCAGCGTCTCCTCGGTGGCGAGCGCCTTCTCCAGCATGTCGCGCACCGGCGCCGTCAGCCGGCCTTCGGCCTCCAGCGACTCGCGCTTGGCCTCCAGCACGTCGTGCTCCACCGGCGAGGCGTGGATGGCCTCCGCCAGGGACAGCAGGAGCGCGTCCTCGTCGGACAGCTCCTCGTGCACGCGCACCTGGACCTGGTCGCGCTTGAGGAAGCGCAGCGCCGCCACGCGCCGGAAGCCGCAGATGAGCTGGTAGCGGTCCTCGCCCCGCGGGCGCACGTCCACCGGGAACAGTTGGCCCAGACGCGCCAGGTCCGTGGCCAGCTCGGACACGTCGCCCTCGTCCCGCAGGCGGAAGGTCGTGTCCTCCTCCAGTCGCTCCAGCGGCAGCACCATCGCCGTCACCTGTCCCATCACGCGCGGCTCGATGGCCTGCGCGTGGGGCTCCCCTTCCGAAGTCGCCGCGCCGTCGTTGGCTCCCTGTTCCGTCCCCTCGCCGGAGCCCGCGTCCTCCTGGCTCGCCCGGCTCGCCACGTCCCAGATGCCGGCGCCCAAGAGCGCGTCGTCCGCGCCCGACACCAGACCGGAGCGCGGCTCCGCCAGCACGTCCTTCGCCTCGCCGCCACCGTCGCTGCCCGTGCCGGAGGCGTCCTGGACGCTCTCGCCCGAGGACAGCTCCACGTAGCGGCCGGGGCCCGCGGAGGCCTCCGCGTCCGCACGGGTGCCCTCGCCCTGCCCCGCCGCGTCCGCTCCGGTCGAAGACGGCGCACCCTGACCACCGGCCGCGCTGGAATCCGTCCCCGCGCCAGCGTCGCGTGCCTCGCTGGAATCCAATCCGTTGCCCTCGCCACCGGCCGCGCTCGTGCCGGCTCCGTGGGCGGAGGCGATGCCCTCGCTCGCGTCGGTGCCGTGGGCGGAGGCGCTGGCGTCGGTGCCGTGCGGGGCCGCGTTGCCCTCACCGCTGGCTCCGGTCACCTGCCCACCTTCCGCCGGCAGGCCGGTCTGGGCCCCAGCCGCTTCGGCCCGGGCGGCCCCTTCCGGCGTCACGTCTCCACTCGCGCCCTCGCCATGCTTCGGCGCGGACGCGTCGGCCGCGCCCTCCTGCTGGGACGGCGTCGCGTTCTCTCCAGGTGTGCCCGGCATCCCTTCCTGTCCCTCGGCCCTGTGCTCGGCGTCCATGGTGGCACCCCCGGTTGTTCCACCCCCGCGCCGCCGGAAACGACGGCGCGGCGGGCGGGCTCTAACGGGACTTCTTCACCACGACCTTCTTCTTCGCGCCAGCACCCATCACGCGGGGAACGGGCGCGCCAGCACTGCTCGCCTGCTCAGTGGCGGCCGGACGCGGAGGCTCCGGCGCCCGGGTCGTGGTGGCGGCGGGCGGCGGGGGCGGCGGCAGCGGCTTGGCCGACGGACGGGCCACGACGGTGGCCGGCGCCGTCGTCGCGGGCTGCGTGCGCGCGGGAGGCGGGGGCGGCGGCGTCGGAGCGGCGCGCGGCGGGGCTGCCGGCGGCGTCGGAGGACGCGGCGGGGTGGCGCCCGGACGCACCGTGGGGCGCGTCACCGCCTGGGGGCGGGCCACGGCGGGGCGCTCGGACGGCAGCCGGCCCGGTTCCACGTCGCCCATGTCCACGCGGCCGCGGAAGCTGGCCCCGTCCACGATGATGACGCGGGGGGCGCGGATGTCGCCCACCATGCGGCCCTCGCGGGTGAGCTCCACGCTCTCCGTGGCGTTGATGTTGCCCACCACCACGCCGCTGACGATGGCGTTCTTCACCGCCACGTTGGCCTTCACCACGCCGGACGGCTCCACGATGAGGGTGCGGCTGAGGGTGAGCTCACCCTCGACGCGCCCGCGGACCGTGAGGTCCTCGTCACCCGTGAGCCGACCGCTGATGAGGATGGAGGGCCCCACCACGGTGTTGTCGACGGCGTTGCCTGCAAGATCCTTCGCGGTCGCCACGGATCAGCGCTCCTTCATGTCCATGTCGACGTTGCCCTTGAAGGAGGCACCGTCGGCGATGAGGATGCGCGGGGCCTTGATGTCGCCCACCACGCGGCAGTCCGTCTTCAGCTCCACCTTGTCGCTGGCGGCGATGTTGCCCGTCACGCGGCCGGCGATCTCCACGTTCTGCGTCTCGATGTCCGCCTCGACGACGCCGGAGCCCTCCACGTAGAGGCTCTCCTTGAGGGAGATCTTCCCCTTCACGGTGCCCTGGATGACCAGGTCCTCGTCACCGGAAATCTCTCCGTCGATGACGATGCTCGAGCCAATGATCGTATTCGCCATGAGTGTGTCCGCCTTCTCGAAGCTGTGCGCATGGGGGGCCGTGGGTCGGTCCCCGGTGGATGCTAGATGTCGTCCGGCAACTTCACGTCCATCTCGATGGAGCCGTTGAACACGGCGCCGTCCTCGATGATGACCCGCGGGGCCTTGATGTCGCCCGCGACCTTCGCCGAGGCGTTGATGGCCACGCGCGTGGAGGCGTCGATGTTGCCGCTCGCCTCGCCGTTGATGGTCAGTTCCTCGGCGCGGATGTCCGCTTGCACCTTGCCGGTGCCCTCGATGGTGAGGTGGTTCTTCAGGGCGATCTGCCCCTCCACGCGCCCCTCGATGACCAGGTCCCCTCCGCCCGTGAGGTTGCCCCTGATGACGATGCCCTTGCCAATGATGCCCGTTTCACCCTGTGCCATGAGGTGATCCTCGCCAGCGCCTGCTCCGTCGGGAGCGGGGCGACCTGATTATGTCAGAGATGCGCGGAGATCCAGCCGGAGATGTCCTGGAACACCGTCGCGCGGTCCCGCTCGTTGAGCGGCTCATGCCGCATTCCGGGGTACTCCTTGAACTTCTTGTCCGCCGTCCCCGCCGCCTCGAAGAAGGCCCGCGCCGCCGCCGGCAGCGCCACCCCGTCCTCCTGGCCGCACAGCACGAACAGCGGCACTTGAATCTTCGGCGCCAGCGAGAGCGTCTGCGCCTGGGCGGCCGTGGACTCCACGAACCAGCGGGGCGTGGCGAAGGGCACGTACAGCGGGTCCGCCCCGACCGCCTTTTGAATCTCCGGGTCGGTGCTGAGCATGTCCGGGGCCAGGCCGGAGGGCACCTTCATCCAGGGCACCACGGAGCCCACCATGCGCGCGGCGAGCACCTTCGCGGCCGGCGGGGTGATGGCGAGCTTGAGGTAGGGCGCGGAGAGGATGGCGCCGGAGAGCCCCTCCAGCCTCCCGGTCAGGGCGTGCGCGGCCATCAGGCCGCCGTGGCTGTGGGCGAGCAGGAAGATCTTCTCGTTGCCCGCGGCCTTGCGCACGCGCTGCCAGAAGCCGTCCAGGTCGTCGAGGAACTCGGTCCACTTCGCGGCGTAGGCGCGCCGGCCGTCCGCGCGGCCGTGGCCCCGGTAGTCGAAGCCGTGCACGGCGAAGCCGTCCTTCACCAGCGCGTCGATGACGGGCCGGTAGCGGCCGATGTGGTCGCCATAGCCATGGACGATGGCGACGTGCGCGCGGGGGGGCGTGTCCGGCAGGTCCAGCGTCCAGAACAGCCGGGTGTTGTCCTTCCCGGTGAAGAAGCCTTCGTCGTGGCGGGCCATGAGCCCGGGACCTTAGCGGCCCGGCGCGGTCGAGGGTAGCGCCTTCAACTTGCGCTCCAGGGTGGTGCGCTGGTTGGCGGGCTCGGCGGCCTCCGGCTCCAGCGTCAGCACCTCCAGCGCGCGCTTCCAGGTCCGGACGGCCTCCGGGGCGCGGCCCGCCTTGAGGTACGCGTCTCCCAGGTGCTCCAGGATGGCGGGGTCGTCCGGGGACAGCTCCACCGCGCGCTCCAGGACCTCCACGGCCTTCCGGGCGTCACCGCGCTGGTAGTGCACCCACCCCAGCGAGTCCACGTAGGCCGCGTTGTCCGGCCGGAGCGCCAGCGCGCGCCGCACCAGCCGCTCCGCCTGGTCCAGGTCCCGGCCCCGCTGCGCCATCACGTAGCCCATGAAGTTCAGCGCGGCGGAGTGGTCCGGCTTCAGCGCGAGCACCGCCCGCATGCGCGACAGCGCCCCCGCCACGTCGCCCTGGCGCTCCAGCAGGGTGGCCAGGGCGAACTGCAGGTCCTGGTTCCTCGGCGCCTTCGCGACGGCGTCCCGCAGGAGCGCGAGCGCGTCCGGAGCCCGGCCCTGGCGCTCCAGCAGGCTGGCCAGCGCGTCATACGCCAGCGCCCCGCCCTCCCCCGCCAGCGCCTCGCGCAGCACGCCCTCCGCCCTCGCCGCGTCCCCGCCGCGCTCCAGCGCCCGGGCGTAGCCGACGCGCACCTCCACGTCGTCAGGCGCGTCCGACATGGCCGCGCGGTAGAGCGCCAGCGCGCGCGGGTGGTCTCCCGCCAGCGACAGGCAGCGGGCCTGGCGCACGCGGGCGTCCGGGAACACCTCCGAGTCCGGGGGCACGCCCGCGAAGTCCTGGGCGGCGACGGAGAAGCGGCGGGTGCGCTCCGCGACGAGGCCGGCGTAGTACGCCAGCCGGGGCTCATCCGGCGCGTCCTTGCGCGCGGCGTCCAGCACCTCCCGCGCGGGGGCGGGCTCTCCGGAGGCCAGGTAGCTGAAGGCCACGCGCACGGCCAGCTCCGGCGACGCGGAGAGCGACAGCAGCCGGTCGAAGTACGCTCGCGCCCGGGTCACCGACCCGCCCTTGAGCGCGGCGCGGCCCGCGGACAGGAGCACCTCGCGGCTGTCCGGATCCGCCTCCAGCGCGCGGGCCAGCGCGTCCTCCGCCTCCTTCGGCCGGCCGGAGCCCTCGTAGAGCCGGGCCAGCGTGGACCACACCTCCACGTCGCCCGGGTCGCGCTCGGCGGCCTTCGCGAGCAGGCGCTCGGCGCGGGGCGCGTCGCCGCGCTCGGCCAGGACGAGCCCCAGCCGACGGTAGCCGGAGGCCTCGCCCGGCAGCGCGTGGGCCAGCGCCTCCACCACCTTCACCGCCTCGTCGGGGTCCTTCGCGTCCAGGTACAACTGCGACAGGACGAGGTACGCCTCCGGCTCGCGGGGGCGCAGCGTCACGGCGCGGCGCAGGTGCTGCTTCGCGCGCGCCGTGCGGCCGGACTCCAGCAGCACCCGGCCCAGCAGCACGTGGGCGGCGTAGTGCGTGGGGGCCTTCTCCACGGCCCGGCGCAGCTCGCGCTCGGCGCGCGTGAGGTCGCCCAGGCGCGCGTACTCCTCGCCCAACTGGGTGAGGAGGGTCGGGTTGCCGTCGTCGGTGGCGAGCGCCAGCCGCAGCTCGTCCACCGAGGCCCGGTGGTTGCCCTCCAGGTGCATCAGCCGCGCCTGGAGGTAGTGCGCGTAGCTAGCGGACGACGCGGACGGCTCGTCGTCGCGGCTGCTCGAGTCCATGGCCTCGCGCATCGCCTCGCGGTCGACGTGCGGGGCCGGGGCCCTCCTCGCGGGCGCGGCCCCCGAACCTCCGGCGGCCAGCGCGAGGCACATCACCGCGGCACGGCTGAGGAGCGGGAGCGGGCGCACGCGGGCTAGTGGACCTCGGGAGGGGGCGCCCCCAGCTTCTCCAGCAGCTTCTCCACCGGATCGCTGTCCTGGCTGACGTCCGCCATGGCGGCCCGGTACTCGATGGAGGTCACCTGCTCCACGTCCGGCATCAGGCGGTTGATGACCGTGCGCGCCGCGTCCGCGTTGCACTCGGGCAGCACCACCGCGAAGACGCCCTGCCCCAGGTGGGCGATGGCGTCCGGGTGGCGCACGCGCTTGCGCATCACGTCCCCCATGTTGGAGGGCATCACCTCCAGCTCGCGGTCCGGACGCAGCACCGCCAGCGTGAGGGCGCGGTGGTAGCGGCGGCTGCGGGCCACCTCCTGCTCCAGGCGCAGGAGCAGGCCCCGGCGGTCGTGCAGCCCCGTCACGGGGTCGCTGCCGGTGCGGCGCTGGAGCGAGTTCGTCTTGGTGTCCTGCTCCTTCTCACCCTGGCGCAGCTTGAGCGCGCGCTCGGTGCGGTTGAGCAGCTCCACCGCGTTGAAGGGCTTGGCCATGTAGTCCACCGCGCCCAGGTTGAGCGCGCGGACCTTGTCGGCCACGCCCTGGTGGGCGGACAGGAGGATGACCGGGATGTGCGCCGTGTCCGACGAGGACTTGAGCGCCATGGCCGCGTCCAGGCCGTCCAGCTTGGGCAGGAACACGTCCATCACCACCAGGTCCGGACGGGACGCGCGTGCCTTCGCCAGGCCCTCCGCGCCGTCGCGCGCCACCTCCACGCGGTACTTCGAGCGCAGCACCTCCGACAGCACCGCGGCGATCTCCGGCTCGTCCTCCACCACCAGCACGCGCGGCTGCTCGGGGGCGGCGCCGGGCGCGGGCTGCGGCCGGGGGTTGCGCGCGGCCTCCTGCGCCAGGGGCAGCGTGAAGACGAAGGTGCAGCCGCCGTCCGCCGGGCTCTCCGCCCAGATCTCACCGCCGTGCAGCTCCACGAACTCCTTGCAGATGGCCAGCCCCAGCCCCGTGCCCTTGGGCCCGTGGCGGTAGCGGTCGAAGACGAGGTGCAGCTCGTCCGGCGGGATGCCCACGCCGTTGTCGCTCACCATCACGCGCACCGCGTCGCCGTCCGGCCGGGACAGCCGCTGCGTGCGCACCACCACCACGCCCGGGTCGCTGGCGTGCTGGATGGCGTTGCTGATGAGGTTCTGCAGCACCTCGTGCAACTTCACCTCGTCGCCGATCAGCATGAGGCTGTCGGGGCACTCGGAGCGCAGCGACACGGCCTTCTCCGCCGCCAGGATCTCCAGCTCCGCCACGGCGTCGCGGCACAACTGCGCCACGTCCAGCACGCGGGGCTCGATGGACAGGCGCGCCGCCTCGCCCTTGCCCTTCTCCAGCAGGGACTCGACCAGGGTGAGGATCTTCCGGCCCTGGCGGATCATCGCCTCCGCGGACTGCTTCTGCTGCGCCTCCAGCGGCCCTTCCAGGAGCAGCCGGCCGTGCCCCAGGAGCACCTGGAGCGGCGCGCGCAGGTCGTGGCTGCACACCGCGATGATCTCGTCCTTGAGGCGGTTGAGCTCCTTGAGGCGGCGGTTCGCGTCGTTGAGCTCGCGGTAGCGCTCCACGTACGCCAGCTCCAGGTCCTCGCGCTTCTTCTTCACCGCCGTGTGCAGGCGCGCGTTGCGGATGGAGTTGGCGAGCACGCCCGCCACCGCCTCCGCGAACTCCTGCTCGTCGCGCCCGATGGACGCCTCGCCCTTGGACACGCGCAGGAAGAGCGCGCCCAGCAGGTCGTCCTGGCAGATGAGCGGCTGCACCAGGATGGACTTCACGCCCTGAGGCAACAGCGACGTGCGCACCTCCGCCATCAGCGGGTCGCGCTGCGCCTCTTCAATCAGCACGGGCTGCCGCGTCTCCAGCGCGCGGCGCAGCTCCGGGTAGCGCGCCACCTCGATGTCCAGTTGGACGAGGCTGGGGTCCTCCTGCGTCGCGACGACCGTGGCCGTGCGCGCGTGGCTGCCCTCCACCAGCACCACGGAGCAGCGGTCCGTGCCCGTCACCTGGCCGACCTTCTCCACCGCGATGCGGAGGATCTCCTCCAGCTCCAGCGAGCTGGTGGCCGCCTGGGTGATTTCGAGCAGCATCCCCATGCGCATCCGGATGCGCTCCTCGCGCTCCTTGAGCCTCCAGGCGCGCAGGGCGGACTCCAGCCGGGGCACCAGCTCATCCGCGCCGCGCACGAAGTCGTCCACCGCCAGGCGCTTGAAGGCCTCCGCCGAGCGCGCGCGGCCCTGATCCACCAGCACCGGCAGGCGCTGGAGCTTGTCCGTCTTGCGCACCGTCTCCAGCAGCTCCGCCGCCCGCTTGGCCGTCACGGCCAGGAGCACCACCTCCGGCTGGAGCTGATCCACCATCTCCGCCAGCCCGGTCTCCCGCTCCGTGGAGGCGCACTGGTAGCCACTCGCCGTGAGCCGCTCCACCAACGCGTCACCCGCGGCCTTCGCCGCGAGCACGAGCACCCGCCCCCGCTGCTCCGACGACAACATCTCGATCCTCACGGCGCGCCTCCGCCCCGCCCAGACAGGGAACGACGTCGCGGAAACCCGTTGGGTGCGAAAGGAGTCATGGTCGATTCCGGATCATGCCGTCTAACCCGTCCGCGGGCCAGCGGATGAACGGGGCTCTCCTCATGAGAGAGGGGTGGGAAAAGGCGCGCGACGTATACCCCGGACCGGCCTTCTTCCTCCGGAATCCCGCACGCGCGTGACGGTCCGGTGACCGGAAACCGCCCGCCCAGCCCTTGCCAGGCGGGAATCCCATGAAAACAGCCAGGCTGTCACTTTCTTCCAATACCACCCTCTTCGTCCGGCCGGAGGCAGGGCGGGCGGGCAGGCGCCCGCTGGGGGTTTTCAGGGGATCTCGCGATCAGGGAGCCGGGGGAAGGCGCGGGGGAGGTGGCCCCGCCCGCTTCCCGAGGGAGCGCGCTAGAGTGCGAAACCATGCACTCCGTCCCTTCGCGCCCGTTCGCGCCGCGGGCCCTCCTGGCCTCGCTGACCCTCTGTGCTTCCGTGTTCACCGCCTGTGGTGGTGAGAAGCCGGCCCCCACTCCGGACCCGCCGACGGTGACGCTCACCGTGCCGCAGCCCAACACGGCGGCCCCGTCGCTGACGGTGCGGGTCATCGTGTCCGGGTGTGACGCCGTGTCGCGGGTGGACATCTACGACCGGGACACGTTCCTGAAGACCGTGGCCTACACCAGCGGGTCCATGGACTTCGAGCTGGCCTCGAATGAGATCAAGTACACCCGCGGGCTCGCCGCGAGCCTGTCGCTCAACGCGCGGGCGACGTGCGCGGACGGCCGGACGAACGTGTCCCAGCCGCAGGCGGCCACGTTCCTGCCGGTGGCGAAGGTCATCAAGGATCCGGACCCCAACGGCCAGGTGGTGACGGACTTCTTCATCGCCGAGGGCAGCGGCACGAACGTCGCCTTCATCGGGTGCGGCAACCCCACCACGGGCTCCGGCACGCTCTTCCGCGTGGACTCGGCGGGCGTGGTGCGCAACTCGGTGGAGATGGGCATCCCGTGCAGCTCCGCGACGGTCATCACCAGCGTCAACGCCCAGAGCGGCAAGCGGTGGGTGTGGACGCCCGGCACGGGCGCGGTGGCGGTGGACGCCAACTTCGCCATCACCGGCCGCACCGCGCCCACGTACAAGCTGCAGAACCTGTCCGTGATGGCCAACGGCGACGCGCTGGTGAACGACCTGTACACGGTGTCGCGCCTGAAGCACACGGCGTCCGGCGGCTCCTTCCAGTGGACGTTCGAGAACGCGCCGCTGCAGCCCATCACCCCGCCCAAGGAGAAGGGCCAGCAGGTGCTGGTGGCCTACCCGAACAACGCGGGGGGCGGCGGGGACGCCCTGCAGATCGAGATCGCCACGCTGGACGCGAACGCCACGAGCGCGGACCTCCAGCCGGTGAGCACGCGCATCATCTACACGTACAACGGCCTCATCAGCGCGCCGCCGCCCGCGTCGTTCAGCGTGGACGGGTCCACGCTCTACATGTCCTTCGACTTCGCCAACAACCAGTCGCGCATCGAGGCCTGCTCCACGGAGGCCGCGGGCTGCGAGGGCAACGCGTACCGCTGGTCCAGCACCACCTTCCCGGTGCCCATCCGCTTCCTGCTCCCGTTCCATGGCGGCTCGAAGGTGGCGGCCATTGGAGACCAGCGCGTGTGGTTCCTGAACTCGACGAGCGGCCTGGTGATGAACAAGGGCGGCACGTCCGTGGACGCGTCCGGGCAGTTGCGCATCCACCAGGTGCAGTTGGGCCTGCCGACGAGCCCGGAGTTCTACCTGCTCACCGGCCCGAACGTGGCGGGCGCCCTGCCCCAGGAGATCGTCGCGGTGGACTCCGCCGAGCAGGGCGAGCTGTTCCGCTACGAGGTCTCCAGCAGCCTGTCCTGCTCCGTGGATGACGGCGGGCGGCTGTGGATGCGCGTGGGCAACAACCTGGTCCAGGCCCTCACGCTGCCCGAGTACCGCGCCGTCAGGCAGTGACGGCGGCCCTCAGGGCCTGTCGGCGACGAGGAGCGCCTCCACGTTGCCGGCGGGCCCGGGCACGGGTGAGTCCATCACCCCGCGCACGGTGAGCCCGTGCTCGCGCACGAAGGCCGTCACGGTGTCGATGGCGTCCTGGCGCGCCTCCGGGTCGCGCACCACGCCGCCCTTGCCCACGCGCTCCGGGCCCACCTCGAACTGGGGCTTCACCAGGGCGATGAGCAGGCCGCCCGGTGAGAGGAACGGCAGCACCGACGGCAGCACCTGGGTGAGCGAGATGAAGCTCACGTCGATGACGACGACGCCCACCTTCTCCGGCAGGTCCTCGTCCGTGAGGTAGCGCGCGTTGACGCGCTCGCGGGAGCGCACGCGCGGGTCCACGCGCAGCTTCTCGTGGAGCTGGCCGTAGCCCACGTCGATGGCGTGCACCCGCACCGCGCCGTGCTGGAGCAGGCAGTCGGTGAAGCCGCCGGTGCTGGCGCCGATGTCCGCGCCCACGCGGCCCGTCACGTCCAGGCCGAAGCGGTCCATGGCCGCCTTCAGCTTGAGGCCGCCGCGCGACACGTACGGCAGCACCTCGCCCTTGAGGCGCAGCTCGGCCTCCACGGGGACCAGGGAGCCGGGCTTGTCCACGCGCTGATCCGCCACCACCACCTGGCCGGCGAGGATGAGCGCCTGGGCCTTGGTGCGAGACTCGGCGAGCCCGCGCTCCACCACCAGCACGTCCAGGCGTTCCTTCTTCGGCTTCACCGGTGCTCCTCTCCCAGCAGCGCACGGCCCGCGCGCCGCAGGCCCGCCGCGTCCAGTCCCAGTTGCGTCCGCTGCACCCGCGCGTCCCCGTGCGGCAGGAAGACATCCGGCATGCCCAGCAGCGTCACCCGGGGGGACACGCCGCAGGCCGCGTACAGCTCCAGCACCGCGCTGCCCAGGCCGCCGCGGGTGGTGCCCTCCTCGGCCACCACCACATGCCCGCCCGCCGCGGCCTCCAGGAGCGCGGCCTCATCCAGGGGCCACGCCCGGCGCGCGTCCAGCACGCTCCAGTCCGGCTCGCTCCGCGCGGCCTCCAGCGCGGACAGGCCCAGCGGGCCCAGCGTCACCAGCGTCAGCCGAGATCCGGCCACGCGCTTCAACCAGCGGGCCCCCGGCATGGGGAGCGCGGCCGGCGCCAACCGCGAGGCCGCAGAATCCATGGCCCCTGCCGCGCCAGCGCGCGTGTCGTGGGCCGGCTGCCCGGGCGAGGACGACCCCTGCGCCTCCGTGTCGCCCTGTGCCAGCTCTGGCGGGAGGTCCGGCAGCGTGCCTCGCGGGAAGCGTAGCACGGAGGGCCCGGAGGCCTGGAGCGCGGTGGCGAGCATGGGCTCCAGGTCCTCCCCCACCACCGGGGCCCACTGCGTGAGGCCCGGCAGCGGCCGGAGGAAGGACACGTCGTAGGCGCCCTGGTGCGTGGCGCCGTCCGCGCCCACGAGCCCCGCCCGGTCCACCGCGAAGACGACGGGCAGCCCCGGCAGGCACACGTCGTGGACCACCTGGTCGTACGCGCGCTGGAGGAAGGTGGAGTAGATGACGCACACCGGCTTCGCGCCCGCCGCGGCCAGCCCCGCGCAGAACGTCACCGCGTGCTGCTCCGCGATGCCCACGTCGTGCACGCGGTCCGGGAAGCGCTCCTTCAAACCAGTGAGCGCACTGCCCTCCAGCATCGCGGGCGTCACCGCCACCACGCGCGGGTCGCGCTCCAGCGCGTCGCCCAGCACCTGGGCGAAGGCCTCGCTGAACGTGGGCCGACCCCCTCGCGAGCGCACCAGCTTGCCGTCGCGCCACTCGTACGGCCCCATCGCGTGGCCGCGGGTCTGCTCGTCCGCCTCCGCGGGCGGGAAGCCGCGCCCCTTCTTCGTCAGCGTGTGCACCACCACCGGGCGGCATGACGCCTTCGCCTCGCGCAGGGCCCGCGTGAGCGCGCCCAGGTCGTGCCCGTCCACCGGGCCCAGGTAGGTGAAGCCCAGCGACTCGAAGAAGGCGCGGGCGTTGCGCGTGCGCAGGAGCGCGGGGATGGCCCCCACGTTCGCGCTGATGGACATCTGGTTGTCGTTGAGCACCACCACGAGCGGCAGCGGGCTGCCCCCCGCGTTGTTGAGCCCCTCGAAGCTCAGGCCCCCGGTGAGCGCGCCGTCGCCCACCACCGCCACCACGTGGCCCGTGTGGCCCAACTGCCGCCGGCCGGAGAGCAGGCCCAGCGCCGCGGAGATGGCCGTGCACGCATGCCCGGCCGCCAGCGCGTCGTGGTGGCTCTCGCGCGGATCCAGGAACGGCGCGATGCCGTCCGCCTGCCGCAGCGTGTGCATCCGGTCCCGCCGGCCGGTGAGCAGCTTGTGCGCGTACGCCTGGTGCCCCACGTCGAAGAGGAGCGCGTCCTGCGGCGTGTGGAAGACGCGGTGCAGGGCCACGATCAATTCGACCGCGCCCAGCGACGCGCCCAGGTGGCCGCCCACGCGTCCGCACGTGGTGATGATGGCCTCGCGCAGCGCCTCGCACAGGCCGGGCAGCGCGTCCTCGGGGAGCGCGCGCACATCCGCGGGAGACTCGACACCGGACAGCACGTCCGCCATCAGGACTTCCGCTCCACCGAGTAGCGCGCCAGCGCCGCCAGCGGACCGTCCACGCCCTCCAGCGGGCGCACCGCGGCCTCCGCCCGGGCCACCAGCTCGTCGGCCATGCGGCGGGACTCGTCCAGCCCCACCACCGCCGGGAAGGTGAAGCGCCCGGCCTCCGCGTCCGCGCCCACCGGCTTGCCCATGGCCTCCGCGCTGGAGGTCACGTCCAGCACGTCGTCCGCGATCTGGAAGGCCAGGCCCACCGCCTCACCGTACGTCACCGCGCTGGCGAGCGCCGCCGCGTCGCCCCCGGCCGCCAGGACGCCCATCCGGCACGCCGCGAGGATGAGCGCGCCCGTCTTCATCCGGTGCAGCCGCAGCAGGTAGTCCAGCGTCGCGGCCCGGTCCGCCGCGATGTCCAGCACCTGCCCGCCCACCATGCCGCTCGCGCCCGCCGCACGCGCCAGCTCCGCGCACAGCAGGCCGCGCACCGGCTCCGGCCCTCCGGCGAGCACGTGGAAGGCCTCCGTGAGCAGCCCGTCCCCGGCCAGCAGCGCCAGCGGCTCGCCGTAGACCTTGTGGTTCGTGGGCCGGCCCCGGCGCAGGTCGTCGTTGTCCAGGCAGGGCAGGTCGTCATGCACCAGCGAATAGGTGTGCACGTACTCCAGCGAGCACGCCGCATCCAACACCACGGCGCTGTCGGTGCTCGCCTTCGCCACCGCGTCCGCGAAGGCCAGGCAGAGCACGGGGCGCAGGCGCTTGCCGCCCGCGAGCAGCGAGTAGCGCATGGCCTCCGCCAGCCGGGGCGGCGTGCCCGCGGGACCCAGGCGGTCCGCGCGTTCGAGCAGGAGCGCCTCCACCCGCGCCTGGTGCGTGCGCATGAAGGGTTCCAGGTTGAATGCGGCCATCGGCGTCAGGGCTCCTTCGCCACGTCGGCGGGGATGAGTTCGCGGATGCGCTTGACGAGCGCGTCCAGCTCCAGCGGCTTCACGAAGTAGTCGGCCGCGCCGACCTCCATGCCACGCCGCTTGTCCTCCGGGTCTCCCCGCCCGCTGATGAAGATGATGGGGATGTCCCGGAACTGCTTGTTCTGCTTCACGGCCTGACACAGCTCGAAGCCGTTGATCCAGGACATGTTCACGTCCAGGAGGATGGCGTGCGGGCGGTGCAGCTCCAGCGACGCGACGAGCCGCAGGCCATTGGCCGCGGACATGACCTCGAAGCCCTCGGCCCCCAGGGCCTCGGCGAGCAGCTCGCGCGTGTCGCGGTCGTCATCGACAATCGTAATCTTCGGCTTCGACATGCCCGGCCTCCGCCCTTCCCCTGATGCCTAGAACGGGACATCGTCCTCCGGTGGCGGACGCGCCTGCGCGGTCGTCCGGGGGGCAGCCTGGGGAGCGGGCCGGGCCGCCACCGCCAGCGGCGCCACGACGTCCTGGCCGTCCTCGTCCACCAGCAACTGCTCGATGCGCTGCTCGGCCTCCGTGAGCAGCTTCTCGCCCCGGCGGACGAGGCGGATGCCCTCCTCGAACGCCTTGAGCGACTCTTCCAGTGACAGGTCGCCGCCTTCCAGCCGCGCCACCGTCTCTTCCAGGCGCGACACCACGTCTCCGTACTGCTCCGGAGCGGGCTCCACCTTGGGGTTCTTGTCCGACTTCGCCACGGCCATCCACCTCCCCGAGCGGGGCGCGGAATGTAGAGGGTGGCCCGCTAGCAGTCCACCGGGCCTTTCAGGCTGGTAACGGTCGCTTCGATTTCTTCACATCCACCCAGGGTTTTCGCCCCGTGGGCCGCCAGCTTGATGCCCAGCACGTCCCCCACCACCACGTCCGCCATGGAGCGGACCACCACGCCGTCCCGCTGGCGGAACGTCACCGCGTAGCCGCGCGACATCACCTTCAGGGGGCTCAGGGCGTCCAGGCGGCCGCCCAGCCGTCCGAAGTGCGTCTGCGCGGAGGCCAGCATTCCCCGCTGGAGCTCCAGGAGCCGCGCTCGCGCCTGGGCCACCTTCGCCCGCTCGGCCGCCACCCGCGCCGTGGGGGACTGCCGCTCCAGCCCCAGCCGCGCGTCCGCCAGCGCGCCCCGCCGCCGGGTGACGCCCGCACGAGCGGCGTCCGACAGGCGCATGGCCAGCTTGAGCAGGTGCGCCCGCTGCTCCGACAGCCGCGTCTGGGGCCGCGCCCGCTGCAGCCGCTCCTGCAAGGCGCGCAAGGTCTCCCGGTCCTGACGCACGCGGGGGCGCAGCACGCGCATCATCGCCTCCACCTGTTCGGACAGGTGCAGGCGCTGGTGGTTCACCTCGCGGCGAGGGTCCGGCAGCCGCGCGCGGAGCTGGCCCTGGCGCTCGCGCAGCTCCAGCACCCGGCGCTCCATGGCCCGGCGCAGCCGGCCGGACTGCGTGGCCAGCGTCAGCTCCAGGTCCGCCAGCACCGGCGCCAGCCGCTCCGCCGCCGCGCTGGGCGTGGGCGCGCGCAGGTCCGCGACGAAGTCGGAGATGGTGAAGTCGATCTCGTGGCCGATGGCGGACACCACCGGCACGGGCGAGGCGAAGATGGCGCGCGCCACCCGCTCCTCGTTGAACGTCCAGAGGTCCTCCACGGAGCCTCCGCCGCGCGTCACGACGATGACGTCCACGTCGGTGCGCGAGAGCCGCTCGATGGCCCGCGCCACGTCCTCCGCGGAGCCCTCCCCCTGCACGCGCGCGTCCGCCAGCAGCACGCCCAGCCGGGGGTTGCGCGAGTGCAGCACGCGCAGGAAGTCCTGGAGCGCCGCGCCGGTGCGGCTCGTCACGACGCCGATGCGCCGGGGCAGGAACGGCACGGGCCGGGGCGGCCGCACGCGCCGGTCGCCGATGAGCCCCTCCGCCGCCAGCCGCTGCTTGAGCTGCTCGAACGCGAGCGCCAGCGCGCCCTCGCCCACCGGCTCCAGCCGGGACACGATGAGGCTGTAGCGGCCCTGCGGCTCGTACAGGTCCACGCTGCCCTCGGCCACGACCTCCATGCCGTCGCGCAGCGCGAAGCGGATGCGGCTGGCCATGGACGCCCACACCTTCGCGTCGATGGAGGCGTCCGGGTCCTTGAGCGTGAAGTACCAGTGGCCGCGCGCGTTGGCGCCCCGGAAGCTGGACACCTCGCCGCGCACCATCACGCGCGGGAAGCGCGACTCCACCGTCTGCTTGATCTGCCGGGTGAGCTCGCCCACCGACAGCACCGTGCGCTCGGGGCGCGGCGGCGGGGTGACTGCGGCGGGCGGCGGCGGCGCGGCGACTTCAGCCACCGGCGCGGTGGGCGGGGCCGGGGGCGGCCTGCCTCCGCTGGCGGCCTTCGCCGGCGCGGGACGCAAGGGGGGTAGCAGCGACGTGCCGAACAGGTCGCCCTGCCCCGGCTCGTCGGCCGGGGGCGGCTCCAACCCCTTGCGCTTCTTCATCGCGACAGCTTCTCGACCCAGCCCTGGGCCTTGCCGTGCAGCTCGTCGTCGGGCGGCGTCATCGCGACGACGTCGCGGAACTTGGGCAGCGCGTCCTCCGGGCTGGAGTCCTTGATGGAGTAGGCCTGCATGTACAGGTCCTTCGCCTTGCCCTTGAGGTCGTTGACGATGTTGGCGGCGCCCGCGTGGCTGGGGTCCGCCTGGAGCGCGCGGCGGGCGAACTCCATGGCGCGCGACCACTGGCCGGCGGCCTTCGCGCCCGCGGCGCTCTTGTAATAGATGTTGCCCGCGCGGGTGCCCGCGTTGCGCGCCATCTTGCTGGCGCGCCCGTCGGTGATGTCCTTGTCCAGCGCGAGCAGGCGGGTGAGGCCCTTGGCGTCCAGGTCCTCCAGCTTCTTGTAGAGGTTGCCGAACTCCGTCACCTGCGCCATCAACTGCTTGCACTGGGACGTCTTGGCCGCGCACGCGTTGAGGATGGCCACCGCGCCGGTGATGTCACCGTCGCGGAAGCGGTCCACGGCGGGCTCCCACGGCTTGGGCGCCGCGGCCACGCGCACGGGGTCCGGACGCGTCAGGTCCGCGATGACGCGCACGGCGTCGTCGTTGACCAGCTTGCCGTCGCGGTGCTCGGGGAAGGTCGCGAGCACGTCGTCGGTGATGGCCTTGGCCTGCTGCACGTTCTCCAACTGGCGGGTGTCCAGCAGCCGCTTGGCCTCCTTCGTGCGCGTGTCGGCGGCGTCCGTCAGGTTCTTGCGCGCCGTCTTCAACTGCTCGTAGAGCTGGGTGTCGCTGGTCACCTTCTCGATGGACGCCTTCGCGCTGGCCAACTGGCCCTTGTCCAGCGCCGCCTGGGCCGTGCTCAGGTGGTTCTGGTTGGGGATCTCCCGCTCCGCGGCCTTCAGGTAGTCCGCCACGCCGGGGTAGTCCGGCGCCTGCGCGTGGAGCTCCTCCAGCTTCGCCTTGGCCTGCTGCCACTGGCCCTCGCGCACCAGGTTCTTCGCCTCCTGGAAGAGGCCGCCCAACTGCTCGCGGTAGCTGCGCTGCTCCGCCTCGATGCGGCCCTGCTCCTCCGCCTGTTGCCGCATGCGCGAGCGCGCGACGCCCAGGCCCGCGAAGAGCACCACCAGCACGGCGGCGCCCGCGAGCTTCATCCGCATGCGCTTGCGCTGCACCTCCGGCGAGAGCTCCGCGGCGGCGGCGGCCCGCGACGTCTGCGGGCGCGCGCGGCCCTCGCGGGCGGGGCGCGGGGGCACGGCCGTGGAACCGCGGCCCGCCGCCGAGGATGGACGGGGCCGGGGGCCGGTGGGGGCCTGCACCTTCGCGGTGCTGTTGGCGGTGTCCTCGTAGCGCAGCTCCGAGTCGCCCAGCGTGATGACGTCGCCGTTGGCGAGGAGCGTCTCCTCGGAGATGGGCTCGCCGTTGACGATGGTGCCGTTGCCGGAGCCCATGTCACTGACCATCCAGCCGGCGGACTCCTTGCGCAGCGTCACGTGCTTGCGGGAGACGGACGTGTCCTGGATGCAGATGGGGTTGTCGGTGGAGCGGCCGACCGTGTACTCGAGCTCGGAGAGCGCGAACTCCTCACCCTCCATGGGGCCGGCGATGACGACGAGCTTCGCGGGGCGGGCCGCGGCGGCACCGGCGGACGACCGGCGGACCGGCGCGCGCGAACCGGTCCCGGAGGAGGGCGTGCCAGATGTAGGCCGTCGGCGGGCGGGGGGTGGTGCGTTCGACATGGAGGTCACCGCGTCCTGCTGAGGGGGGCACGAGCCCTAAAGCTCGTGCTCATAGGCTTTTTCCAGCGCGAGATTGTGGCAGCGATGCTCGGCCGTAGGGAAGCGTCTCCGTACGTCTTCCAGGGTGGCGACCGCATCCCGTCGGCTGCGGAACTGAACCGCCCGCTGGAACTGCATCATCAGTTGGCTGCAGCGGTGGTCCAGCTCCGTTGAAATCTGGGCGATCCGCTCCCGGACGTCCTCGTAGAGCTCCGGCTTGTCGTCCAGCGCTTCCAGGGTGATCCACGCGGCGCGGTACTCCCGCCACGCCTTGAACAGGTTCTCCGCGCCCACGTCCTTGAGCTCGTAGAAGCGGGCCCCTGCCTTGGCGGCCTCCCGGGCGGAGGTGATGAGCTGATCCGGCGGCAGCTCCGGCACCGGGATGATCTCCAGCCGCAGGTTCCAGATGCGCCAGGGGTCGCGGCCGGGCGGGTTGAGGGCGTTGTCGAAGAGGAGCTGGTTGTTGGCGTTGCGCCGCAGGAGGCTGGGCGGGAGGACCTGCTCCAGCTCACGCTCGGCCGTCTGGGCGGTATCCGGGGGCACCCAGCCCAGGGACACGCCGTTGAGGGACAGGTTGACCTCGTCCCGGGCGATGTTGCTGGCCTGGTAGTGCAGCACCGCCACGGCGCGCGTGGGGGACACGAAGCGGAAGTCGAAGAGCTTGTCGTCGGCGTGGACCCAGCGCACCCCTTCGCCCAGGCCGAAGGAGTCCGGCACCGGCTCCATGCCCAGCGTGAAGGGTTCGCGGCCCGGGAGCCGGATGGCCGAGGGGGCCGCGAGCGCCACGAGC
This sequence comes from Corallococcus sp. AS-1-12, assembly GCF_020036995.1. Taxonomy (NCBI): domain Bacteria; kingdom Pseudomonadati; phylum Myxococcota; class Myxococcia; order Myxococcales; family Myxococcaceae; genus Corallococcus; species Corallococcus sp. AS-1-12. The sequence goes on along the minus strand of NZ_JAIQDD010000010.1, from coordinate 128,302 downwards.
AGCGTCAGCACGCCCAGCACGGCCACGCCCGCCAGCGACGCGAAGCCGATGCGCCTGGGCAGCGACTGGCGCTGCCAGAAGAGGAGGAACCGGCCCTTGAGCGTCTTGCCCAACTGGCGCCGCTGGCGGGCCTTGTCGGCGGCGGACGAGGGCTCGACCTTCGCGACGACCGTCACCGGGCCCCTTGGCGCGGGCTGGGTGGCGGACTCATCCAGGTTGGCCGGCACGGGCAGGGTGGCTTCACCCTCCGCGTCCGGAGCGGGCACATGGGCCAGCAGTGGGATTTCGCCCGTCAGCAGCCCGGGGTCCAGGGCCGGGGCAGGCGGGGCGCGGTCGTGGCCGACGAACGTCACCGGCTCCTCGGAAGGCGGCGGGACGGGAGGGCTCCAGACCGGCGGAGGCGCCGCGGCCGGTGCGGCAGGTCCGGGCGAGACCTGGCCCGAGAAGGTCCCGGAGGCCCGGGTCTCCTCGGGGGCCGCGGAGAGGTCATCGTCCTGGCCGACGAAGGTCGAGGGCTCGCTGGAGTCGATCGCGGCGGCGGGCGCGCTCACGATGCGCACCGGAGGGGCCACGAGCGGCTTGACCGGCGTGATGGGCCGGAGGTCGAGGACGGTCCGCTCCTCGGGCTCCTCCATCGCCGGCGGGGGCAGCGCGGGCGGGGCCTCCTGCGGCGGCGGCGCGACGGGAACCGGTGGCGCTTCCGGGGTCGCCGGAATCGCCATCAGCGTGCGCTCCTCGGGCTCGTCCAGCTCCGGGAAGGAGAGCACCGGGGGCGGCGTGGCGGCGGGCACGGCCAGGTCCGCCGTGGGAATCGCCATCAGCGTGCTCTCGTTGGGCTCGTCCAGCTCCGGGAGAGGCAGCACGGGAGGCGGCGCGGCGGCGGGCACGCGCGAGTCCACCGTGGAGATCGCCATCAGCGTGCGCTCCTCGGGCTCGTCCATGTCCGGGAGGGACAGCACGGGAGGCGGCGTGGCGGCGGGCACGGGCGAGTCCACCGTGGAGATCGCCATCAGCGTGCGCTCCTCGGGCTCGTCCGGCGCCACGGGGGCCAGCTCCACGGGAGGAGGCACGGCGAGAGGCCGTGCGGGAGGAGGCGGAACCATCAGCCCCGGCGGAGACATCAACGGCAGGCCGGGTGACGAAGCCGCTGCGCCCCGGGCCGCCAAGGACGGTCCCGGCCCGGAGGCACGGACGGCGGCGGAAGCTCCCGAGGCCTTGTTCCCGGCCGACAGCACCGGGGGAGCAGCAGGAGCCCTGGCCGGGGAACCCTCGTTGGGAGCCGCGGGACCCAACACCGGAGGGCCCGCGGGAGTCCTGGCCGGCGCGGTCGCGCCCTGCCCCAGGCTCCCCACCACGGAAGGCGCGGCGGGAACCTTGCCCGAAGCAGAGGACGCAGAGGCGCCCAGCGCAGGCGGACCCGAGGGAGGCCGGGGCGGAGTCGCCGGAACAGAGGCTCCCTGCACACCAGGCTTGGGCGAAGCCGCCGCCCCCGGCGTGGGCGTTCCCAGCACGGGAGTTCCCGGTGCAGCCCGGCCCGGCGCGGAGGCACTGACCGCCGGTAGATCCGGAGCGGAGGGCCGCTTCGGCGTGGCGGCCGGCATTGGCATCGCCCCACCCTTCGCGGCGGGCACGGCCATTCCCGGGCGCGGCGGGGACGCGGGCCGGGCCATGGCCGGCATCGACGGCTGGTAGCTCGTGGGCGCCGCTTCGATCTCCGCGAGCGAGGCCTGCTCCACGCCCTGCGGCGACACCTTCGCGTGCGGCGGCGCGAGCATCCGCCGGATGGGCCGGGTGACGTCGTCGTCATCCTCCGGCGCCACCCACACGAAGGTGAACTCCACCGGCCCCACGGTGATGCGGTCGCCGTCGCGCAGTTGCTTCTGGCCGCCCAGCGGCTGGCCGTTCAACTGCGTGCCGTTCGCGCTGCCAACGTCCTCGGCGAAGTAACGCCCATCCCTCGCCGTGATGCGGGCATGACGCCGGGAGACACCGTGGTCATGCAGGACCAGGTCGTTCTCCGAGGTCCGGCCGATCTTCACTTCGGCCTGCTCGAAGGCGAGCTCCCGTCCAACCTGGAGCCCCTGGGTGATGGTGAGCAGGATGGGCAGAGGACTAGCCCCCGACGTTGCCGAACATGAACTGGAACACGATGGGCCCGAAGAGCACCATGAACACCGTCGGGAAGATGCACGCGATGAGCGGGAAGAGCATCTTCACCGGTGCCTCACCCGCCAGCTTCTCCGCGCGCTGCGTGCGGTCGATGCGCATCTGCGTGGACTGGATGCGCAGCACCTTGCCCAGGCTCGTGCCCATCTTGTCCGCCTGGATCAGCGCCGTGACGAACGTCGTCAGCGACGGCAGGTCCACGCGCACGATCATGCCCTTGAGCGCCTCTTCACGCGTCTTGCCCATCTTGAGCTGCTTGAGCACCAACTGCAGCTCCTCGCGCAGCGGCCCCTGGCGGCCCTTCTCCACCACCTTCGCCAGCGCGCCCGTGAAGTCCATGCCCGCTTCCACCGACAGCGTCAGCAGGTCCAGGTTGTACGGAAGCGCGCGGCTGATGGCCAGGTGACGGCGCTTCACCTGGTCGTTCAACCAGATGAGCGGATAGAACAGGCCCAGCAGCATCACCAGCAGCGACCACGCCAGGTTCGCCCCGATGCCGTTGGCGACGAACAGGCCCACCAGCAGGCCCAGGAAGGCGCTCACCTCCTGCAGCGCCATGATGTCCTCGGGCTTGTACTGGGACGGCTCGCCCGCCTTGATCAGCTTGCGGCGCGTCTTGGACTCGTAGCCCGGCCACATGAAGCGCCGGTTCATCGCGCCCAGCTTGCGGATGGCGACGGAGCCCGCGCCCTTCATGCCGCCCGCGGACTCGTCGCGGACTTCCGTGAGGAAGCGCTCCAGGAGGTTGGTGTACAGGCCGATGCCCAGGAACGCCACCGCGCCCGCGGTCAGCAGTGCCGAGCCGCCCATCAGCAGAAATGTCAGGACTTCCTGCACGGTGCGCCTCGCTTCAGATGTCGATGTTGACGATGCGCCGGATGATGAGGATGCCCATGATCTCCATGATGGCGATCAGGGTCACCAGGATGTAGCCGAAGATGTGGTTCATCATCGGCTCCATCAGGTCCGGACGCATGTAGTTGAGCACCATGCCCAGCACCGCCGGCATGGCCGCCACGATCCAGCCTTGAAGCTTGCCCTGGGACGTCAGCGCGTCGATCTTGCCTTCCAGACGGAAGCGCTCGCGGATCACCGTGGAGATGGTCTCGAACATCTCCGCCATGTTGCCGCCCAACTGGCGCGCGATGTTGGTGGACACCACCACCAGCTCCAGGTCGTCGCTGCCCACGCGGCGGCCCATGTTGATGAGCGCCTCCTCCAGCGGCACGCCCAGCTTCACTTCCTTCACGAAGAGGCCGAACTCCTGGGACAGGGGCGGCAGCGCCTCGCGCGCCACGTGCTCGATGGCCTGCGGGAACGTGAGGCCCGCCTTGAACGCGTTGGCCATGGCCTGCAGCGCGTCCACCAACTGCACGTTGAACTTCTTGATGCGGCGCTTGCGGTAGTGCTTCACGAGCAGCATCGGCAGGAAGAAGCCGAAGATGGTCGCGAGCACCGCCAGGATGGGGTTGAAGATGATGTAGCTGAGGATGCCCAGAAGGCACATGCAGGCGATGTTGAGGATCAACATCTGCCGCGCGTCGATGAAGAGGAACATGTCGCTCAAGTCGTTCATCGACTTGGCGACGTAGCGCTCCTGGTACTGCTCATACGCCTTCGACAGGACGCTGAAGATCACCAGGCTGAAGAAGAACACCGAGCCGGTGACGAGAAGGAGGACGATACCTGCGAGCATGGGCGCGAATCCCCGGGGGATGAGGGAGGGGTCGGCAGGGCCGCTTCAGCGTTGGCGAAGCGGCCCCGCGCGCGACGACTACGGAGCTCCGGCCGAGGCCTTCTCGCCGCCGCCACTGCCCTTGATGATCTGGATGATCTCCCGGCGCTTCTGCTCCAGCACGCGGGTGCGCTCACCGGAGAGCAGCGTGCTGATGGTCGCGCGGCCACGCTCCTCGATGAGGTCCACGTCGTCCTCGTTGCGCAGGGACAGGGTCAACTGCCCCAGCTCCGCCGCCAGCACCAGGATCTCCGCCTCTTCCGGCAGCACCATCAGCGAGACGTTGGAGTACTCGCGCTGGTTCTCCGGGATGAGGTTGATGTTCGTGGTGCCGGTGATCTTGCCCGTGGCGACCACGATGATGTTCTGCAGCAGCGTCACCGCGACGCTCTCGTCCGTCTGCGGATCGCGGAACGTGCCGATGATGTCCACGTGATCGTTCGGGCGGATCCACCCGCCCACGGACGTGGTCTGCTTCGCCTCGATGGTGATGGCGCGCGCCTTCTTCTGCACCTTCGTGGACAGGCGCTCGGCGGCCTTCGTCGTCTCGAACTGGCTCCAGAGGATGGGGTCGCCGGCCTGCAGCGCCACCAGCACCTTCTGGTTCACGATGTAGTTGGCGGAGTCCGGCTTCACCACCGACGAGGTGACGAACTGCTCCGGCACGGAGCGCTGGGAGATCATCTCGTACGTGATGACCGAACCCTCGGGCATGTCCTGGCCCGCCACCACCACGGGCACCAGGTTCCACCCGCGGCGCACATCCGATTCCTTCTTCTTGATGGCCGAGTAGGCCACGATGCCCGCGAGCAAACCGAGCACCAGTGCGACGACGAGCGGGGTCTTACCCTTCAACATGGTTCAAGGTCCTCCAGAACGGTGGGGCGCCGTCGTGGCGGCAGGACTGCTTTGGACGAGGGGGCGATGCCAGGGCGCGAACGGAGCAAGATGTTAGCCATGCCCCACATCGGGTGTCAAAACCACCTCTCGTGACAAAGCGGAATCCCGGGACCTCCAGCGCTCACGGAGCCTGCCCGCCCAGGGGGAGGACGGCTCGACGCAGCGGGTTGATCCGCGGCCCTGGCGTCCCTCAGGGGAACGGCAGGTTCAGCACGAAGTAAAACGAGTCGTAATAAATCTGATACGCCTCGAGGAACAGGTCGATGACGTTGGTCTGCCGGTCGTCCGTCCAGCGGATCTTCACCGTGGCGCCGATGACGAGCCCGACGATCAACACCCAGTTGATCATCGAGTACTCCACCATGGCCTGGCCACGGCGGGCCCGGCGCGGGGAGCGCGGCGGCGACTTCCGGGGGCTGTTCACGGGGGGAGCGTGCACGTCCGACGTCATGTCCCCATTATCCAGGACCCGGGCCCCGGCCGCATCGGTCATGTGGACTGCCGCCCTTCCCTACTGCGCGGGCTGGGAAGGAGCGGCCTTGGCCGGCGCGGACGCCGGCGCCGTGGGGGGCGAGGCCTGACGCAGGCGGCGCTGGGCGAGCTGCGCCGCGCTGGAGCCGGGGGCCTCCTTGATGATCTGCCCGCAGACGGCGGCGGCCTCCCGGGTCCGGCCCTGGGCGGACTCGGACTCGCAGAGCCGTGAGAGCAGGGCCAGCCTCTCGCTGCCGCTGGCTCCGGCCGCGAGCGCGGCGCGCAGCAGCCGTGCCTCCCGGGCGCGGTCACCCTGGTTCGCGGCGGCCTGGGCCTGGGCGGACAGGTCGCGCGCCGTCATCGCCTCCTGGGACGCGGACTTCTCCATGGGAGCGGGCTTCGCGGCCTCGGCCCGGGCGGACTCCTCCTTGGGCGCGGCGGGAGCGCGCGTGGACGGCGGCGACGCACCGCCGATGGAGCCCACGCTCGCGGGGGCCATGGGCACGGCCTGCACCACGGGCGCGGAGGCAACGGGAGGAGGCGGCGGCGGAGGCGCGCTCGCGGACGTGTCCTCTGCGTCATCCGAGACGAGCCCACGGCCATAGGCCGCCTCACCCAACCGGAGGGAGTCGCCCTTCGTGGCCAGCGCCTTGTCGCTGACCTTGGCCGAGGCGCGCCCCCGCGCGGGCTCGTCCTTCGCGAGGAAGCTGTCATGGGCCTCCGCTTCCTTCGACGGCGCCTCCAGCGCGGCCGGAGGCGGCTCGAGCGCGGCGAACTCGCCGTCCGCGTCCCGGACGGCCTTGGCCACCTTCTTCTTCGGAGCCTCCGCGTCCGCGCGGCGCTCCAGCAGCGCGCCCCCGCTGCCCGCGTTCATCCAGTCCGACGGGCGGGCCGCGGCGGTGCCCTTGCGCTGGGCCTTGGTCTCCATCTGATTGCGGTTGAGCTCCATCGCGCCCGGCGCGGCCGCCAGGGCCTCCGAGCCGCCCTCGGGTGCGTCCCCTTCGAGGGGCGCGCTCGACGGCGCGGGGGCCGGGGCGACGGGGGCGACCTTCGCCGCCTCCATCGCCGCGCTGGGGGCGGCCCGCTGTGACAGGTTCGGCGACAGGTCGAGGTTCTCGCGCACCGTCAACGTCAGGAGGCCGAAGGTGCCCACCGTGGCCAGGCCCACCGCGGGCAAGAGGAAGCGGCGCCAGCGCGAGGGCTTCGGCTCGGGGCCGGCGGCGGCGCGGCGCGCGGACTGCTGCGCGTACGCGAGCAGCGACTCCAGGCCCGCGTCCGGCGCGGGCTCCGAGGACAACTGCGCCATGGCGGTGCGCACGCCGCGGATGTCCGCCAGCGCCTTCGTGCAGCGCGCGCAGCCCTGGACGTGCTGCTCCAGCGCGTGGGCCTCCGACGCGGGGAGCTCGCCGTAGGCGAAGTCGAGGAGCCGGTCCTCGTGCGCGTGGGCATTCTGGGCATTCATCCCGCCACCGTCCTTCCATCCTCCGACAGGTCGCCGTCCACGCCCAGCTCACCCAGGCGGCGGCGCAGGCCCTCCAGCGCGTAGCGCATGCGGCTCTTCACCGTGTTCTCGGACACGCCCGTCACCTCGGCGATCTCCTTGAACGGGATGCCGCTGTACTCGCGCAGCACGAACACCTCGCGTTGCTCCTCCGGCAGGGCCGACAGGGCCCGCTCCAGCAGGGGCCGGAGGCGGGCGTTGTGCGCGCCGCGCTCCGGGCTGGCCCCGGCATCCGGCAGCCCCTCGCCCAGCGGACGTCCCTCGTCGCCGTCGGCACCCGCCGAGGGGGCTTCCAGGGACGTCGCCTGGCGGTAGCTCTCTTTGCGCGTGCTGTCCACGCAGAGGTTCCTCGCGATGGTGTACAGCCAGGTCGTGAACCGGGCCTTGGGCTCGTATTCCCGGGCGCTGCGGACCACCTTGAGCCAGGTCTCCTGCAGCACGTCCTCCGCCCGCGCCCGGTGGCCCACGAAGCGCAGGATGAAGTTGAACACCGGCGCGCGGTGCTTGCGCACCAACGCTTCGAACGCACGCGCGTTTCCCGCCTGGAAGGCGAGCATCAACTGCTCGTCTGAGGTTTCGGGTGCCAAACTTCCCCCAGTGCCCATGAAGCCACGGGTGCCATCCCCTTCACCGCCCACGGCCTGTAACGGACAGCCGTGCGCGAAAGGTCTATTCCGGCCGTGGCCGCCGGTAAGTGGCGAGAATGACAGGGACCGCCACCCCTGTCACCAGAAGTGCCTGCGCCAGCAGCACCGCCGGCAACGGGCGCTGCACATGCACGTACAGCGAGCGGCCGAGCCCCACTCCCAGCAGGACGCCCGTCAGCGTGCGCACCGCGTTGGAACCCGAAGCGGGCCGGAAGCGTCCCACCGCCCAGTCCACGAGCGCGGGCAGCGTGAGGGCCAGCACCGCCGGCACGTCCCACTCCCACCGCAGCGGCGCCTTCAGCGCGAACAACGCGAGGAACACGCCCGCGAGCACCGGGTACGTGCCCAGGCACCGCGCGCACACGCGCACGCCCGCGAGCACGTACGTGCGGTTGTACTCATCCGCGTGATGATGGCTGAGCCAGAACACCGGCACCTCCTCCGGACGCGGAAACGGCGGGCCCGTCCTGTACGTCGCGCGAATCCCCTTCGGCCAGGAAGCACGCCGCGGCGTGGCCACCGCCCAGGGGATACAGCGGCGGTGACTCGCGGCGGCAGCGCTCCATCGCATGCGGGCAGCGCGGATGGAACGCGCAACCGGACGGCGGCGACAGGGGCGAAGGCGGCTCTCCCGGCAGCAGCAGGCGCGTGCCGGGGCGCTCCGGATCCGGCACCGGCACCGCGGACAGCAGGGCCTGCGTGTACGGGTGGCGAGGCCCGGCGTACAGCGCCCGCGACGGCGCCACCTCCACGATGCGCCCCAGGTACATCACCGCCACGCGCGTGGACACGTACTCGACGATCTTCAGGTCGTGCGCGATGAAGACGTAGGTGAGGCCGCGCTCGCGCTGCAGGTCCACCAGCAGGTTGACGATCTGCGCCTGGATGGAGACGTCCAGCGCGCTGATGGGCTCATCCGCCACCACCAGGTCTGGACGCAACGCGATGGCACGTGCAATGCCAATGCGTTGACGCTGGCCGCCGGAGAACTCGTGCGGGTAGCGCTGGCGCGCCTCGCGGGGCAGCCCCATGGCGTCGAGCAGCGCCAGCACCTCGTCCTCGCGCGCCCTGCCCTTCGCCAGGCCGTGGATGGCGAAGGGCTCCGCGAGGATGTCCCCCACCGTCATGCGCGGGTTGAGCGACGCGTACGGGTCCTGGAAGACGAGCTGCATCTGGCGGCGCAGCGGACGCAGCTCGCGCTGCGACAGGCCGGTCAGCTCGCGCCCGGCCACGCGGATGGAGCCGGAGGTCGGGTCGATGAGGCGCAGCACCGCGCGCCCCAGGGTGCTCTTGCCGCAGCCGCTCTCCCCCACCAGGCCCAGCGTCTCGCCCCGGGCGACGTCGAAGGACACGCCGTCCACCGCGCGCACCGTGCCGCGCGTGCGGCCCAGCAGGCCGCCCTTCACCGGGAAGTGCACCTTCAGGTCGCGCACCTGGACCAGCGGCTCGCTCATGGCGCGGGCACCGGATGATGGCAGGCGGCGGACTGGCCTCCGCGCTTCGGCTCCAGCGCGGGCGTGACGCGGGCGCACAGCTCCGTGGCGCGGTCGCAGCGGTCGCGGAACGCGCACCCGGACGGCAGCGCGGTGAGCGACGGCACCATGCCGGGAATGGCCTTCAGGCGCTGACGTCCGCCCTCCACCGCCGCGCCCGCGTCGTGCAGCGACGGGATGGAGCGCAACAGGCCCGCCGTGTACGGGTGCGCGGGCCGCGCGAACAGCTCGCGCACCGGGGCCTGCTCCACGATGCGGCCCGCGTACATCACCACCACCGCGTCGCAGCTCCCCGCCACCACGCCCAGGTCGTGGGTGATGAGCATCACCGCCATGTTGCGCTCGGCCTGCAGGCGCTTGAGCAGTTCGAGAATCTGGGCCTGGATGGTGACGTCCAGCGCCGTGGTGGGCTCGTCCGCGATGAGCAGCGCCGGGTCGCACGCGAGCGCCATGGCGATCATCACGCGCTGGCGCATGCCGCCGGAGAGCTGGTGCGGGTACGCGTCCACGCGCTCGCCGGGCGCTGGGATGCCCACCTGCCGGAGCATCTCCACCGCGCGCTCACGCGCCTGGGCCTTCGTGGCGCCCAGGTGCAGCCGGACGCCCTCGCCAATCTGCTCGCCCACGGTGAACACCGGGTTGAGCGACGTCATGGGCTCCTGGAAGACCATGGCCACGTGCCGGCCGCGCACGCGCCGCATCTGCTTCTCCGGGAGGGCCAGCAGGTCCTCGCCCCGGAAGCGCACCTCGCCGCCCACCACGCGGCCGGGCGGCTGGGGGACCAGCCGCATCACCGACAGCGCCGTGAGGCTCTTGCCGCAGCCGCTCTCCCCCACCACCCCCAGCGTGCCGCCGGGGGGAACGGAGAAGGACACCCCGTCCACCGCGCGCACCGTGCCGCGGGGGAGCGACAACTGGGTGACGAGCCCCCGCACGTCCAGGAGCGGGGCGCCGGTGGAGGCCCCGGGGGACGGCGCGGCGCCGGTCACTTCTGGGCCAGCTCCTCCAGGAACTCCGCCTCCTGGATGAGCCCCTTGCGGATGAGCAGGCGGATGAGGCTCGCGACCATGCGCGCGGGCTTCACCTTCTCCGTGTCCAGGCTGGCCTCTTCGCCGCGCGAGATGCGGTCGATGTCGTCCAGCACCGCCAGGTCCTCCTCGGAGAAGTCCGGCTTGGGCGTGAGCGCCACGGACGGCTTCACGCCCTGCGCGGCGCCGCCGAAGAGCACCACCGGGACGCGCGGCTTGCTCGGGTCCTCCGGCTCCGCGGGGGGCGGAGGCGGCGGCGGACGGGCCGCGGCGGGCGGGGGCGGCGGACGCGGGGCCTTGGGGACCTTGGGACGGGGCGTGGAGCCCAGGATGTCCTCCAGCACCTCCGCGCCGTCCACGCCCGACTCGTTGGGCGGCGGCGGCGGCAGGTCCCAGTCCAGCGCCGGCGCGGGCGGACGCGGCGGCGTGGGCGCGCGCGCGGCGGCGGGCGGGGGCGGCGGAGACGTCAGGATGTCCGGCGAATCGTCCTCGTCCATGTCCATCGGTTCAGCCTCCACGATGTCCAGGGGCTCGCCCCGGCCGCGCGACAACGCCTGCTCCAGGTCATCCGGCGCGGCGACGAACACCTTCAGCGGCTTGCGAAGCTGGAAGCGCAGCTCGTCCACCAGCATCAGGTTGCCCGGGTCCTCCACCGCGACGTGGATCTTCTCGCTGCGGCCGTCCTGCTCCGCCGCGAAGAGGAGCACCCGGTGCTCGGTCTGGAAGTCCATGGACACCAGCGAGGACACCGCATGGGGGATGTACTCGGGGATCTCCACGAACGGCAGCTCGTGCTGCGCCGCCAGCGCCCGCGCGATGTCCCGGCCCGTGCACAGGCCCATGGACACCAGCACCTCACCCAGCTTGCGGCCCTGGCCGCGCCGTCCGGACGCGAGGGCCTGCTTCACCTGCTCGTCCGTCACCACTCCGGCCTGGACGAGGAGTTCACCAATCTTCTTGCGCATGGCCGGGGGCTACCGCTTGACCTTGGCGAGGTATTCCTCGCGGGAGAAAACGCCCTTCTCGATGAGCAGCTCCACCATGGCCTTCAGCGCCGCGACCTCCTTGCGCTGGACCTCCTCCACGCTCTTGAGCAGCTCCGCGGGGCTGCCCGAGGCCGCGCGCGGCGCCTCCGGCGGAGGGGCCTGACGGGGCGGCGGAGCGGCGGCGGGCTTGGGGGACATGGCGACGGCGGCGGCCGGGTCCAGGTCCTTGAGGTTCTTCACGACGGTGCGGCCTTGGGCGTCCACCACCTTGAAGTTGGTGTCCGCGTCCTCCAGCTCCGCCGTCTCCTCGTAGAGGCGCGCGAACGCCCGCGCCACGGAGGTGCGCCCGGCCACGTTGGCCACGATGCGGCACTTGGACAGGGCGCGCAGCTCGTCCAGCACGCGCACGTTGAGCGGATCCGACATGGCGACGACCAGCGTCTTGCCGTCGTCGCGCAGTTGCAGCGGCACCACGGAGAAGTCGCGCGCCGTCTGCGCCGGAATCTTGGCCTTCACGTGCGGCGGCACCATCTGCACGGAGTCCAGGTTCACCGCCGGCATGCCCAACTGTTTCGACAGGGCGCGCACGAGGATGTCCTCGGAGACGAGGTTCATCCGGACGAGGATCTCGCCCAGCTTCCCGCCCCACTTGGCCTGCTCGGCGAGCGCCGCCTTGAGCTGGCTCTCCTGCAGGACGTTCGCCTTGATCAGCAGTTCTCCAAGCTTGATCTGTGCCATGTCGTGCGCGCCATAGTACCCGGTTTGCGCCGGGACGCTGCCTTTCGACGCCTGGAAGCTCAGGAACCCGGCGCAGGGGGCGGCTGCGACACCGCCCCTTCCGGGCGGACCTCCTGGCCCCGCGCGTCGACGTCCACCACCTTCGCCCCCTCGGGCGCGCCCATTTCATAGAGCGTCAGGTCCGGGCGGCCGTTGAGGCGGATGTCCGTGTACTTCAGGTCCAGCTTCGTGTCCGCCGAGGCGGCGATGAGGTGCACCTTGTCCGGGAAGAACTGGTCGCCCCGCTGCTGGAAGTCCTCGAACGCCAGGTCGTAGCCCGGCACGCCCCGGACCTCGCTCTTCACCACGCGCAGGTGCTTGGGGTCCACGCGCAGTGTCTGTGTCGCCGGCCCCCGCTGGAGCTTGAGCACGTAGACCCGCTCCTTCTCGTCCAGCTCCAGGGTCATGGACTCCGGCGGCAGGAGGGGGACCTGGCCCAGCATCACCGCCACCAGCTCCTCGCTCGGCAGGACGACGGGCAGGAAGCGGGACACGTTCTCCGCGCTCGCGGGGCCCTGGAGGTACGTGTTCTCCCGCGCCTGGTAGATGCCGAAGCGCTCACCGTCGGAGACGAGCGAGGCCACCGGGCGGTTGAAGAAGTCGTACGTCTCCAGGTGGATGAGGGCCGGGCGGGTGATGGAGAGATAGGTGGAGAGCGTGCCGCTGCCCTGCGGGGAGTCCACGTGGAGCTTGGCGTCGCCCTCCAGGTTCACCACCTTCGCCTGCCGCTCGCGCACGTGCTGGTAGAGCGTCTGGGCGTCCTCGATGCGGCCCTCCGGACCGAACTCGAGACGTTTGGGGCAGGCCGAACAGAGGAGGGCCAGGAAGATTGCGGCGGCTGCGCGGTTCATATGTCCTAGTGTGAGCCAGGGCCGCCTGCCCGGTCATCCATCATGAGCCTGAACGATCTACTTCATTACCTTCGCCTGGGCGGCGTCACCCTCGCCCTCCTCCTGGGCGCCTCCGTGGTGGCCCTGGGCGTGGCCATCGAGCGGCTCATCGCCCTCTGGGGCGTGAGCGAGCGCTCCCGCAACCTGGGGGAGATCGTCCAGAAGCACCTCCTCCGGGGGGACGTGGCCGCCGCCCGCACCGCCGCCGAGCGCTCCGACGCCGTGGCGGCCGACATCTTCCTCGCCGGGTTCGATCGCTGGGAGCGCTCCCGCTCCAGCGGCGGCAACGGCATCGAGTCCGCCGTGGAGCGCGAGCGCGCCCAGGTGGGCTTGAAGCTGCGCCGCAACCTGTGGCTGCTCGCCACCATCGGCTCGACGACGCCCTTCGTGGGCCTCTTCGGCACCGTGGCCGGCATCATGCGCTCCTTCAAGGACCTGGGCGTGGACGTGGAGGCCGGCGGCACCGGCGGCTCCGCGGCCGTGATGACGGGCATCTCCGAGGCGCTCGTCGCCACCGCCGTGGGCATCCTCGTCGCCGTGCAGGCGATGGTCTTCTACAACTACTTCCAGGCCCGGCTGTCCCGCGTGCTGGTGGAGCTGCGCCTGTTGGGCGACGAGTTCGCGGAGGTCCTCAAGGAGCGCTCCGCCGGCGGCCCGCTGCCGGAAACCACGCCGCCCCCGCGCGAGAGCACCCCGCCCCCCGCTCCCCGCCCGGATCCGCAGCCCGCCTCGTAAGGAGACACGCCCACCATGGCCATGGGAAAGACGCCCGGCTCGGGCGACGACGAGGTGGAGGGCGCGGGCTTCGCGGAGATCAACATCACGCCGCTGACGGACGTGATGCTCGTGCTGCTCATCATCTTCATGGTGACCAGCTCGGTCATCACCCAGCAGGGCCCGGGCGGCGGCGCGAAGGCGGGCCTCAAGGTGAACCTGCCCAAGGGCGGCGCCGCGGACGTCACCGCGCGCACCACGGACCTGTCCGTGGCGGTGCTGGCGGACGGCCGCTTCGTGCTCGCGGGCAACGTCGTCGCGGAAGCGGAGCTGAAGCAGGCCTTCGACACCGCGAAGAACCAGAACCCCGACACCGTGGTGATCGTCCAGGCGGACGAAGGCGTCCCCCACGGCACCGTGGTGCAGGTGATGGAGCTGGCGAAGAAGGCCGGGCTCGCGCAGCTCGCCATCGGCGTGCGCGAAGGCAACTAGGCAAAAGGCCCCCCGGCGCATGCGCCGGAGGGCCTTCTTCACTTCAGGACTTCAAGTGCCTCAGACGCCGCCGAACGCCGCGTCGGTGATGTCCATCGGGGACGTGTCCTCGGTGGCGATGAGGCGCGCGGCGTACTCCACGTTGGGCAGCACGTTGCGCGCGTACCACAGGGCGCTGAACTTCTTGCCCTCGTAGAACGCCTTGTCCGGGTGGTCGGCGGCCACGCTGGCGGCGGCCTTCTCCGCGATGACGGCCGCGTCCAGGAGCAGCCAGCCCACGGCGACCTCGGACATCATGTTGAGGAAGCGGTTGGCGGACAGGGGAATGAGCGGAAAGCGGCCCGCGTCCTGCGACCAGCCGAACAGCGCCATCGCGCTGGACATCAGGCCTTCCTGCGCGCCGGCCAGCGTCTTCACGGCCTCGCCCAGCACCGGGTGCTCGCGGTGCGCTTCCACGAAGCTGCCCACGTCGCCCATGAACTGCTGGAAGTGCGCGCCGCCCGCCTGGCCCATCTTGCGGCCCACCAGGTCCATGGCCTGGATGTGGTTGGTGCCCTCGTAGATGGAGAAGATCTTCGAGTCGCGCGTGTACTGCTCCACCGGGTAGTCCTGGATGTAGCCGGCGCCGCCGTACACCTGGATGGCCTGCGCGCAGAGGCGGAAGGCCTGGTCGGAGCCGTAGGACTTCACCAGCGGCGTCAGCACCTCCACCTGGCCCCTGTGGTAGGTGGCCGCGTCGTCGTCCTTGCCCGCGAGCTGCTTCGCCTTGTCCAGGTGCATGGCCAGCTTGATGACCAGCGCGCGGATGCCCTCCACGTGCGCCTTGATGTCCAGCAGCATGCGGCGCACGTCCGGGTGCTCGATGATGGCGGCGCGCGGCGCGGACGGGTCCTTCCACTTGGTGAAGTGAGAGCCCTGCTTGCGGTCCTTCGCGTAGTCGAGCGCGTTGTAGTACGCGGCCGACGCCAGGCTCACGCCCTGGATGCCCACGGCGATGCGCGCGCCGTTCATCATCTTGAACATCTGGCTCATGCCCACGTGCTCGACCGTGCCCACGAGCTCGCCCAGACAGCCGTCGTTCTCACCGAAGTTGAGGACACAGGTGGCCGAGCCGTTGATGCCCATCTTGTGCTCGATGGACGCCACGGTGACATCGTTGGACTGGCCGGAGGAGCCGTCCGCGTTGATGCGCAGCTTGGGGACGATGAACAGCGACAGGCCCTTGGTGCCCACCGGCGCGCCGTCGATGCGCGCGAGCACCAGGTGGATGATGTTCCCGGCCATGTCATGGTCGCCGCCGGAGATGAAGATCTTCGTGCCCTTGATGCTGTAGGTGCCGTCCGCGTTGCGCTTCGCGGTGGACTTGGCCGCGCCCACGTCGGAGCCGGCGTGCGGCTCGGTGAGGCACATGGTGCCGCCCCACGTGCCGTTGAGCATGCGCTCCACGAACTGCTTCTGCTGCGCGGGGGTGCCACACTCGGCGATGACCTCCGCCGCGCCGAACGCCAGGCCCGGGTACATGTTGAAGGCCGTGTTGGCGCCGGAGAGGATCTCCTCCACCGTCACCTGGAGCATCATCGGCGCGCCCTGGCCGCCGTGGTCGGGGCTCACCGCCACCGTCTTGAAGCCCTGCTCGTAGAGCTTGCCCCACGCGTCCTTGAAGCCCTTGGGCGTGAAGACCGAGCCGTTCTCCACCCGGCAGCCCTCCCGGTCACCCACCGAGTTGAGGGGCCCCAGCACCTCGCGCGCGAAGCGGTACGTCTCCGTGAGGACCGCCTTCGCCTCGTCCGGGCCCCAGGCGTCATAGGGGGCCGTGCCCGCCACCTGGCCGAAGCCGAACTGCTCGAACAGCGTGAAGAAGATCTCTCGAAGGTCGGTCTTGTAGGTGTTGATGCCGGCGGACATGGCCACTCCTGCGTAGGGGCTCGCTGCCTGCCTGCTTCCCGCAGGGCGGGAAAAAGTAAGGGTCAGCGGCACATGTGACGCAGGAAGTGTGGCGTCGACTGATTTTTGAGTCAACCCAAGATGACACCCCGCGTTGACGGACGGTCGAAGCCGTCCTTCTCGAACGCGGGATTTCGTCTTGGAACGCCTACTTCCTGGCCTTCTTCGCGGCCGGGAGGGACGCTGTCTTCGCGGCGGGCTTCTCCCGGGGCGCGGTCTTCTTGGACGAGGCGCCGGAGCGGGGCTCGCCCGACTCCTCGTCATCGTCCTCGTCGTCCTCGTCCCGGTCGCGCTCCGGGGCGGCGGGCGCCGGGGCGCTGGTAGCGGCTTCCGGGGTGGCGGGCGCCGGGACGACCAGGCTCTCGCGGGGGACCTCCACCACGATGGGGGACTGGCCGGAGCGCTGCCGGTTCTCGTCCTCCAGGGAGTAGAAGAGCTGGA
Organism: Corallococcus sp. AS-1-12; assembly: GCF_020036995.1. Lineage (NCBI taxonomy): Bacteria > Pseudomonadati > Myxococcota > Myxococcia > Myxococcales > Myxococcaceae > Corallococcus > Corallococcus sp. AS-1-12. The sequence continues at coordinate 112,117 of NZ_JAIQDD010000010.1, read as the reverse complement.
TCTGCGAGCCGCCCTTCATGACGAGCTCGCCCTTCTGGTTCTCCGCCCAGAGGTCGATTTCCACGAAGTACCGGCCGCCGGAGCCGTGGCGGTCGCTCACGCGGCCCTTGCAGACCACGGTGTCGCCCGGCCACACCATCTTGATGAAGCGGACATTGTAGCGCCGGAGCTGGCCGCCCCGGGCCCAGTCGCTGATGAGCTGGCCCAACATACCCATGACGAGCATGCCGGGGGCGTAGACGGACGGCATGCCCACGCTCTTGGCGTAGAGCTCGTCCACGTGCACGGGGTTGTAGTCGCCGGAGGCGCCCGCGTAGCGCGACAACTGGACGCGGTCCACCGGGGCCTTGGCCAGCGCCGGCAGCTCGTCACCGACGCGGATGGATTCGAAGTAGAGCTTGCGCGCGGGCATCAGGCGTTCTCCTTGGCGGCACGCACCACGAGGGTCCGGCGGGCGCGGAAGACGAGGTTGCCCTCTTCGTCCCGGCCTTCGTCCTCGATGACCGCGATGTCCATCTTGCCGGACATGCCCGGCCGCTCGAAGACGTCCGACACGCGGGTGGACACGTAGATGCGGTCCCCCGCGAAGATGGGCCGCTCGTAGTCGAAGCCCTGCTCGGCGTGCAGCAGGCTCTTGATGCCCACCCCCAACAGCTCCCGGAGGTCCGCGGCGGAATGGAACGACGCGGGAAACGTGGGAGGCGCGACGATGGTGGGGTAGCCCGACGCGCGGGCGTACTCCTCGTCGTAGTAGATGGGATTGTAGTCGCCGATTGCCTCGGCGAAGCGCCGGATGGCGCCCTTCTCCACCTCGTTGAGCGTCGGCGGCGAGGCGCGGCCAATCGCGTTCTTGTCCAGCATTTCCCTCTCCTGATGAGTCTTCAGCGGCCTGCCGGAAGCTCGAGCACCGTCAGGAGCCCGGCCTCCGCGGCCGTCAAACGTGGCGCGGCATTCACCAGCGCGTTCGCGGTGGCCCGGTCACCCGCCACTCCCCCCGGTATCTCCAGCACCAGCTTGGGATCCGCGTCGATCTCGATGCGATCCCGTGGGTTGTCCGCCCCCATCGCGATGGTCAGCTCCAGGCGGACCCGCTCCTGCCCCTCCTCCAAACCCACCACGGATTGGAACATGCCCGCGACGCGGCCTTTCTTCACGACAAATGCGCCGCCGGTGATGTCCTCCTCGGCGAACACGGGCGCGACCTCCTCCTCGAAGTCGTCGCAGTCCAGCCCCAGCCCCACCGCCGCCATCGCCGCGGACTCCACCAGCCCCACGTGGCCCAGCTCCTCGCGGTCCACCAGGTCGAAGAACTCCTCCTCCGTCAGGCCCGCGCCCACCTTGCGCTGCAGGGCCTCACGGCGCGTGCGGGCGTCCACCACCCGGCTGGCCAGCACCTTGCGCACGGGGCCGCACACCTGACCGGCGGTGGCCACCAGGCGGTCCAGCACGAAGCCCGGGTTCACGCCCGTGCCCACGATGGCGACGCCCGCCTTCTGCGCGGCGCGCTCCAGCTTGTCCGCCAGCTCCGGGTACTTGAGGTGCGGGAACGCCAGCTCCTCGCAGGTGCTGGCCACCGGCAGGCCCAGCTTCAGCGCGTCCAGGAGCTGATCCATCACCTGGGACAGCCGGGAGCTGGTGGCGTGCAGCACCACCACGCCCTTGCGGCGCCCCACGGCGCGCTCCAGCGAGTCCGCGACCTTGAAGCGCGGACCGGCCAGCCCCAGCACGTCGCCCAGGGGACGACCCACCAGGGAGGCCTGCGAGTCCACCGCGCCCATCAGCTCCACTTCGGGGGACGACAGGGCGGCCCTGGCAATTTCCTGCCCGATGAACCCCAGCCCCATCACCACCACCGGCACCGGCCCTTCAGGGGCTCTAGCCATCGGAGATTGCTCCCGAATTCCAAGGGGTTACAGCCATTTACGTCGGGTAGGCGGCCACCATAGAACACGGCTCCTCGGGCAGGCAAGCAGGACGTGGAATCCGGCGACCGCCTGTTTCGGGGAAACCTCAAGAATTCCGGCAGTTTAGCGGCACTGGAAAGCTTGGGGGGGCCTGTTTGCCCGTCTGCGGACCGGCTATAAGACTCTGAGAAAAAACGCAGCCCACTCGCTCGGAGCGTATCAGCCCATGGCCCGAATCCTCGTGGTGGACGACGACGTGCTCATCCTCGCCGCGCTGTCCCGGATCCTCCAGGCGGAGGGTTACGAGGTCGTGACGCACAGCGACCCGGTGGTGGCGGCGCGGGAGCAGGGCTTCGACGTCGTGCTGACGGACTTCATGATGCCGTACCTCAACGGCATCGAGCTGTTGTCGGCGCTGCGGGAGAAGAACCCCCGCGCGGTGCGGCTGATGCTGACGGCGGCGGCGGACTTCAAGACGGCGTCGGAGGCGGTGAACCGGGGCGAGGTCTTCCGGCTGCTGGGCAAGCCGTGGGCGCTGAGCGAGCTGACCAGCAGCGTGCGGCAGGCCATCGAGCACCACCGGCTGGTGGCGGCCAACGAGCGGCTGACGCGCGAGGTGGCGGAGAAGAACGCGGAGCTCCTGTCCATCAACGAGGGGCTGGAGCGCCGGGTCATCGAGCGCACCACGGGGCTGCTGGACGGGCTCATCAGCGCGCTGGACTACCGGGACACGGAGACGCAGTGGCACTCGCGGCGGGTGTCGCTGTACGCGCGGCGGCTGGCGCAGGAGATCGGCCTCACCGGGCCGGCGCTGGACGTGGTGGAGCAGGGCGCGCTCCTGCACGACATCGGGAAGATCGGCGTGCGGGACTCCATCCTGCTCAAGCCCGGGCCGCTCACGCCGGATGAGTGGGTGGAGATGAAGCTGCACCCGGAGTTCGGCTACCGGATGCTGGCGAAGATGCCCTACCTGCACGAGGCGGCGCTCATCGTCCTGCAGCACCAGGAGCGCTGGGACGGCAAGGGCTACCCGCTGGGGCTCCAGGGCGAGGAGATCGTCATCGGGGCGCGCATCTTCTGCCTCGTGGACACGCTGGACGCCATCACGTCCGACCGGCCCTACCGCAAGGGGCGCCCCATGAGCGTGGCGCGCGACGAGGTCCGCCGCTGCTCGGGCACGCAGTTCGACCCGATGCTCGCGGAGGCGTTCCTCGGCCTGCCGGAGACGGAGTGGGCCCGCATCCGCCGCGAGGTGGAGATGATGGAGGAGGCGGAGAGCCACCGCTGGACGGGCGCGAAGCTCGACGCGAACGGCCAGCCCATGCCCGCGCGCGCCGCCGGGGCCTGACGCGCGAGGGCCTTCGCCTCAGGGGGCGCGCGTGCCGACGATGACGTCGTCGATGACCGTGCCCTCCAGCAACGCGTCCACCACGTCCATGCCCTGGACGACCTCGCCGAAGGCCGTGTAGCGGCCGTCCAGGTGCGGCTGCGGCGAGTGGGTGAAGAAGAACTGGCTGCCGCCGGTGTCCTTGCCCGACAGCGCCATCCCCACGGTGCCACGCGCATACGGCCGGCGCGTCATCTCGCAGCGGATGGAGTACCCGGGGCCACCCTCCCCGTCTCCGCGCGGGTCTCCGCCCTGCGCGACGAAGTCCGGCACCACGCGGTGGAAGGTGACGCCCCGGAAGTAGCCCTGCTTCGCGAGCGCCGCCAGGTTGCCGCCCGTGAGCGGCGCTTCCGGATCCAAAAGGACCTTGATGTCGCCCTTGCGCGTGCGCAGCGTGAGCGTCGTCCCGGGGGACGCGGCCGGCGGGCGGTACGTCTCCGGAGGCAGCTCCACGCGGGCGGAGCGGACGGGAGCGCCCGTGAGCGCCGTGAGGGACTCGGCCGCGACCCGGCGCACGTTCGCGTGCGGGTGGTTCAGCCATTCGCGCAGGCGGGGCTCCGCGGCCTGCCCCTGCAACGCGACGAGCGCGCCGGCCACCGCCTCCGCCAGATCCGGCTCCTTGGGGACGCGGTCGGCCAGGGCCTGCACCGCGGTCAGGGCCTCGGCGTCCTTCAGCTTGCCGGCGGCGGACGCGGCCAGCCCCGCCACCACCGCGTCCCCTCCGCCGATGAGCGCGCGGATGGGCGCCATCGCTTCAGGCACCGGGCGTTCGGAGAGCGCGTCCAGCGCGGCGCCGCGCACGATGGGGCTGACGTGGTCCAGGTAGGGCACCGCGAACGCGGCTCCAGCGGGCTGTCCCTTGGACTGCGCCACCTCGTGCAGTCCCAGCGCGAGCCATCGGGCCTCGGGGACGCGGCCGTAGCCGCACTGGCGCACCTGCTCCAGCGCGCCCTGCTGCCGGTCCATGGCCGCCGCGAAACGGCAGTCCAGCCAGGCGAGGTCCGCGTGGGCCTCCTCGGACACGGCGGCGAGGTCGGCTTCCGCCAGCGCACGCCTCAGGCGCGACAACACCGGCCGGCCCTGGAGCGGAAGGCCCTGCTGCGCCACCGCCAGCAACACGTGGCCTTTCGCCGCCTTCCCCTCCGCCACCTGCTTCGCCAGGTGCGCCTGGCCTTCCAGCGCGAGCAGCGGCTCACAGGGCGCGCCGGCCTCGCACTTCGCGGCGAGCTTCGCCAGCGCACGCGCCACCTCCGCTGACGCGCGGGACGTGGCTTCGCCCGACAGCAGGTTCAGCGCCAGCGCGTCCCGCGGGCTGCCCAGGTCGCCCAGGCTCTTCACGCACGGGGCCATCACATCCGGTATCGAACTGGCCATGCAGGAGCGGAGCGCATCCACGCCGTCCAGCCGCTTCGACGCCGCCAGGAGGTACGCCCCGGCGACGTTCACCTCGCTCCGCAAGCGGGGATCCAGCAGCACGCGGATGGTCTCCAGGGGGACGTTCGCCACGACCGCGGGTCCGGCCTTGCGCGCAGCCACGCCCAACGCCGTCGCCGCGGCCGCGGCCCAGGGGCCATTGGCCGGAGACAGCCGGGCCGTCAGCACCTCCACGGCGCCAGGCGTGGCCAGCTTGCCCAGGGACTCCAGCAGCGTGTTGTGCACCCGGGCGTAGGCTTCCGAGGCCTCGGCGCGCACCAGCGCTTCCGTGAGCGCCGTCCGTGCGGCCTCCGGGAGCGGCTCCCACGACTGCGCCAGCTCACCCGCCGCGAAGGCGGCCTCGTCGCGCACGGCCTTTTCCGGCGCCGTCAGCCCGACGAGGACGGCCTCCAGCGTCTCCACGTCCTGGATGCGCGCCAGGGCCCGGAGCGCACGCACGCGCACGGCCGCTTCCGGCGCGGAGGTGGCGAGCCGCGGCAGCTCACCGCCCCCCAGCGACCGGCGGTCCTCCCAGTCCTGAATCTGGGCGATGACCTTCGAGGGCTCGACCGGGGGCGGAGGCACGTCGGGCGTCGGCACCGAGCGGACACAGGCGCTCACGAGGAGGACTCCGGCGGACACTGCGGCGGGCAGGCGGGCCATGCCCGAGGGGCTAGGTCAATTCCCCGCGAAAATCCAGGGGTTATGGCGCTGAACGGGTTTGACAGCCGCGCGCCGGGGCCGGGAAGATGCCGGGCCGTTTCCCCCCTCCCGGAGCACCGGCCCTGAACTGCCCAGGCTGCAATCGCAAGGTCGCGGAAGACACCGCCATCTGCCCCCACTGCGACCACATCATCGACGAGTCCTTCCTTGGGGGAACCGGGGATGAGGGGAACTCCGGCGGCGATGACGAGAGCACCGGCGTCCGTCCTCCGCCGCGCTCGCGGCCCCCTCCGGCCCGCGCCGCTCCGGAGCCCCGTGCACGCCCCGCCCCGGCCCGCGCCAGGACGGGCGCCCGCCCCGCCGCGCCGCCGCCGAGCGATGACGCCACCAACGTGCGGAGCATGGACGACATCGCCCGGGAGAAGGCCCAGCGCGCCGCTCCCGCCCGGGCCGGTGGCGCCGCCAAGGCCGCTCGCGCGCCGGCCCGCCGCGCCCCGGCTCCCGCCCCCGTCCAGGAGGACGAGGACGACGTGGGCGACGCGGTGGCGGATCCCTGGTCCCGCGAGGCGCGTGAGCTGGAGTCGCCCCGCTCGCCCATCGACGATCCGGAGGTCCTGCTGGACGACGCGCGCTCGTTCCTGCGCGAGCTGGAGGGCGGAGACCGCATCGCGTTCTGGGGCGCGACGCTGGTGGTGCTCTCCTGCTTCATGCCGTGGAAGGAGACGGCGGCGGACGGCGACTTCCTGGGCCTCATCAGCCTGGGGTTCATCTCCTTCCTCTTCGCCGTGGCGACCATGGTCTTCGTGGGCCTGCGGGCGCGTCAGGTGATGACCTGGGTGAACCCCATGCTGCCGTGGGGCGCGCAGATGGTCTGCAGCGTGGTGACCCTCGTCTGGTCGCTGGTGTTCCTGAAGCTGTCCTCGGACACCACGCTCGTGCCGTCGCCGCTCGGCAACTCGGAGATGATGAACTCGTCGCCGAGCATCGGCTGTTTCCTGGGCATCCTCGGCGGCGTCATCGCGGTGCTGGGCAGCCTGATGGGGCTGAAGCGCCAGGAGTAGGCCCCACCGGTTTTTCGCTGCCGCGCCGGACGTGAGGCGGGCTACCGTCGCCCGCCACCATGTCCGACGCCACGCCCCTCTCCCGCCTCCTCGACGCGCTGGGCTCGGCCGTCGTGGGCCAGCCCCGCGTGCTGGCCGACCTGGTGACGGCCTTCCTCGCGCGCGGTCACGTGCTGCTGGAGGGCGTGCCCGGGGTCGCCAAGACGCTCACCGCGCGCAGCATGGCGGGGGCGCTGGGCCTGTCCTTCTCCCGCGTGCAGTTCACCCCGGACCTGATGCCCGCGGACATCCTGGGCACCAACGTCTTCCAGCCGCAGTCGCAGTCCTTCCGCCTGATGAAGGGCCCCGTCTTCACGGAGGTCCTGGTCGCGGATGAGATCAACCGCACGCCGCCCAAGACGCAGGCGGCGCTCCTGGAGGCCATGGAGGAGCGGCAGGTCACCATCGACGGCGTCACCCACGCGCTGCCGCCCCACTTCTTCGTCGTGGCCACGCAGAACCCGCTGGAGCTGGAGGGCACCTATCCCCTCCCCGAGGCGCAGTTGGACCGCTTCCTCATGCGCGTGCGCGTGGGCTACCCGGACGGCGACGCCGAAACGTCGCTCCTGCGCGCCTTCCATCAGCGCGAGGGCCGCCCGCCCGGCGTGTCCCGCGTGCTGGACGCGGGGACGCTGACGGAGCTGCAGGACCGCGCGGCGCGCGTCGCGTGCGACGACTCCATCCTCCAGTACGTGGTGCAGTTCGTGCGCGACACCCGCGCCCACCCCCGCGTGCGGCTGGGCGCGAGCCCCCGCGCCGCCCAGGCCCTGCTCGCGGCGGCCAAGGCGCACGCGGCGCTCCGGGGCACCGACTTCGTCACCCCGGACGACGTGAAGGCCGTGACGCCCAGCGTCCTCAACCACCGGCTCCTCCTCAAGGCCGAGGCGGAGGTGGAGGGCGTCACCGCGGACGACGTGCTGAAGCAGTTGCTCGAACGGGTGCGAGTGCCCCGGTGAGCCCAGGGCGCCCCGTCCCCAGCGGCCTCGCCGTGGCGCTGTTCGCCGGGGCGCTCGTGCCCGCCGCGCTCGCGGTGGCGAGCCCCGCCTTCGGGTGGCTGGCGCTCGCGGTGGACGTGGCCGTCCTGCTCCTGTGCGCGGTGGACTTCCTGCGCGCGCCGCAGGCCCGTGACGTCGACGCGCGCCGCGAGGTGGAGCCCATCCTCTCCTCCGGCGTGGACAACACCGTGCGCTGGGAGCTGCGCTCGCGCGCGGACGGGCCCGTGCGCGGCGAGCTGCGAGACGAGCCGCCCCTGGACGTGGAGAGCCATGGCCACCGTCAGCCCTTCACGCTGGAGCCCCACGACGCCACGCGGCTGACATACCGCGTGCACCCGCTCTCCCGGGGCGACGCGCGCTTCGGCGACGTGAACCTGCGGCTGATGGGGCCGCTGGGCCTGTGCTCGCGGCAGGTGCGGCTGCCCGCGGGCCAGGACGTGAAGGTGTATCCGGACCTGCGCGCCCTGTCGCGCGAGGCGCTGACGCTGGCGCGCGCGTCGGAGGCAGTCTCCGCGCGCACGCTGCCGCGCAAGTCCGTGGAGGGCCGCGAGTTCGAATCGCTGCGCGAGTACCGCCCCGGCGACGACTACCGCCACATCGACTGGAAGTCCTCCGCGCGCCACGGCCACACGCTGGTGCGCACGTGGCAGCCGGAGCGCAACCAGCCCGTGCTGCTGCTCCTGGACTGCGGCCGTCACATGGCGGGCCGGGTGCAGGGGCGAAGGAAGCTGGACCACGCGGTGGACGCGGCGCTGCGGCTGGCGCGCGTGAGCCTGGACGCGGGCGACGTGGTGGGCGTGCTCGCGTTCGCCAGCGACGTGCGCGCCTTCCTGCCCCCGCGCAAGGGCGCGGAGCACCTGCGCCTCATCACCGAGTCCCTCTACCGCGCGGAGGCCGGCCTGGAGGAGAGCGACTACGGCCGCGCGTTCGACTTCGCCTTCGCCCGCCAGACGCGCCGCGCGCTGGTGGTGCTCTTCACCGACCTGGTGGATCCGGACGCGTCCTCCGCGCTCCTCACGCGCACGCTGGCCCTGCGCCCCCGGCACCTGCCCGTCGTCGCGTCGCTGCTGGACGAGGACCTGGAGGCCGCCGCCACGGACGTGCCCGGCGACGCGACGTCCGCCTACGCACGGCAGGCCGCCTCCCGCATGGAGGCCGAGTACCGCCGCACCGCCACCACGCTGCGCGACGCGGGGGCCCTGGTGGTGCGCGCGCCGGCACGCGGCTTCGGCGCCGCTGCACTCAACGTGTACCTGGACGTGAAGGCGCGCGGGCGGCTCTGAGCGCTCACGGCGCATTCGTCAAGCCCTTTGAGACATTCCAGTGCTCGCGCGCGCATGCGTCGCTCCGCCGAACAGCGGGCTTGCCAATCGCGCGGAGGCCGAGTTTTCGGCCTCCGGGAGGACCCCCTTTACAGATGCCGATCGCTGCCCAGAATGGCGCGCCTCAACTGTTCGCGCGCACGCGCGCACGCTCCAAACCGGACGGGAGGCGGGACTTGGCGGAGGTCGTGAGGGGTTTGAAGCTGGAGGTCGAGGCGGACGCCGCGGCCATCGCGGCCCGCGCCGCGGAGGAGCTGGTGGAGGCGGGGCTGACGCCCTTCCACGAGCGGCTCCTCGCCGAGGAGCTGCTCGCGCGCAGCGGAGACACGCAGCAGCGGCTGGCGAACGCGCTGGCCGAGGCGAAGGTGGACCTCAACCCGCATCAGGTCGAGGCCGCGATGTTCGCGCTCGACACGCTGTCGCGCGGCGGCTGCATGCTCGCGGACGAGGTGGGCCTGGGGAAGACCATCGAGGCGGGCCTCGTCGTCGCCCAGCTCATGGCGGAGGGCAAGAACCGCATCCTCATCCTGGCCCCCGCCGTGCTGCGCGCGCAGTGGAACGCGGAGCTGCGCGAGAAGTTCGACCTGGACAGCGTCCTCGTCGACGGCCGCGACGTGAAGAAGCACAACAACTGCTTCGACCAGCCCTTCCCCGTCATCTGCTCGCACCCGTTCGCGGCGAACAAGTCCGCGCTCGTGGCGGAGATCCCCTGGGACCTGGTCATCATCGACGAGGCCCACCGCCTGCGCAACGCGCACCGGGCCAACAACAAGACGGGCCAGGCGCTGCGCGCGTCGCTCGCGGGCCGCCCCAAGCTGCTGCTCACCGCCACCCCGCTCCAGAACGACCTGATGGAGCTGTTCGGCCTGATGTCGCTGCTGGACGAGCAGATTTTGGGCCCCGAGCACGCCTTCCGCAGCCGCTACCGCGCGGACGAGGGCGGCGGCATGACGGAGGCCGCCGCTTGCGAGCTCAAGGAGCGGCTGGCCCCGGTGGTGCAGCGCACGCTGCGCCGGCAGGTGCGCGAGTACGTCCGCTACACCAACCGCCGCAGCATCGTGGAGGACTTCCACCCCTCCCCGGAGGAGCACGACCTCTACGAGAAGGTCAGCGAGTACCTGCAGCGCTCGGAGGCCGCGGCCATCGAGCCGGGCAAGAAGACGCTGCTGACGCTGTGCTACCGCAAGCTGCTGGCCTCCTCCACGTTCGCCATCGCGCCCACGCTGCGGCGGCTGTCGGAGAACCTGGAGAAGCGCCTGACGGCCGCGCGGCTGGGGCAGCAGGCCCTGTCGCTCTTCGAGCCGGAAGAGGCCAAGCAGTTCGTGGAGGAGGGCGAGGAGTGGTCCGACGACCCCGCCAAGGCGCCCCAGGTCCGCACGCTGGAGCAGGAGGTCTGGGAGCTGCGGCAGTACGCGGACCTCGCGGACTCCATCCGCATCAACGCCAAGGGTGAGGCGCTCAAGCGCGCCCTGGACCGCACCTTCGCGGTGATGCGCACGCACTCCTGGCCGGAGAAGGCGCTCATCTTCACGGAGTCCAAGCGCACGCAGCAGTACCTGTTCAACCTGCTGTCGGAGCACGGCTACAAGGGGAAGATCTCCCTGCTGTCCGGCGACGCCGGCGGCACGCCCGAGGAGCGCCGGGCGCTGGTGGAGGAGTTCCGCCACAAGACGCAGATCCTCATCTGCACGGAAGCGGGCGCGGAGGGCCTCAACCTCCAGTTCTGCAACCTGGTGGTGAACTACGACCTGCCGTGGAACCCGCAGCGCGTGGAGCAGCGCATCGGCCGGTGCCACCGCTACGGCCAGCAGCGCGACGTGCTGGTGGTGAACTTCCTCAACCGGCAGAACGCGGCGGACGCGCGCCTGTTCGAGCTCCTGGAGAAGAAGCTCAACCTCTTCGACGGCGTGTTCGGCGCGTCCGACGAGATCCTGGGCGCGCTGGAGAGCGGCGTCGACTTCGAGCGGCGCGTGCTGGACATCTACCAGTCCTGCCGCGACCCGAAGGACATCAACAGCGCCTTCGACAAGCTGCGCGAGGAGCTGGAGGGCAGCATCAACCAGCGCATGACGTCGATGCGCTCGGTGGTGCTGGAGCGCTTCGACGGTGACGTGCGCCGCCGCCTGCGCGTGGCGGGTGACGCCGCCAAGGAGGTCGTGGCCAGGCGCCAGCAGGAGGCGAAGGCGCTCACCGGCTCCGTGCTGGGCAGCCGCACCTCCGGACGGCTCCAGGTGGCCAAGGCCGCCTACGCGGTGCGCGACCGCACCCAGGACACCGTCAGCTACCTGCAACTGGACGCGGCTGGCCTGCCCTCGCGGCTGGCGCGGCTGGCCGGCAGCGAGGGCTGGTGGTTCGTCTACAAGTTCGAGACCACGGGCCTGAAGCCGGAGGAGAAGCTGGTCCACCTGGTGCTGGTGAAGGACCGGGACGGCGGCTTCCGCGCCCTGCCGCTGACGGACGGGGTCCACTTCACGAAGCTCGACGCCAAGGAGGAGAAGCGGCGGCAGCCCGCGCCGGTGTCGGTCCAGCTCATGCAAGAGCAGTCGCTCATGACCGCCAAGGATGAGCTGATTCGGGCCGCGGAACGGCGCAACGCGTTGGAGCTGGACAAGGCCAAGGAGCGCGCGGACCGCTACGTCGAGGACTGCCTGATGGAGTCGCGCGAGGTGGTGGAGGCCGCCCGCCAGGCGTGGTTCGACGCGCGCAAGGAGGTCTCTGGCATCGAGGACGTCGCGGAGCGCGCGAAGGCGCGGGCGCACTCGGACCGGATGGAGCGCGACTACCGCCGCAAGCTGGCGTCGCTGCGCAACGAAGAGGAGAAGCGCTACGCCTCCAAGGACCGGCAGATGGCGGAGCTGGCGAACAAGGCGCGCGTGACGGAGAAGCGCACCCTCATCGCCTCCGCGTACTTCTGGCTGTCCTGAGGAGCGCGGGCCCCGTCACAGGGGCTTGAGCCGCACCCACGTCGCGCCCCAGCCTCCGTCCGCCTCGGAGGCCGGCTGGAAGCTTTCGACCTCCGGCAGCGTGGGCAGCAGGGACTGCACGGTGCGCCGCAGCGCGCCCGTGCCCTTGCCGTGGATGATGCGCACGTCGAGCACGCCCTTCTGGCGGCAGGCCCAGAGGTACTCGGCGACGAGCTCCTTCACCTCGCGAGGCTGGAAGAGATGCAGGTCGAGGTTCCCATCGACCGGAATTTCTACCGCCCCCAGCTCCTCAGGGGTGGGTGGAGGCTCCGGCCCCTCGGGTGGCAGCGGCGGGGGTGGCTTTCGGCGTGACACCGTAGCGGGCCTCCTCCTGGCGCTGCTTCTCCTCGGCCGCCAGGCGCTGACGCTCGCGCGCCAGCCGGAACTGCTCCTTCAGGCTGGTGATCTCCCCCTTGAGCGAGGTGATGTCCTCCTTCACCGCGCGCGGGTGGCCTTCACCCACCAGGTCCACGTGATTGCCCGCACGCCTGCCCTCCGAGCCGGCGCCACCGGCGGAGGTCATCTGCATCAACAGCGCGGCCAGGGTCATCACCTTCATGGCCAATCACGTAAGCAAGCGCCGTGCTCGCGCGCAAGTCATGTTGCGTGAGCAACGCTTCGCTGGCCGCCCTCCTCCTTGTGTGACACGACGCGTTCCGCGAGCCGGACGGCGGACAGGGGGGCGCTGCCTTCCGCCTTGTTGTTGATGGTCACGAAGACGGGCCGGTCGCGCCGCACCGCGGCCATGCACACGCGGGCCAGCACGTCGCGGGTGCCCACGTCCTCGTCCACCAGCCGGTTGAAGGGCGCGTAGCGGGCGTAGGCCTCCTCGTAGCCCAGGTTCGGCGGCAGCATCCAGCGCACCACCACGGCGCGGGCCTCGAAGGCGCGCGTGAGCTTCGCCTGCCGCGCGACGGGCGGCATGTGCGCCCACACCGCGAGCACCGGGCTCACGCCCGTGTCCGCGAGCGCCTGGGCGAAGCCTTCCGTGAGCAGCTCCTCGTTGCGCACCTCCACCGCGTACAGCGGCCCCCGGGGCAGCGCGGAGAAGAACGCGTGCAGCCGCTCCACGAAGCGGCCCGCGCCGCCCAGCGCCGCGGGGTCCTGCGGCGGGAACTGGAAGACGAGCGGCCCGGCCTTGTCGCCCAGCCCCTCCAGGAACGGCGCCACCACGTGGTCCACGGCGTAGGCCGCCTGGAGGAAGCGGTCATTCACCTGCCCCCGGTGCGCGCCGTACCGCTCGTGCACGGGGAAGCGCGCCAGCGTGCAGGCTTCATGCGCCTTCACCAGGAAGCGGAAGCCGTCCGGGACCTGCTGCGCGTACTCGGCGAAGGTGCTGGCCGGCACCGGCGCGTAGAAGGTCCGGTCGATGCCCACCGTGCGCAGCACCGGGTGGTGCGCGTAGGCGGCCAGGCCCTCGCGCGCCAACTGGGTCGTGCTGGCCTCATGGTCGTAGACGAGCCCGTTCCACCCCGGGAACGTCCACGACGACGTGCCCAGGTAGACGCCGCGCGGGAGCTGCTCCCCCAACATGCGCAGGCTGTCGGACGGCGCGGCGGGCCCGACCGGCTGGGTCCTGCGCCGCGACGAAGCGGGTGGCTCCTCCAGCGCGCCGGTGAAGAGGTCGAACTGCGCGGGTCGTCGCGGTGCGCTCATGCGTGCAGCTCCTCTCCCACGGAGGGGACGGCGGGGAAGCCCTGGGAGTAATCCCCGGGCCCAGGCGATGCAGCAGGTTGCCCGGATTCAGGGGGACGTTCCAGGTTTCCGGCACGCCCCCCAGGCGGACAGGCGCGCACACGGACCGTCCTCCCCTGAACGCGACGGTCTGTGATTGAACGTTTGTCCAAATGCAAACGCAGGCGTCTCGCGGTAAGCTTCTCAAAGCGAGTAATTCAGCACTACCCGTGTGAGGCTTGCACGGGGTTGCAACGGCTGGGGGGCATCATGGACTGGTCGTTGACCGCGTCGCTGCTCGCGGAGCGGGACACGCGGCCCATCGTCGTGATGGACCGGCGAGGCCGCATCGAGCTGGCGAACAGCGCGTTCACCGCGCTCCTGCGCCGGCCCCGTGAGGAGCTGCTGGGGCGCCGCTGGGCGGAGGTCTGCACGCCGCGCGAGCACGGGCGCGAGGTGGGGCGGGCGCTGCGGGCCCTCTTCACCAGCGCCGAGCCCCGGATGGAGACACAGGTGCTCACGCGCGACGGTGAGCGGCTGCCAGTGGAGCTGGACGTGGCCGCCGTGGGCCGCCCTCCCCTGCGGCTGGTGGCCATCGTCACGCGCTCGGCGCCGCCCCTCCCCGTCCCCGAGCCAGGCGCCGTTCCCGACGTGGCCGCGGCCCACGGGCCCCGAGGGGACCTGAGCTACGAAATCTCCACCGAGCTGTCGTCCTTCGGGACCCTCAAGGCGGTGTGGACCTCCGGGGAGGCGCGGCTGGAGGAGATGGTGGGCCGGCCGTGCTTCGGCGCCTTCGCGCACCGCGACGCGCCCTGCCTGGACTGTCCGCTGATGGCGGCGGCGCCCTCCTCCTGGCCGCACACCGTCGTGCGGCAGGCCGCCGGGCACGCCGAGGGCTATGAGGTCATCACCGCCACGCCCACGGGCGCCGGCACCGCGCGCGTCAGCGTGCACACCATCGGGGATGACACGCTCAGCGGCCTCTTCGAGGCCAAGGTGCGGCGCATGGCGAACGCCGCGCGGCTGTCCGAGCGGGAGGGAGATGTCTTGCGATATCTCGCGCTCGGCCGCTCGCCCACCGACATCTCGACGGTGCTAGGGATTACCGAGCGCACGGTGAAGTTCCACCAGGCCAACCTGCTCCGGAAGCTGGGCGCGGAGACCCGGTACGACCTGCTTCGCCTGTTCTTCTAAGCAGGGACCCTTCCCTCCGGGACAGGTTTCACGCCGTTGACGTTGGAGGATGCTGTGATTTCGACTCCGGAGTCCTGTGGGTCGGGGGGGCCGTTGCCCATGGGCAGCGCCGGTCAAAGCCGTATCATCAAAGACATACAGTCCGCGTGGACTTCCGTCCAGAGGGCGCCTGTCCGTGGGTGACACTCCGGGCTGGGATGACGTGATGCGGGAGTTCCTTTTGGAGTCCCGCGAGCACGTGCAGGGCATCGAGGCGACGGTGCTGGAGCTGGAGGCGCAGCCGGGCTCGCAGCCGTTGCTGGCGCAGTTGTTCCGGGCCCTGCACACGGTGAAGGGCACCTGCGGCTTCCTGGGCTTCAGCCGCCTGGAGGCGCTGATGCACGCCGCCGAGGAGATGCTCGGGCTGGCGCGCGACCGGCGCCTGGTGCTGGACCGCGAGCGCGTGTCCACGCTGCTGGCGCTGGCGGACGCGGCGCGCGGGACGCTGGAGCACATCGAGGCGACGGGGCTGGAGCCCGCGGTGGACCACTCCGCGCTGCTCGCGCGCATGGCGGGCGCGGCGGCGGGCTCCGCGCCGCTGGAGGTGTCCGAGCCCCTGGCGCCTCCGGGCGCCCTGCCCTGGCGCGGCGCCGCGACCGGGGTGGACTCCAAGCTGCGCGTGGACGTGGCGCTGCTGGACCGGTTGATGAACCTGATGGGCGAGCTGGTGCTGGCGCGCAACCGCATCCTCCAGTGCGCGGCCTCGCCCACGCCGGGCGCGGATTTGACGACCGCGTCGCAGCGGCTGGACGTCGTCACCACGCAGGTGCAGCAGGTGGTGATGAAGACGCGGCTCCAGCCGGTGGGGCAGGTGTGGAACCGCTTCCCCCGGCTGGTGCGCGAGCTGGCGCACGGGTGCGGCAAGCAGGTGCGGCTGCAATTGCAGGGCGCGGACACGGAGCTGGACAAGACGCTGGTGGAGGCGCTGCATGATCCGCTCACCCACCTGCTGCGCAACGCCGTGGACCACGGCGTGGAGACGCCCGAGCAGCGCCGCGCCGCCGGCAAGCCGCCCGTGGGGTGTCTGACGCTGAGCGCGTCGCACGAGGGCGGGCTCGTGCACCTGGGCATGTCTGACGATGGCGCGGGCATCGACGTGCAGCGCGTGCGGCAGGTCGCGGTGCAGCGGGGCCTGCTCACGGCCGACCAGGCGGCGCGGCTGCCGGACGCGGACGCGCTGATGCTCATCTTCATGCCGGGCTTCAGCACCGCGGAGCGCGTCACGTCCTTGTCCGGCCGGGGCGTGGGCATGGACGTGGTGCGCACGCAGGTGGAGCGCATTGGCGGCACCGTGGAGGTGCACAGCCGGCCCGGCCAGGGCACCACGTTCACCCTGAAGATTCCCCTCACGCTGGCCATCATCCCGGCGCTGCTCGTCACCTGCCGGGGAGACCGCTACGCGCTGCCGCAGGCCTCCCTGCGAGAGGTGGTGTTCCTGGAGCCGGCCCAGGCGCGCAGGGACATCACCCGCCTCCAGGGCGCTTGCGTGCTGCGGCTGCGCGGGGAGCTGCTGCCGCTGGGGGTGCTCGCCGCCGAGCTGGGCGTGGGGCCGGCGATGCCGGACCTGGACGAGGGCGCCACCGTCGTCGTGCTCCAGGCCGGCGAGCGCGCCTTCGGGCTGTGGGTGGACGCCATCCATGACACGGAGGAGATCGTCGTCAAGCCGCTGTGGAAGCACCTGAAGGGGCTGGCCTGCTACGCGGGCGCGACGGTGCTGGGCGACGGGCGCGTGGCGCTCATCCTGGACGCCATGGGCCTGGGCCGCCGCGTGGGCACCGTCAACGAGGCACAGGCCCAGGTCGTCATCCCGGAGCCCGCCGAGGAGGCACCGGCGCCGGAGGAGACCCGCGAGCGGGTGCTGCTGTGCCGCCATGGCGCGGAGGGCCGGGTGGCGATTCCCCTGTCGCGCGTGGCCCGGCTGGAGGAGCTGCCCGCCTCGGACGTGGAGCGGCTGAGCGGCGGCATGGAGATGGCGCGCTACCACGGGCAACTGCTGCCGCTGGTGCGCGTGGCGTCCGTGCTGGAGGCGAGGCCCGGCGCCACGGAGCGGATGGCGCGGCAGCTCCAGGCCGCGCCGGGCGGGTCCCTGTCCGTCGTCGTCACCCAGCACGCGGACGCGCGCGTGGGGCTGGTGGTGGACGCCATCCTCGACGTCGCGGAGGTGGAGCTCGCGCTCCAGCGGGAGACGCGCCGTCCGGGCGTGCTGGGCTCCATGGTGGTGCAGGCCCGGGCCACCGAGTTCCTGGACGTGGAGGGCACCGTGCGCGCCGTGCACCCGGAGCTGCTGACCGGCGGTGCGCCATGAGCGGCCTCCGCCAACTGTGCTCGTTCCAGGTGGGCGAGCACCTGTTCGGCCTGGACATCGAACGCGTGCAGGAGATCCTGCTGCCGCCGCCGCTCACGCGCGTCCCCGGCGCGCCGCCGGAGGTGGCGGGGCTGCTCAACCTGCGCGGGCAGATCGTCCCCGCCATCGACCTGCGCCGCCGCCTGGACCTGCCCGAGGGCACCGCCCCCGCGGACGCGCCCCACGTCGTCCTGCGCGGCGACGAGGGCGCGGTGAGCCTTCGCGTGGATGCCATTGGCGACATCCTGCCCTTCGAGCAGTCGGACCTGGCGCCGCTGCCGGACAACCTGCGCGGGCCGCTGCGCTCGCTGCTGCTGGGGGTCCACGCGCTGCCGGACCGGCTGCTGCTCGTGTTGTCCGCGGACGCGGTGGTGGACGGGCTCTCGCCCGCGTCCAGCGCTCCCGCCTCCCCTTCCCTCCCCGTGCTTGCCCAGGAGTCCCGCTGATGGCCCGCCCGACCGCGCCCGCCGTGAAAACCACCCCCTTCCAGCGCCTGGGCGGCAAGGCCCCCCTGACGGCCGCCGTGCAGAAGCTCTACGCGCGGGTCATGACGGACGCGCTGCTCAAGCCCTACTTCCGCCGCGAGGACCTGGTCGAGATTCAGCGCCAGATGGTCGCGTTCCTCACCCGGTTCCTGGGCGGAACGGCCGTCTACAAGGGCCCGTCCATGCGCGACCTGCACGCGCGCCTGGAGCTCAAGCCCCATCACTTCGAGCGCGTCACCGAGCACCTGGCCAGCGTGCTGGATGAGCTGGACGTGCCGGGCCCCGTCGCCCGCGAGGTGCTGGCGGCCGCGGGCTCGTCGCGGGCTGCCGGCGTGGGCAGGCCCGTGGCGAAGGCCGCCTCGCGGACCGCCGCCGTGAAGCGTGCTCCGGCGCGCGCCTCCCGGACGGAGGGACGCCGGGTCGCCGTGGCGTCCGCGCCCGCGGGCCGGTCCTCGCGCCGCCGCACGGCCACGCCGCTCGAAGGGGCGCTGAGCGAGGCGGTGCTGGACGCGGCGCGGGTCAACCTGTTCGTCCTGGACGCGGACCTGGCCATCGTCTTCTCGAACGCGTCCGCGTCGGAGGCCATCGAGCGCATCAGCCAGACGGCCGCCTTCCGCGACGGCGCGGGGGATGGGGGCAGCGGCTTCCTCGCCCACTTCGAGCACCAGTTGCGGCTGGAGGAGGAGCGGCTGAGCGACCCGTCGTCGCTGCCGCACGAGACCCACTTCGCGGTGGGCCCCACCCTGCTCAAGGCGCGCATCGACGGCATCGAGGGCCGGGGCGGCGCGCTCACCGGCTACGTGGTGACGTGGACGGACATCACGGACCAGCAGCGCGCGGACACGGAGATGGCTCGCCTCAGGGCCATGCTGGAGAACGCGCCCACCTGCGTGATGGTGGCGGACGTGGACCTGAAGATCGTCTACCTGAACCCCGCCTCGCGCCGGCTGTTGCAGCGCGTGGAGAAGCACCTGCCCGTCACGGCGGACCGGGTGCTGGGGTCCAGCATCGACGTCTTCCACCGCGACTCGACGTACCAGCGGAAGATCCTGGCCAACGACAAGAACCTGCCGGTGCGCGCGAACATCCCCATTGGCCCGGAGACCGCGGACCTGTTGGTGACGGCGGTGTACGACGGCCAGGGCCGCTACCTGGGCCCCATGGTGACGTGGGAGCTCATCACGGAGAAGCTCGCGGTGCAGCAGCGCGAGAAGGAGCTGGACGCCACCCTGCGCGGCATCTTCCAGGAGGTGACGCAGCACTCGCAGACGCTCGCCGCGTCGTCGCAGGAGCTGTCCAGCGTCAGCCAGCAGATGGTGAGCAACGCGCAGGAGACCGCGGCGCAGGCCACCCAGGTGTCCGCCGGCGCCGAACAGGTCAGCCGCAACGTGCAGAGCGTCGCGTCCGGCATGGAGGAGGTCAACGCGAACATCCGCGAGGTGGCGCGCAACGCGAGCACCGCCGCCAAGGTGGCCGCGTCCGCGGTGAAGCTCGCGGACTCCACGTCCAGCGTCGTCGGCAAGCTGGGGACGAGCAGCCAGGAGATCGGCAAGGTCATCAAGGTCATCACCTCCATCGCGCAGCAGACGAACCTGCTGGCGCTCAACGCGACCATCGAGGCGGCGCGCGCCGGTGAGGCGGGCCGGGGCTTCGCGGTGGTGGCCAACGAGGTGAAGGAGCTGGCGCGCGAGACGGCCCGCGCCACGGAGGACATCGGCCAGAAGATCGGCAGCATCCAGGGCGACACCGAGGAGGTGGTCAACGCCATCCTGGAGATCGGCGCCACCATCGGCCGCATCAACGAGCTGCAGACGTCCATCGCCTCCTCCGTGGAGGAGCAGACGGCCACCGCGGGCGAAATCCTGCGCAACGTGGGCGAGGCCGCCAAGGGCAGCCAGCAGATCTCCGAGAACATGGCCGCCGTGGCGGAGGCCGCGCGCAGCACCACCGAGGGCGCGGGCAGCACACAGCGCTCGGCGGTGGAGCTGGCCCACATGGCGCAGTCGCTGCAACGGCTGGTCGTGCAGGTGGACACCACCGACAAGCAGGCGCGGACGAAGTAGCGCGGACGGCGTCGCGTCCCAGGAAGCCACGGCACATGCGAACCGGATTGAAGCGGTGGTGGACGCTGGGCCAGGTGGCCCGTGCCTCCACGCGCATGAAGCGGGTGTCCCGGCCCCTGGACGTGGAGGAGGCTCGGCATGAGCTGGCCCAGCGGCTGTTGGGCCTGCGCGGGCTGCCCCAGAAGGTGGGCCAGGTGCTCACGCTCGCGGAGCTGGGCGCGGAGACACCGGGGTTCGGTTCGCTCGCGGAGGCGCCCTCCCCGCTCGCGCCGGAGGCCGCGCTGGCGGAGGTGTCCCGCCGGTTGGGCCGTCCGTGGCGGGAGGTGTTCCAGTCTCTGGAGGGCGTGGGCATCGCCGCGTCCCTGGGCCAGGTGCACCGGGGCGTGCTGCATGACGGCCGCGCCGTGGCCGTGAAGCTGCGGCACCCGGGCATCGCGGAGGCCGTGCGGGAGGATCTGCGCGCGCTGGGGTGGCTGGCCGCGCCGCTGGGAGGCTGGCGCGGGAAGCTGGACCTTTCCGCCTACCGCCACGAGCTGGCCCGCATGCTCCAGGGCGAGCTGGACTATCACCACGAAGCCCAGTCCCTGCGGGACGCGGGCACGCGCATGGCGGACGTGCCCGGCGTCGTCATCCCCGAGCCGGTGGACGCGCTCACGCGGGAAGACCTGCTGGTGATGACCTGGGTGGAGGGCGCGTCGCTGGCGGAGGGCTGGCGCTGGAGCGAAGCGGATCGCCGCGCGCTGTCCACGACGCTGGTGCGTCTGTTCCTTCACGCCTGCTTCACGTGGGGCGCGCTCCACGCGGATCCCCACCCGGGCAACTACCGCGTGTCGCGCGGCCCTGACGGCAAGCCCGTGCTGGGGGTGCTCGACTTCGGCTGCGTGAAGCCATTGCCCCCGGAGCTGGCCGTGGGGCTGGGGCGGTTGATTACGCTCCTCAAGGGTCCGGGCACTCCGCCGCGCCCCGAGCAACTCCTGCCCGCGTGGGTGATGCTGGGCTTCGCGCCGGAGCTGCTGGAGCCCATGGCGGAGGCGCTGCCCGCCGTCAGCCGTGTGCTGCTGGAGCCCTTCCTCCTGGACCGCCCCTTCCACGCGCGAAGCTGGCGGCTGGGCGCGCGGCTCACCGAGGCGCTGGGGCCGCACCGCTGGAACTTCCGCGCGGCGGGGCCCGCATCGCTCCTGTTCGTCCTGCGCGCGTTCCACGGGCTGGTCCGCCACCTGGACGTGCTGGATGCGCCCATCGCCTGGGGGCCGCTGCTGGACGAGGCCCGCGCCCCGTCGCTGCCGCCTCCTCCGTCACCGCCGGAAGTCCGGGCGGAGGGCGCCGCGCGCTACCTGAAGGTCCAGGTGACGGAGGGAGGGCACACGCGCGTCGCGCTGACCTTCCGCGCGGACGTGACGGCGCACCTGGAGGACCTGCTGCCGGAGGACCTGCCTCGCAAGCTGGCGGCGCGGGGCCTGGATCCGGTGGCCATGGGGACCGCGGCGGTCGCGGCGGGGCTGCGGCCATCGGAGTTGTTCCACCTGGACGAGGGCCACCGGCGTGTCCGGGTCTGGCTCGAATGACACACGGACAAGGAGGTGACGGATGGTCACCATCGGCATGAACTACGAGGTGCGTGAGGGCAAGGCGGACGCCTTCGAGCGGAAGTTCGCGCTCGTGCAGGAGGCGATGCGCGAGCTACCAGCGCACGTGCACACGGAGCTGTTCAAGAGCGTGGGGGCGCCGGGGCGCTACCTCATCGTCTCCGAGTGGCACAGCCGCGAGGGCTTCGACGCCTTCATCGCGTCCGAGGCCTTCCACCGCGTGACGGACTGGGGCGCCAGCGCCATCCTCGCGAGCCGGCCGCGCCACGAGGTGTATGGCGAGAGGGCCTCCAGCCCCCCCGCGGGCCGCTGCCCGGTCGCGCACGCGGTGCGGTGACGCGGGTGCGAATGAACGCCATCCGGGTGCTGGTGGTGGACGACGCGGCCGTGGTGCGGCGTCAGGTGTCGCTGCTGCTGGGCGCGGCGCCGGGACTGGAGGTCGTCGCCACCGCGCCCAATGGCCGCATCGCCCTGGCGAAGGTGGAGCAGTTCCAACCCGACGTCGTGCTGTTGGACCTGGAGATGCCGGAGCTGGACGGGCTGGAGACGCTGAAGCTCCTGCGCCAGCGCGCCCCGGAGCTGCCCGTGGTGATGTTCAGCGCGCTCACCGAACGCGCGGGCCTGTTGACCCTGGAGGCGCTCGCGCTGGGGGCCCGCGACTACGTGACGAAGCCCACGTCCGCGGGCGGGATGAACCTCCCCCTGGAGGCCGTGCGGGACGAGCTGGTGCGCAAGCTCAAGGCGCTGAACGTGCGCACGCCGTCCGCCGCGTCCCCACCGTCACCGGTGACGCGCGAGCTCCCGCTCCGGCCGAGGATGCCCGCTCGGGTGGAGGCCATCGTCGTCGGCGCGTCCACCGGGGGCCCGGGCGCGCTGGTGCGCCTGGTGTCCGCGCTGCCCGCGGACCTGCCGGTGCCGGTGTTCATCGTGCAGCACATGCCTCCCGTCTTCACCCGGCTGCTCGCGGAGCGGTTGCAGGGGGTGACGCCGCTCACCGTGCGCGAGGCGGTGCCGGGCGCGGCCGTGAACGCGGGCGAGGTGTGGGTCGCTCCCGGCGACTTCCACCTGGCCGTGTGCCGGGATGCCGCGGGCGTGCGGCTGCTCACGCATCAGGGGCCGGCGGAGAACGCGTGCCGCCCGGCGGTGGACCTGCTCTTCCGCTCCGCGGCGGAGGTGTACGGCGCGGGGGTGCTGGCGGTGGTGCTCACCGGCATGGGCCAGGACGGGCTGCGCGGCTGCCGGCGCGTGAACGAGGCGGGCGGACAGGTGGTGGTGCAGGACCAGGCAAGCTGCGTCGCCGGCAGCATGCCGGGCGCGGTGGAACAGGCGGGGCTCGCGGATGCCGTGGTGCCCCTGGAGGCGCTGGCCCCGGAGCTGGCGCGGCGCGTGGATGCGCGCGGACGGAGGACCTGAGCATGTCCCTGCTTCCCGACGACTTCGCGTACCTGCGGCAGCGCGTGCTGCGCCGCTCCGGGCTCGTGCTGGAGCCCGACACGTACGCGCTGGTGGAGACGCGGCTCACGCCCCTCATGCGCGAGGAGCGGCTGCCGGACCTCTCCGCCCTGGTCGCGCGGCTGCGCACGCAACCGGAGGGCAGTCCGCTGCACCAGCGGCTGGCGGAGGCGCTGGCCAACCACGAGACGGCCTTCTTCCGCGACGCGCCCGTCTTCGAGGCCCTGCGCACCACCGTGCTGCCGGGCCTGCTGGCGAAGCGCGTCCGCACGCGGACGCTGCGCGTCTGGTGCGCGGCGTGCGCCTACGGTCAGGAGCCCTACAGCGTCGCGATGACCCTGGCCGAGGCCGGGCTGCTCATCACCGGCTGGACCGTGCGCATCCTCGCCACCGACTTCAGCACCCGCGCGCTCGTGCGGGCCAGCGAGGCCCGCTACGACGCGAAGGAGATCCACCGGGGCCTGACGCCCGAGCTGCGCCAGCGCTACTTCCGCCAGGAGCGCGACGGGTGGCGCCTGAACGAGCACGTGCGCAGGCCGGTGGAGTTCCGGCCGCTCAACCTGATGGACGACTTCCCGCTGGAGGCGCCCGTGGACCTCGTGTTCCTGCGCAACGTGATGATCTACTGGGACGTGCCCACCCGGCGCGCGGTGCTCGCCCGCGTGCGGCGGATGCTCCACGCGGACGGCTACCTGGTGCTGGGCGCCGCGGAGTCCTCGCCCCTGGTGGAGGACGGCTTCACGCGGCACCTGATTGGCCAGACGAGCTGGTACCGCCCCACGCCCGCCTCGCCCGGCGTCGGCGCGCCCGTGGCGGACGCGCCGCGAGCGCCCCGCTCCGGCGCTACACCTTGAGGCGGATGGCGCCCGGCAGGAGCGTCATGGTGCAGGGCAGCCGGCCCGGCGTCTCGCCGTCCACGTCCAGGAACACGTCGCCCGTCAGCGCCTCCGCGTGGAGCGTGCGGCAGCGCAGCCGCCGCGTGCCCTTCCAGGTGACGTGGTCGCCGTTGTAGACGCCCTTGGACTTGAGGACGAAGTCGGACAGGCCGTAGTTGGACCAGATGGTGACGTCGAAGAGGCCGTCGTGCGTCACCGCCTCCGGCGCCACGAACATGCCGCTGCCGAAGTAGCGGCCGTTGGCCACGGCCACCGCGGTGACGCTCACCGTCTCCGGCTCGCCGCCGTCCACCGTGAGGCGCACCTGCTGCTCCTGGTACTTCAGGAGCCCCTTCACGGTGCCCCACATGAAGCTCAGGTGGCCGCCCAGCGCCTTGCTGCCCTGGTTCACCTCGCGGGCCACCACCGCGCTCACGCCGAACGAGGCGATGTTGGCGAAGAAGCGCGAGGCCGGCTTGCCGTCGTTGTCGGTGAACTCCAGCCGCCCCACGTCGAAGGGCTCCGTCGTCTCCGTGCGCAGCCGCTCCAGCGCGGACGTCAGCTCCAGGTCCCACCCGAAGGTGCGGCGGAAGTCGCCGCCGGTGCCTCGGGGCAACAGCCCCAGCGTGGCCCGGGGGTTGATGACCTGCCCGTCGCGGAAGAAGCCGTTGGTGACCTCGTTGAGGGTGCCGTCGCCGCCCACCGCGACGATGCATTCATAACCGTCATCGATGGCCTGCCGCGCCAGACGCGCCGCATCCATGCCGCCGCTGGTGAAGCCGTACCCGAAGTCACCGAGCACCTTGCCCACCTGCGCGGAGATCTCCACCCATCGCTTCCCCGTCTGCCCGTTGGCGCTGCGCGGGTTGACCACGAGGAACGTCTTCATTCAGTGCCTTCTCCCTGCTGCCAGAACGGCCTGTTTACGCAATTGTGCGCCGGGGCTCCACTCCGTGACCCACGGGAGGACCACATCGCCCGGGGTGTTTGTCACCCGGCCCCGTCCATGCTGGGCTCCCCGCCCCCCCGTTTTGCCCTGGCCCCCGAGTGAAAGCCCCGTCCGCCACCGAGCAGCTCGCGCCCCACCGGGAGACCACGCGCGCCCTGGACTGGGCGCTGCCCGCGCTCCGGGCGGACCTGGCGGCGGCGGCGCGGCAGCCCTTCCGGGAGACGGGCGCCCAGGAGGGCTTCCTGCACCGGCATGACGCACCGGCCCATGAAGTCCAGGGACCGGCGCGCACGGAGCGCTTCGAGCGGGCCCTGGCCCGGGTTCGGCGGCTCGCGGACGCGGGCGAGCCGCTGACCTTCCCCCGGATGGTGGAGCTCCAGTCGGAGCTGCTGGGCGGGCCCACTGGCTTCCGCACCGGGGACGCCTTCGCGCGAGGGGGCGCCCACCGCTACGCGCACGGGCCCGGCCTGGAGGCCGCCTTCCGCGACAAGGTGGAGGCGGACGCGCGGGAGGAACGCCACCCGGTGGCACATGCCACCCGGTTGTACCTGGACCTGTGTTTCTTCCACCCCTTCCCGGACGGCAACGCCCGCGCGGCGCGGCTGTGGCTGGAATACATGCTGCGCCGGGGCCGGCTGCCCACGCCGCCGCTGGCGCCCGTGGTGCTGTGGCCCAAGCGTCCGGGAGACGCGGTGAACTACACGCGGCTGGCGAGGCTGCTGGCCCGGACCATCGCGGGGCCGGACGCCCCGTGCCGCAACGAGGTGCCCGAATGAACAACAACGCGTCGGCCTTCACGTGGCGCCGCATCCGCGACAGCCTGGATGCCTACTCACCGCAATCGCTGGCGTCCCGGCTGAGGGAAGCCCTGGCTCCCTTGCGGACCGGAAGCATCCACGCCAGCCGGCTCAAGCAGGCGAAGAACGCCGTGCAGGACCTGCTCCAGGCCGAGCTGGGGGCCTGGTACCTCGAGAGCGGCCTGCCCCTGGGCAATGAAGTGCTGGGGGGCTATTGCTGGTGTCACTCGTTCTTCAACCAGAACCCGCCACACCGGACGATGGATGTGGATGAGAACATCCAGCTCATGCTGGACGCGCTGGAGCGGATCCGTTCGTTCCTGTACGCGCTGGACGGCGTGTATCAGGCCTCGCGCCGTCAGCTCGACGCGGCGGCCGGCGACAGGGCCCTCCGGGACGCGGCGGCGCGGGTGGCGGAGGTGGCCGTATGAGCAGGCCGGCCCTGGGGCACTGGCGGCTCATCCGCGACAGCCTGGATGGGTATGAGCCGGAGAAGCTCCTCCGGATGCTGCGCGAATACCTGACGCCGCGTGTGCCCCCGGGGACGCGCAAGCTCACGGACGAGCAGCACGACACGATGGCGAAACACATCCAGCGGATGCTCCAGCAGAACCTGGGGCCCTGGTACACGGAGACGGGCCTGTCTCTGGGCAATGAGAGCTTCGGCGGCTACTGCTGGTGCCACCGCTTCTTCAGACAGAAGCCCACCCCGAACATGAGCGTGGAATACAACATCCAGCTCATCCTCGACGCGCTGGAGCGGTCGCGCGAATGGCTGTTCAAGCTGGATGCCCACTTCCAGGCGCTGAAGCGGGACCTGCCCTCGGGCCCTGACGACAATGACATCCGCACGCTGGCCCTGGCGGATGCAATCGTCACCACGATGAACCTCACCATGGACGCCACGGGCTGCGAGGAGGCCTGGTCCACCTTCGCGGACGAGGCGCTGGCCTGGATGTTCGACGCCATCGAGCTGCGCCCGGGCTATCAGGCCGGGAAGCTGATGCGAAAGCTGTTCGCCTTCGAGTCCTGGCACTCGCCGTCCACCGAGGAGCTGCGCGGTTCGGCGGAGCAGGTGGCGGCGGCCGTCGTGGAGGACGAGGGCCGCCGGCACACGCATTGACCCGGAAGGCGCCCCACCCTCAGTGGATGGGCTTCCCGCGCGTCAGCCGGCGGGCCTGCTCGCGCGAGCCTCCCTTCACCTCGATGCGCTTGCCCTGGGGCACCGTCGCCGGGAGCTTCAGGGAGATCTCCAGGACGCCGTTCTCGAAGTTCGCATGGACCGACTCCGTGTCGATGCCTTCCGGGAGCGGAATGGCGCGGCGGAACAGACCGCTGCTGCGCTCCAGGCTCCAGACGCCTTCGGCCTCCTCTTCCTCCTCCAGCTCGAAGGTGCGTTCGCCTTCGATGATGAGCAGGTCATTCAGCAGCTCGACGTGGATGTCCTCCAGCCTCATCCCCGGCAGGTCGGCCTTCACGATGAGGTTTCCGTTCCGCTCCACCACGTCCATCTGCGGTGACCAGAGGCCCTCGTCCAGCACGTCGCTCCGGGCAGCGAGGCCCCGTCCTCCGAAGCCCGTGAAGAGCTGGTCCATGTCCTCCATCACCCGGCGCAGCAGCCCGAACGGGCTCAGGGGTGCGGTCTCCCTGCTGATGGCGGGGGCCTGGGACTCGCGGCGGGCGATCCCAGCGCCCGTCCTGGGGGCCTGTCCCTGAGACGTGGCGCTCGGCGCGTCGGCCTGGGCGTTCTTCACTGCGGGCGAGGAGGACCCCTCCTGCGCGCCTGCACTCCTGTTGTCCGTTGCCATGACGTCCTCCCCCGGTGGAGCCGGCTGGCGCCCGGCCGCCGGACCGCACCGGTCACTCAAGCGGGGATGGAAGCATCCCAACCCCAAACGTGGAGGCGCGCGGCGGGGCCATCAAGGGCCGCCAGGCCGCCGGGCCCCGGGGGCCGTCATTCGCGGCGGCCTCGCTACGCGAGCAGCGTGGCGTCCATCACGGTGAGGGCCACGCCGCCGACGCGGGCGCGCTCGATGTGGCCTGGCCGGCCGGTGACCTGGATGTCGATGCGGCCCGGCTTGCCGAGCGTGTCACCCTGTTCGATGCGGCTCGACACCGTGCCGCCGTGCTCGGGGAGGCGAAGGCTCCCGTGCTCGGCGAGCCAGGCCGCGAGCGGTCCCGCGGCGGAGCCCGTCACGGGGTCCTCCAGGATGCCGAAGCCCGGGACGAAGTAGCGCGCCTGGGCCACGCTCCCCTCCTCCTTCGCTTCGCGGGTGAAGAGGTAGACGCCGCGCAGGCCGTGCGGCATCAGCAGCGCGTTCATCGCCGCGCCTCGCGGCGTCAGGGCCTCCAGGTCCGCGAGCCGCCGGAGGGGCACCACCAGCCGGTGGCCCTGGCGGATCACCGGCAGCGACGGATCCACCTGCGCCGCCGTCCCACCCAGCGTGGCCATCAGCGCCCCCAGCTCCACGGGGTTCGGCTGCGTGGGCGGTGGAGGCGTGGTGATCCACACCCGCGTCCCGTGCTCGCCCCGAGGCTCCAGCTCGATGCCGAACGTGCCGCCGGGGCACTCCAGCGTGTACGTCCCCGGGCCGCGCAGGAGCCCCTTCTCCGCGAGCAGGTGGAAGGTGGCCACCGTGGCGTGGCCGCAGAACGGAATCTCGTCCACGGGCGTGAAGTAGCGCAGGCGCACGGTGGCGTCGCCGGGCCGGGACAGGAGGAACGCGGTCTCCGACGCGCTCACGGCCGCGGCGGTCCGCTGCATCGTGGGGACATCCAGCGCCGAGGCGTCGAGCACCACGCCCGCGCGGTTTCCCGCACCCGCGGTGCGGGTGAAGGCATCGATGATGTGGACCTGCATGGGCGCGCTCCGGACAGGGCAAGGGGCTTGGAAACCCTGCAGGCATGCTCCGCTCCCCCGTTGGCGTCAAGCGCCGGAGGCCCCACAACAGGGTTGAACGGGAGCGCCCGAGCAGGCACAGCAAGGAGGCATGGATCTCCTGAAGGCAGGCCGGTGGGTGGTGCTGGGGGTGTTGCTCCACGCGAGCGGCGCGGCGGCACAGATCGTCAACGTCCAGGCGCTCTTCGACGAGAAGGCGGAGCTGGGGCCCGCCGCGGCCATCGAGCTGGGCGGCGACTGGCGCACGGGCAGCACGGAGCTGTTCTCCATCCGCGGCTCCCTGGTGGGCCAGGTGCGCTCCGAGCGCGACGTCTGGCTGGGCGTCATCCGGGGTGAGTACTCGTTCGCCAGTGGCGAGCGCATCGTCAGCCAGGTGCTGGAGCACGTGCGCTACCGGCGCCAGTTCTCGGATTGGGTCTCGGGAGAAGTCTTCGCCCAGCACGAATACAACGAGTTCCGCCGGCTCCAGTTCCGGGCCCTGCTGGGCGCGGGTCCGCGCTTCCTCCTGCTCAACGAGGACAAGCTGGGGCTCACCTTCGGGGTGGCGCTGATGTTCGAGTACGAACGGCTGCGCAACGACGGCGAGGTGGACGCGGGAGACCGCTACACGGACCCGCGCGTCTCCAGCTACCTGCTGGGCCGGGTGAAGCTGATGGAGAACATCCACCTCGTGGAGACGGTCTACTTCCAGCCGCGAGTCACCCGCCCCTCCGACCTGCGCGTGCTCAACGAGACGCTCTTCGCGGTGACGCCCAATCCGCGCGTCACGGTGGGCATCGGCTTCAACCTCACCTACGACAGCGCGCCGCCCGCGACGGTGCCGCCGCTGGACACGCAACTGCGCACCACGGTGGGTGTGAAGCTCTGAGGTCGGCAGCGGGCGAGCACGGCCCCGGGCGGCCCGCTTGAGGGTAGGCTTCAGCCATGGCGTCCCATCCCATCCCCGCCCCCGTCGTGCTCCTGGGAGGCGGCAAGATCGCCGAAGCCCTCATCCTGGGATTGCTCCGCTCTGGCCACGTGCGTCCGTCGGACCTTCGCGTCACGGTGCGCCGGTCCGAGCGCGGAGAGGAGCTGCGCTCCCGGCATGGCGTGGACGTCCTCCTGGACAACGCGCGGGCGGTGCGGGGCGCGGGGGTGATCCTGCTGGCGGTGCGACAGGCACAACTGCGGGACCTGATGGCGGTCATCTCGCCGGCCCTGGAACCGGGGCAGACCGTGGTGTCGCTCTCCGCGGATGTGCGAATCGCTCAGTTGGAAGCGGCGTTGCCCTCCAGCGTCTCGGTCATCCGCGCCCTGCCCCATACCCCCGTGCGCGTGGGAGCGGGCGTGACGCCCCTGACGGCCGGGACCCGGGCGACGGAGACCGCGAGGCAGGCCGCCGAGTCCCTCTTCGCGGCGACGGGACGGCCGCTGTGGATGACCGAGGAAGCGCTCACGGTCTGCACGGGCGTGTGCGGCACGGGCCCCGCGTATGTCTTCCGCTTCGTGGAGACCCTGGCCCAGGCCGCGATGGCGCACGGGATGGACGCGGCGGAAGCGGCGGTGCTCGCGAAGGAGACGCTCATTGGAGCGGCGAAGCTGCTGGCCGAACCCGGCGCCACCACCCCTCGCCTGATCACGGAGATAGCGACCCCGGGAGGCATCACCGAGGCGGGGCTCGCGGCGATGGACGCCCAGGGCCTCCCGCGCGTCGTGGGTGAAGCGGTCTCCGTCGCCATCCAGCGCACCCGTGAGCGCGCGGACGCGAACGCCGTGGCCTACAGCACGCCGAAGTGACGCTTGAGTCCCCGCTGGCCTCCCGGCGTGACGATGAGGCCGCGAGAGTCGGGCTGACGCTCCACCCACCCCAATGAGAACACCCGGGCGGCGAGCGCCGCGCCCAGCGCCCCCGCGAGGTGGTCGCGCCGCTCGCTCCAGTCCAGGCAGCGGTGGGCGAAGTGGCGCCGCTGCTCGCGCACGGGCGCCAGGTCGATGCCGAACTCCTGGAACCACGCCTCGCCGCTCGGCGTGAGCGCGAACGCGCGCTTGCGAAGGGCGAGGTGCCCGGCCCGCAGGAGCGCGTCGGTGATGCCCATGCCCAGCCGGCCCGCCAGGTGGTCGTAGCAGTAGCGCGCGGCCCGCAGGGGTTCCGGAGTCGCTGACGCACGGGGTCCCCGGACCGCCACGGTCATCAGCGCTTCCACCATCCGCGCCACGGTGGGCGTGGCGATCCGGAACACCTTGTTGCGCCCCTGCCGTGTGGCGCGGACCAGCCGGGCCTGCTCCAACCGCTGGAGGTGCGCGGTCGCCGTGGCGGGGCTGACGCCCGTGCCGAACGCGAGCTCCTTCGCGACGAGCGCCCGTCCCTCCATGAGCAGCTCCAGCATCCGGATCCGCGTGGCGTCCCCCACGGCCGTGGCCAGCGTCGTGAGGTCCGGTCCTGCATTCATCGTTCGGTCCATGACGAACCATTTCCTAGCACGCCGACACGGCAATGGCAGCAGAGTGCCCGGCAGCGAGGACCGATGACACCGCCCACCGACCCCTATCAGGCCGTCACACACCCCGACCCGTACCCCTATTACGCGACGCTCCGAGCCCGGGGCGGACTGCACCGCGTCCCCGGCTTCGGGCCATGGATCGCGGCGGACGCGGCCACCGTCCGCGCGGTGCTCACGAGCGAGCACTGCCGGGTCCGGCCACGGTCGGAGCCGGTGCCGTCGCATCTGGTGGGCACCGCCGGAGGCGCGCTCTTTGGACGGCTGGTGCGGATGAACGACGGAGGCCCCTACCCCGCCGTGAAGCAGACGCTCTCACGCGCGCTGCTGGAGGCGCAGCGGGAGGTCGAAGCGGAGAGCCGCCGCTGGGCGGAGCGGCTGTTCGCGACGCCCTCGCTGTCACGGCTGCCGGACGCCGCCCTCCAGTTCCCCGTGCTCGTGCTGGGCTCGCTGCTGGGCTTCCCGGAAGACACGCTGGAGGCAACCGTGCGGGACGTGGATGCCTATGTCCGCTCGGTCGCCGGGCCCCCTGTGGGTAGCGAGGGTGTGGCCAGGCTGAACGAACGCGTGGCGGCCTGCTTCCAGTCCACCGCGAGGACCGCGTTCACGGCCCGGCTCATGGAAGGCCAGGGCTCAGACGACCTGCGCATTCCCAATGCCGTGGGCCTGCTCACCCAGGCGTATGAAGCGACGGCCGGGCTTTTGGGCGCGACGCTGCGGGCCTTCGCTCGCATGCCCGAGCCGCGTGAACAGCTTTCACAAGGCGCGTGCACGGTGGGCGACGTGGTCCAGGAGGCGGCCCGCCATGACGCTCCGGTCCAGAACACGCGACGCTTCACCCACGCCGCCGCAACCGTCGCGGGTCAGCCGCTGGAGGCCGGCGAGACCGTGGTCGTCGTGCTCGCCGCCGCGAATCGGGATCCGTTCGAGAACCCCCAGCCTGATGCCTTCCTGCCACGGCGCGAGGGGCGTCAGACCTTCACCTTCGGCCTGGGCTCGCATGGCTGCCCCGGGGCCTTGCTCGCGACGGCGATGACCACGGCGGCGGCGGAGCGCGTGCTCGCGAGCGGCCTGGACCTGTCACCCCTGGCAGGCCCCGTCACCTGGCGTGCTTCGACCAACACCCGCGTCCTGGGAGGACTGGAATGATCGCTGTCATCTTCGAGGTCTGGACACACGAGTCGCATCGGCAGCGGTACCTGGACCTCGCGGCGGAGCTGCGGCCTCTGCTCGCGGACATCGACGGCTTCATCTCCATCGAGCGATTCCAGAGCCTCAGCGCACCAGGCAAGCTGCTGTCCCTGTCCTACTGGCGCGACGAGGCAGCGGTGGCGGAATGGCGGCGCAAGGAGGCCCACCGTGAAGCCCAGCGCGAAGGCCGGGGAGGCGTGTTCAGCGACTACCGCCTGCGGGTGGCGCACGTCGTGAGGGATTACGGCCTGGAGGACCGGGCGGCCGTGCCCGCCGACAGTCGCACCGTGCACGGCTGAAGCGGCCGGCGCACGGCGGCTGTCTTCCGGCCCGTCCCTCCCACGCGGGCCATGACTCCCCCACCTTCTGTGAGGGGTGAACGATGAAGCGAGGCCATTGGAGAGGTGTCTGGGGGCTGGCTGCCGCGCTGCTCGGGCTTCCAGCGGCGGCGCAACTGGAACCGCTCGAGGGTGCGCCGCAATACTCCTGCTTCGAAGCGGCGCGCCAGGGCGGCTCGGTGACGGAGACCGTCGCGGCGCAGCTCTGCCAGGGTGCCCGCTCCGACACCCCGGCGCGGTGCTTCCACCGGGTCCAGGAAAAAGCCTTCCTCTCCGACCCCCAGGCGCTCCAGCTCTGCCAGTACGCACAGCCCGAGGACGATCCCGCGTCCTGCTTCCTCAAGGCGCGGGCCTCGTCGTTCCTGGACGAGACACAGCTCCTGCAACTCTGCCGCCCGCCCATCGCGGAGACGATGCAGTTGTGTCCCTACGGTCCGTGAGGCTTCAGGCCCGCGGGCTCACCGGGCGCGGAGGAACGCCTTGACGCTCGGGGACTGGAGCTTCTGGGACTCGATGCACAGGCGGATGGACTCCAGGGCCCGGGCGAGCGCGCGCGGCCCCCCTTCAATCTTGTCCACGCGGGACGCGAAGAACGTCTCCACCTGGGTCAGGTGGATGTCATCGCAGAGGCTCCCCGTCTGGCCAATCAGCCGGCCCAGCTCATCCGAACGCAGCCGCTGGGTCAGCGCATCGAAGTGCGCCTGATAGAAGTCCCACGCCAGCGACTGCGACTCCGGCGACATCAACGCCATCCGGAGGATGACCTGCGAGTCCCGCACGTCGAAGTCCGGCGACACCACGAGCCCCAGCGCCCGCCACAGCAGCTCCGAGTTCCGGAAGTACGCCAGGGACGTCAGCAGCCGGGAACGCTCGGTGCGGTCCTGTTCCTTCTTCGCCGCCTCCAGCAGCGAGTCGAACAGCGCCGCATCGCCGTGCGTCGCCGCACGGGGCAGCGCGGCACCGAACGCCTCCGGATCCACCGACTTCCGGTCCGCCAGCCACGCGCGCACCAGGGGCAGCGCCTCCTTCACCAGTCGCGGATCATCGCCCAGACCGCCGGCCAGCCGGAGGAACAGGGAGCGTGAGTCCTTCACGGAGTCGTCCTCGCCCGGCTTCGGCACCCAGCCCATGGCCTGGGCGCGCGCCGAGTAGAGCGAAGCCACCCACGCGCGGAAGCGCTGGCGCTCCTCGGGCGTGAGCTGCTCCAGGCGCACGAGCTCCAGCAGCGAAGCGCCACTCTGCACCACGAGCCGGTTCGTCGACTTCGCGGAGGCAGGCACCGCCTTCAGCGCCTCGCCCAGCGGCAGGTCGCCCCGGACCACCGCCGCGTCCACGTCCGCCCAGAGCGCCACCTGCTCCGCGGGAGTGAAGGCGGCGGCCGGAGTCGCGAGCAGCTTCGTCAACTGCTCGCGGGTGTACCCGCTGCGGTAGTAACCCGCGCCGCCCGCGTTGAGGAGCACCCACGCCGGGCACTGCTTCGTGGGCAGCGCGACCTCCGTCGAAGGTCCCTGCACCATCGAGCACACCCGCGACGACTGCGCGCCCGTGCCCACGCGAAGACACACGGGCACCTGCCATTCCTGCTTCGAGTCCGCCTTGGAGCCCAGGGGAAGGTAGCGCTCCTGCGACAGCGTCACGGACGGAGCGCCGCCCGCCGGGCATGACAGCCGCGCGGTGATCCGAGGCGCGCCGCTCCGCTCGATGAACCCGCCGAAGGATTGCGCCACCTCCGGCCCCGCCGCCTGGGAGAGGTCCGCGAGGAAGTCCTCCATCGTCGCGACCTGCCAGGCGTGCTTGCGGACATAGCCCCGGAGGATGTCGCGGAAGCGCTCCGGTCCCAGCCAGGCCTCGTACATGGCGATGACGGACGAGCCCTTGTCATAGGTCGTCCCGTTGTCGAACGAGCCCACGATGTCGTCATTGCTCTCCACCGGCTTGCGCACGGGCAGCGCCGCCGCCAGCTCATCCGACGCCAGGGCGGAGCGGGTCGCGGACATGGCGCGCTCCTGCTGGTAGTCCCAGGACGGCTCCAGCCGGTCCACCGTCTGGCGGTCCAGCCACGCGGTGAAGGACTCGTTCAGCCAGATGTCGTTCCACCAGGAGCAGGTGACGACGTCACCGAACCAGTAGTGACCCAGCTCATGGTTGGCGATGACGGCGTACGACTTTCGGCGGGCCAGCGTCTCCTCACCAGGGGGAATGAGCGTGAGCGGCTGCCCGAGCGCGACGATGCCGGGGTGCTCCATGGTGCCCCAGTACCGGGGCACGACCGCGACATCGAGCTTCTCGTACGGATACGGCTGGTCGAAGAAGTCCTCCAGACCCTTCACGATGCGAGGCGTGATGCTCGCGGCGTAGCGCGTCTCCGAGCCCCGGCCCTTGGGGACGACGAAGCGCAGCGGCACGTTCGTGCGTCCCACGGTGCCGGCCTCCACCACGTCGAAGGGCCCCACCATGAAGGCCACGAGGTAGCTGGGCATCGGCTTGCTCTCCGCGAAGGTGACGCGCTCCAGGCCGTCCGCCAGGGGCTCACGCGACACGACGGGATGATTGGCCAGCGCCACGTGTCCGGCCTTCACGGTGAAGCGCAGGCGCCACGGAACCTTGAACGTCGGCTCATCGAAGCAAGGGAAGGCGCGACGCGCGTCGATGGGCTCGAAGAACGTGTAGAGGTACGGCTCACCGCCCTCCTCCACGCCATAGATGCCCTGGCTGCGCTCCCGGTCCACCTTGCCGGTGAAGTCGAGCACGAGCTGGGCCTTCCCAACGGGCAACTCCTCCGGCAGGAGCAATCCCAGACGTCCTTCAGGCGCGGTGACAGGCTTCGCGTCAAAAGTGCGGCTCCCCACGGTGACGCGAGCCCGCGTCACCTCCACGTCCTGAGCATGCAGCCACACCTGGCGAACAGGCGCACGGACCTCCACGTCGATGGTGACGCTGCCCGGATAGACGTCCTCCGAGGGCACGAGCTTCAGATCCAGCGCGTAGTGCACGGGCCGCACGGTGTCCGGCAACCGCAGCGCGGGAGGCAGGGCCTCCGGCCAGGAGACGGTGGGCGGAGCGGAGGCAGTCGGCGCGTGGGCACAGCGGACGGTCAACACCACCAACACAAGGAGTGGAAGCAGTCGCATGAGGGCCGCAGCGTAGACCAAACAACGTCCACTGGCGGTCTTCGCGACGAAACGCCCATCACAGTCCCGAAATGTCTCCAGTGCGCTCAGCCCCGGGAGCCGCTACGGTCCTGATTCCCCCGCATCAGCCACAAGCCGAGGAAAAACATGTTTCGTCGCAGCAGCGGTCTCCCCACCCTCTTCGTGTCCCTGCTTCTCGTCGTGGGCTTCGCGTCGTCAGCCAATGCCGACACCTACCAGACCTATGTGACGCCCACGGTCAATGGCTATCAGATTGGCACCTACCTGCCCAACCAGCCCACCGGGAACTTCAGCAGCGCCGCCGACACGGCCCGCCGCTTCTGTCAGGACCAGGGCCACAGCGGCGCGCAAAGCTTCACCACCGCCATCCGGGGCTCCGCGTATACGTACATCGTCGGCACGAACGGCGTGGGCCCCTGGAACACGACCGGCAACTCCAACGTGACGATGATTGAAAGCATCATCTGCTTCAATTCCAGCTCGGACTTCACGTACACGATGCCCACCGTCAACGGCTACCAGGTCGGCACCATCCAGCCCAACTACCCGACCGGCAATTACAGCACGCCCGCCGATACCGCCCGCCGCTTCTGCCTGGACCAGGGCCACACCGGCGCTCGCACCTTCACCACCGCCATCCGGGGCTCCGCGTACACGTACATCGTCGGAACGAACGGCGTCGGCGCCTGGAACACCACCGGCAACTCCAACGTGACCATGCTGGAGACCATCACCTGCTTCAACGCGCCGGTCCTCACCTACGCGACGCCGAAGGTGAACGGCTACCAGATCGGCACCATCCAGCCCAACTACCCCACCGGCAACTTCAGCACCCCGGCGGCGACCGCCCGCCGCTTCTGCCTGGACCAGGGCCACGTCGACGTGAGCAGCTTCACCACCGCCATCCGCGGCACCGCGTACACGTACATCGTGGGCACGAACGGCGTCGGTAGCTGGAACACCACCGGCAACTCCAACGTGACGATGATCGAAACCGTCACCTGCATCACCCAGTAGCCCCCGCAGGGACGAGGGGAGCCCACGCGGCTCCTCTCCGCAGGGTACTCACAGACCCGTTCGGGTTTGGATAGACACCGCAACTCCTCACAACATGTCTGTCTTCATCCTCCCGACCTGCTAGATCGCACCTTCCTCTCATTCCTCCAGGAAGGTGCGATGCGTCGACAAGCCACCCTGTCTCGCGTTCTGCTTTGCGCATTGATCAGCGCAGTCATGTCTGTCACGGCCTGCGACACGGGGGGCGAACCGGAGCGGGAGACCGGCAACGTCCGGTTCGTCAGCGCGGTGCCCCAGGCGCTCGCGGGCGATGAGATCACCCGCGTGACCGTCACCCTGACGGCCTCCGGCGTGCCTTCCGCCACCACCGTGCTCACCCGGGGGACGGATGGGTGGAGCGGCACCATGTACCAGGTGCCCGCCGGTCCCCAGCGCACCTTCACCGCGGAGGCCTTCGCCGCGGACGGTGCCCTGCGCTACCGGGGCGTGGCCTCGGACGTCACCATCACCGCGGGCACGACCTCCATCGTGGCCATCACCCTCCAGGCGCTGGATGTCCCGGGCCCGTTCGACAACTCGGCCCCGTGCATCGACTCGCTCGTGGCCTCGGCGAGCACCGTCCTCCCCGGGGGCACGATCTCCCTCCAGGCCACCGCGCATGATCCGGATGCGTCCGACTCCCTCACGTACGCCTGGACGGCGGCGGATGGCACCTTCGGTTCGCCCACGCTCACGTCGACGACCTGGACCGCGCCCGCGACGCCGGGCGTGTACGCGCTGACGCTGACGGTCACCGACTCGCGCGGCGCCACGGCGACCATCCGCATCGACATCACCGTCGTCTCCAAGGACGGCGGCACCACGGCCGGCACCGCCGAGGTGTCCGTCACGTTCAACATCTCCCCCGCGGTCACCCGCGTCACCGCGTCCCGGTCCCCCGTGCCCGTGGGCCAGAGCACCACCGTCACCGCGGACGTGACGGATCCGGACGGCGACGCGCTGACCTACCAGTGGGCCGCGTCCTGCGCGGGCACCTGGACGGATGACACCTCCAACATCGCCTCCTTCACCCCGACCGCCATTCCCGCGGGCGACGCGTGCGGCAACTGCGCGCTCACCGTCACCGTGAAGGACCCGAAGGGCGGCCAGACGCAGGGCACCCTGCGCATCTGCGTGGGTGAAGGCGCGAGCGCCAACGTCCCGCCGCGCATCGTCCTCGCGCACCAGAGCAGCGCGTCCGTGGTGGGCGACAGCGCCGTGACGTTCCGCGTCCTCGCCGAGGACGGCAACGGCGGCGCCCTCACCTTCAACTGGGCCTCGAGCACGGGCACGCTCGCGACGCCCACGTCCGGGTTCACCTCCAGCGAGGTCTCCTGGAAGGCCCCCACCTGCGCGCCCACCGGCGGGAACGCGACCATCACCGCCACCGTCACCAACGCCCAGGGCTTCTCCGCGTCCCAGGCCTTCACCGTCGCGGTGCAGAACGCCCCGTCGTGCACGCCGCCCACGACGGTCGCCCGGTGGGACCTCACGGCCAGCCTGACGCAGCGCCGCTTCGGCGCGAGCGTCATCCCCCTGGCCTCCGGGAAGATCCTCGCCTTCGGCGGGTCGGTGACCTCCAACCCCGTCCTGGGCACGGCGGAGCTCTACGATCCGGCGGCGGGGACCTGGTCTTCCGCTGGAACGCTGGGGACCGCGCGCTACAACCCCGCGGTGATCCTGCTGCCTTCTGGCAAGGTCATGGTCACGGGCGGCTTCGCGGCGTACCCGGCCACCACGCCGCTGCGCGCCGTGGAGTTCTACGACCCCGCGACCAACACCTGGACGGCCGGCCCGCAGATGGCCTTCGCGCGCGGCGCCCACACCTCGACGCTGCTGCCCAACGGCAAGGTCCTGGTCATCGGCGGCGTCACCACGGGGGATACCGTCAGCAACCGCGCCACCGAACTCTACGACCCCACCACGAACACCTGGCTGCCCGTGGCGAGCCCGACCTACGCCCGGTCCAACCACCGCGCGGTGCTGCTGCCGTCGGGCAAGGTGCTCACCGTGGGCGGCAACCTGCCGTCGGAGTTCTACGATCCGTCCAACAACACCTGGAGCGTCGCCACCGGCCTGACGACGCGGACCTTCACGGATGCCTTCCTCCAGCCATCCGGCAAGCTCGTGCTGGTGGACGGGACGCTGGTCGCGACATACGACCCGGTGCTGAACGTCCAGGCCACGCTGGGCCACTTCACCTACGAGCGCGCCAACGCCTCGCTGGTCCAGTTGAACTCCGGGCGGCTGTTGCTCGCGGGGGGCAACTCCACGGTGGGCCTGACGACGGAGCTCTTCGACCTGGCGACCGGCACGTCCTCGTTCTCCACCAGCATGGCGTCCAACCGCTACCTGATGGCCACCACCGTGCTGCCCGACGGCAAGGTGCTCTTCATCGGCGGTTGGGACCGGGACACCCCTGCGAGCGTCAGCGCCGTGCTCGTCTACACGCCCGCGAGCCCCTGAAGTCCCCCTGAGACTCCGTTGAACAGCGGCCGGATCCACCCGGGTCCGGCCGCACAGGGCATTGCGGCGCCGCGCGATTGAGCGAGGATGCGGCCCATGTCCAACCTCCAAGGCAAGACCCTCTTCATCACCGGCGCCAGCCGCGGCATCGGCAAGGCCATCGCGCTGCGCGCGGCCCGCGACGGCGCCAACATCGTCATCGCCGCGAAGACCACGGACCCGCACCCCAAGCTGCCCGGCACCATCTACTCGGCGGCGAAGGAGATTGAAGAGGCCGGCGGCAAGGCGCTCCCCTGCGTGGTGGACATCCGCGACGAGGCGCAGATCCACGCCGCCGTCGCCAGGGCCGTGGAGACCTTCGGCGGCATCGACATCCTGGTGAACAACGCCAGCGCCATCAGCCTCACCGGCACCCTGGACACGCCGCTCAAGCGCTTCGACCTGATGCACGGCATCAACACGCGCGGTACCTTCGCGTGCTCCCAGGCGTGCATCCCGTACCTCAAGAAGTCCTCCAACCCGCACATCCTCAACAACTCGCCGCCGCTCAACATGGAGCCTCGCTGGTTCGGCCCCCACGTGGCCTACACCATCGCGAAGTACGGCATGAGCCTGTGCGCCCTGGGCATGGCGGAGGAGCTCAAGGACGACGGCATCGCCGTCAACACGCTGTGGCCCCGCACCGTCATCGCCACCGCCGCCGTGCAGAACCTGCTGGGCGGCGACGACACCATCAAGGGCAGCCGCAAGCCGGAGATCATGGCGGACGCCGCGTACGCCATCCTCACGAAGCCCAGCCGCTCCTTCACCGGGAACTTCTGCATCGACGAGGAAGTCCTGCGCGCCGCCGGCGTCACCAACTTCGACGGGTACCAGTCCGTCCCCGGCGCGGAGCTGCTGCCCGACTTCTTCCTCTAGCGCGCCATTGGCCCCATGCCCCCGCGCAAGCTCCAGCGACACCTCGTCTGGCTCGAGTCCTTCACCGCCGCCGTGGAGGCCGGCAGCATCGAAGCCGCCGCGGAGCACCTGGGCGTCGCCCGCTCCGTCGTGAGCGAGCACATCCGCGCCCTGGAGGAAGCGCTCGCGGATGGCGCCGCCCTGCTGGAGCGGGGGCCCGGCCGGCGCCTGCAACTGTCCGCGCGAGGAGAGCGCCTCTACGCGGGCACCCAGACGCCGCTGCACCAACTGGACGTGAAGCGGCTGATGGACCTGGCCCGCGTGGAGCCCACCCTGCGCCTGGGCCTCAACCCCACGCTGTCCATGTCGCTGCTGGGCGGCATCGCGCAGGACGCCGCCGCCGCCGACCTCAAGCTGGTGGTGGGCTTCGGCGGCTCGCACGAGCTCATGCGGCAGGTGCAGACGCGGCAGCAGGACCTGGCGCTCGACTTCACCCCGCTCCCCCCTCACGAGGGCGTGGACACCGAGTCCCTGCTGCGCATGTCCTTCGTCGTCATCGCGGGCCCGGACTCCGCGCTCGCCCGGACGCACGCCTCGCGCCGCTCCCTGGACGTGAAGGACCTCCAGGACCAGCGCTTCGTGGACTGGCTGCGGGACGACCCCTACGGCGGCGCCAACAGCGCGCGCTTCGCCGCGCACGGCGTCTCCGTCACGGAGGTGGGCCGCGTGGAGAGCTTCCTCCACCTCTATGAGCTGCTGCGCGCCTACAAGGCGTGCACCATCGCCCCGGACGTGCGCCCCACCCAGCCGTTCCCCTCGGACCTCCACGTCTGGCCCCTGCGCGAACAGGAGCCCCAGGTCGTGGAGGTCGTGGCCGTCTGGCCCTCCGGCGGCCTCAGCCCCGCCGTCCAATCCATCCTTGACGGGCTGCGTCGCCGCCTGAATAAACGGCGATAATCCGACGAAGACGTCGAATTCTGCCGGATTTCCGTCTTGCAGTCCGGTGCGTATTCTTCAGGGGTCCTGTTTCTCTTGAAGGAGCCGCTCGCGATGACGCCCACGGAGAGGACCATTGCCCGCCTTCCCGCCCACCTGCGCCGCTACGTGGTGAGCCAGGACTACGCGGCGTACACGCCCAGGGATCAGGCGGTGTGGCGGCACATCCTGGGGCAGTTGCGGGAGCACCTGAGCGACAAGGCGCACCCCGTCTACCTGGAGGGCCTGGAGGCCACGGGCATCGGCGCGGAGGCCATCCCCAGCCTGGACGAGATGAACGAGAAGCTGTCCAAGCTGGGCTGGGCCTGCGTGGCGGTGCGCGGCTTCATCCCGCCGGCCGTCTTCACGGAGCTCCAGGCGCTGGGCGTGCTCGCCATCGCGGCGGACATCCGCACGCAC
This sequence comes from Corallococcus sp. AS-1-12, assembly GCF_020036995.1. Taxonomy (NCBI): domain Bacteria; kingdom Pseudomonadati; phylum Myxococcota; class Myxococcia; order Myxococcales; family Myxococcaceae; genus Corallococcus; species Corallococcus sp. AS-1-12. Next base: position 71,041 of record NZ_JAIQDD010000010.1, on the reverse strand, counting down.
GAGCACATCCAGTACACGCCCGCGCCGGACATCGTCCATGAGAGCGCGGGCCACGCGCCCATCATCGCGAACGCGCGCTATGCGCAGTACCTCAAGGCCGTGGGGCTGGTGGGCTTCAAGGCCATCGCCAGCGTGGAGGACCAGGCCGTCTTCGAGGCCATCCGCAACCTCTCCGTGGTGAAGGAGGACCCCACGGCGACGGAAGAGGAGATCGCCCACGCCCAGGCCCGCCTGGAGGCCGCCAACGCCAGCCACCGCTACATCAGCGAGAGCACCCGCGCGAGCCGCCTGTACTGGTGGACCGCGGAGTACGGGCTGATTGGCGACCTGAAGCACCCGCGCATCTACGGCGCGGGCCTGCTGTCCAGCATCGGCGAGGCCCGGCACTGCCTGACGTCCGCCGTGCACAAGCTGCCCCTGGGCGTGGCGTGCGCGGACACGGACTACGACATCACCCGCATGCAGCCGCAGCTCTTCGTGGCGCGCGACTTCGAGCACCTCTTCGAGGTCCTGGCCGAGTTCGAGTCCACGCTCGCGTGGAAGCGCGGCGGGGACCACGGCCTGAACGAGGCGCTGCGCGCGCGCACGGTCAACCACCTGGTGCTCGCGGATGGCCGCGAGGTGACGGGCAAGGTGGTGGAGCTGCTGCCCGCCGCGAAGGACGTGGCCCCGGGCCTGTCCACCGCGCTGGCCCGGCTGGAGGGCCCCATCCTCACGTCCGTGAACGGCCACGCCGTGGACAAGCCGTTCAGCGGCGCGGCGCTGGTCGCCTTTGGCCAGGGCGCGCTGCCGGAGCGCGGGAGCTTCCAGCTCGCGCTCGACAGCGGGCTGGTGCTGGAGGGCTTCGCGGTGGGCGGCGGCGAGGTGATTGCCCTGCGTGGCACGCTGGCCGGCCGCGAGCTGACGCTGCCGTCCATGGCGCGCCTGTACCTGACGGAGCGGCTGCCGTCCGTGGCGGGCGGCCCCGCCGACCCGGGCACGTGGGACGAGTGGTTCGGGGAGCTGGACGCCTTCACCGCGGGCGATGGCGAGGCCCAGGCGCGCGAACGCAAGGCGCAGGCCCTGCACCCGTCGCTGGCCGCCCTCTACACGGAGGTGCGCCGCATCCGCGAGACGGGGCAACTGGCCCCCGAGCGGCTGGAGCAGATCGCCCGGGCGAGCACGGACTTCCCCTCCGACTGGCTCTTGCGCGCGGAGGTCGCGGAGCTGCGCGGCGAGGTGCCCTCCCGGCGCGAGGCGGCGCACGCGTAGGGCCCGGCCACGTCGAATGACAGACGGCTGACGTACGACGGCCCGGTCGACCTCTTCACGAGGCCGCCGGGCCGGAGCACTTCCAGGGGCTCTTCGCCGCCGGGGACTACTTGTTGATGCGCACCATGGCCACGTCGTAGTGGCGGTCCGTCACGTAGCCGTTCGCGGCCTTGCCGGGGCGGTACATGTTCCCGGTCTTGTCATCCACGTAGAAGCGGTTGTTCGGGTTCGTGTCCTTGCCCTTGCTGGCGTTGGTCGTGCCCGGGTCGTGGAACGTGTAGTAGGTGCGGCCCTTGTCGTCCACGCCGCGGCCCGTGATGGTCACGAAGTGGTCCGTGAGGCCGTCCGCGTTGTAGCTCGCGTCCTTGTGGCTGACGCCCACCACCACCGGCTTGCCCGCGTCCAACTGCTTGTCGATGTAGCTGCGGCCCTCGGCGGCCTTCTTCGAGTCCACCTTCAGCGCGCCGACGCTGTTCTCGCTCGTGCCCACCTGGATGCGGCGGTCCGGGCCCAGCACCGTGGCGCCGGAGTCGCGCGCCATCGCCGTCGCGGCCTTGAAGCACGCCGTGTCGCTCGCGGTGTAGCCGTGGCCGTTCTCGAACTGGCTGTAGTACGGCACCTTCACGTGCACGGCCGGCTTGTCCTTGGCCCCGGCCACCTGCTGCGTGTCGGTGCGGTCCGCCTCCGTGGTGGGCTTGGACGTGTTCGTGCCCTTGCCCTCCGTGCGGCCCGGCTTCGAGTCGCCGCTCACGGACGGGGGAACCACGCCCGTGTTGGTGTTGGCCGGCTTCGTCGTGGCGCCCGACTTCTCCTGCTTCAGCATCGCGAGCGCGTCCTTCGCCTCCGACTTGAAGCGGTTGGCCACGCCCTTCTGCACGTCCTTGGAGCTGCCGGAGAAGTGCACCAGGGTGCCGTTGGCGTTGGTGCGGCCGCGCTCGGCGTAGATGTCCTTGATGAGCTGCTCGTCGCTCACCTTCGCGGGGTCGCGCCCGGCCAGCGCCTTCTTGAAGATGTCATCCGCCTTGCCCGGGCCGTGCTGCACGGAGGTGGACCAGGCCACGTCCCGCAGCGCCGCGGAGCGCTGATCCAGGTCGATGCCCGTCGCCTTCTTGATGTTGGCGGCGCCCACGTCGTAGTGCGTGGCCTTGATGTAGTCGTGCTGCGCCTTGTCGAAGCCCTTCGGGTCCTTCGCCGCGAGCTGCTTCCACGCGGCGGAGAACTCCGCGGTGCCCGGCTTGCTGCCCGACAGCGCCTTGTGGAACTCCGGGTTCGTCTTCTTCAGCGAGTTGACGAAGGACTGCGCCGAGCCGTTCGCGGAGGCGAACTGGTAGGAGCCGTAGGACACGCCGCCCTTGTCGCCCTTGCCCGTGGACACGGTGCCGGGGCCGCGCGCCTCGTACTTGCGGCTCAGCCCGCCCAGCTCCCCGTTGGTCGCGCTGGTGGAGCCCCCGTTGGTGGCCGGCGTCGTCTTCTGCGCGCCGCTGGTGGACTGCGCGAAGCTGTCGCCCGACGTCTTCGCCCCGGCGCTCGACTTCGTCGTCCCCTTCGTGTCGAAGCCATCCTGCACCTTCAGCGTCTGCCCGGCGAGGATCTTGTTCGGATCCTTGATGTTGTTCGCCTTGGCCAGCGCGTCGACGGTCGTGTTGTAGCGCTTCGCCAGGCCGGACAGCGTGTCGCCGGAGTTGACGCGGATGTTGGAGACGGTCACGGAGAAGACCCCTCTATGTCAGGCCGCGAACAAGGCGCCGCGGACGTGCTTGGATTGCCTCGATTATCGAAAGGCAGTGCGATCAGTTTCGCATTCCCAGTCACAATCGTGTGAAACCAGTGATTCCGGCAACTTCAGTTTCAGCGGACTGATCCGCTGAGACTGGAGAGGCCGCCCAGGAGGGCCAATCGGATGTCCAGGTTCCAACCGGAATTCAAAAGTGTGGCGTTGCTGTTTGCCATTTGCGTCACGAGCGCGGTCACGGAGGCCTCGGCCCAGGGGTCCGAGGGACTCACGGGGGTCTATTCGAACAAGGGCGGGACGCTCGCCATCGTCGAGGGCAGCAACGAGACGCTGGTGCACTTCTCGGGTTCCTTCCCGCAGGGCAGCAGCGCGGGCACCTGCGATTGCGCCCTGGTGGTGCGGAAGAAGACAGCAACGAACTGGTCACTTCAGCAGGCGGGCGAGGCGGACGCCTGGACGCTGCGCGTCAACCCCAAGCAGTTCGTGCTGGAGTCCGGTCCGTCACCGTCCTGTTGCGGGGCGGGCTACCCGGGCAGGGACACGTTCGCCCGGAGCACGGTCAAGCCGCTGGGCATCTGCAAGGTGAAGGTGTCCAAGGCGGGCTTCCACGCGTCGGACGCGGCCAACACGCCGCGCAAGGCGTTCGTGGTGTCCGGCGACGCGGTGGAGGCGTACGTCGACCCGGTGGAGCCGGACTTCCTCGCCGCGCGCTTCCAGGGGCCCCAGAAGGCCACGGCGGGGCTGCTCAAGCGCGAGGACCTGGACTGCTCGGCGGAGTCGGCGCCCACGGCCACGAAGGCGCCGGTGTCCGCGGACAAGCTCCAGCCCTTCGCGGGGACGTGGGTGGAGCTGACGCGGCAGGGCAAGGGCTTCGTGGTGCTCAAGCCCTGCTCGGCCGCGACGCGCAGCTTCACGGTCAAGCCCGCGACGGGCGAGGTGGAGGTGCAGTTGGGCCAGGAGTCCACGACGCTGAAGGTGACGTCCGTGGAGCCCGGCAAGGGCGCCGGGGCCTGGGTGCTGGGGCTCACGGCCGCGGACGGCAAGCCGGAGGCGCTCCAGTGGAAGACGGCCAACGCCGCGAAGGGCACCGTGTCCGTGAACAGCCCGGACCTCTTCTCCCAGAGCCACGACTACGTGCGCCAGGAGAAGCAGTCCGCCTTCCCGTCCAAGCAGGAGACGGGGTGTGACGAGTACGAGCGCTAACCGTCCGCCGGCTTCGGCGCGTGGGTGGCGGACAGGCGGGGTGGGCCGCCGGGGCCCAGCAGGCCCTGCATGGCGTCGAAGAGGTTGAGGTTGGCGCCGCTGGGGAGGAAGACGACCTTGTCCAGGCCTCCGACGACGGCGGCCTGGGCCTGCGCGGCCACGGCCTTCACGAAGTTCTCCCCTCCGCCCAGGGACTCCACGCGCTGACGGAACTGGGCGGCCTCCACCTCCGCGAGGCGCGACTGGCGCTCCACCTCCAGGTCATTGAGGCGCTGCTGGCGCTCCAGGGCCACCTGGGTGGTGAGCCGTTCGCGCTCGGCCTCCGCCTCGGAGCGGATGCGTGAGGCGCGGGCGTCGGACTCGGCGCGGGCCAGGGCCTCCTCGCTCTCCACGCGGGCGCGCTCCAGTTGGGCCTCCGCCTCCACCTTGGCGCGGCTGAGCGTCTCCAGTTGGTGGTTGCGGTTCTGCAGCTCGATGAGGGACTGGCGCTCCGCCTCCGACTTGCGGTGGCTGGCGATGTCCGCGAGCTGCTTCTCCTCCTCGCTGCGGATGCGCTTGAGCTCCGCGGCGGCCTGGGCCTCCTGGCGTGAGGCGTCCAGTTGGATCTGGATGTTGGTGTCGATGGCCTCGCGCAGCTTCAGGGCGGTCTTCTCGTCGACGGGGGCGATGTCCTTGATGTCGATGTCGATGATGCGCAGTTGGTTCTCCGAGAAGAGGCGGTCCTTTCGCGCGCGGCCCGCGTCGTCCATGCCGAAGATGGCGCGGCGGATGAGCACGCTGGCGTTCTTGTGGAAGGTCTCGAACTCGTTCTCCGCGGCGACCTGGCGGATGCGCGACGCGAGGTTCTCACACACGTACCCGATGAAGTCGTTCACCCGGAAGATGGCCTTGTCCTTCTCGGCGTCGCCCTGCACGTCGAACTGCCACTTGTAGGAGAGCTTGATGCGCAGCCGGGCGTGGTCGCGCGTGGCCACCTCGAAGAGGTCCGTGGCGAAGTCCGGCCCCAGCCGCAGCATCAGCACCTTGAGCTGACGCGGGCGCTTGGGCGTGCCGCCGGACAGGTCCAGGACGGTGACGTCCTCGTACGGACGCAGCATCACCTTCGCGGGGCCGAACTCCACGCGCGCGTGGTTGGTCTCGAAGTCGTTGATGAGGACCGCCGTGTTGTCCTCGATGCGCAGCACGATGGCGCGCGTGCGGTCCCCCTTCTCCGTCGCGGTGGTGGGACGCGGCGCGCGGGCGTCCTTCGCCTCCGCGGGCGGCAGCGGCGGAGTGAGCCCCAGCAGGGCCTCCGCGTCCGGGGACAGGCGCTTCTCGTGCAGCTCCTGGTGCGCCTCCGGCATGAACTGGCACGGCCCCTGGACGAGCGACACCTTGCCCGAGCGCAGGTCGCGCACGTACAGGCCCTCCCCCTGCCCCAGGGACAGCGCGGCGATCTCGCGGTGGATGAGGACCTTCTCGCTGGGCACGTAGGTGCGCGGGCCGCGGACGATCCACGTGTCACCGGCCTTGCGCGCGCGAGGCTCACCGCCCTCGTTCTCGGACAGGTCATCCAGCGCCTGGAGCTTCAGGCCCTGGAGCTCCGACAGGACGTGCTTGCGGCGCACGTCCCCTTCCAGCGCCTCACCGGGTTCGAGGAAGAAGACATCCGGACCGGAGACGACCTTGCGGCGGCCCTCCTGGACGCGGCCGGTGGCGCGGTCCACGGGGTTGAGGATGACGCAGTACTCGGTCTCCTTGAGGACGCGGGCCTTCTCCAGCGACACGACGGTGACGGACTCGCCGGGCACGTAGCGGCCGGGGCCGCGCACCAGCCACTCGTCACCGGCCTCGCGGCGGCGGTGGGCGTCCGGGGCGTGGGTGTCCGTGAACGCGGTGAGCGCGCGCAGCCGCAGCGCTTCGGACACGCCCAGGACGTACTCCGGGACGATGTCTCCCTCCAGCTCCTCGCCGGGGTACAGCGGAAAGACCTTGGGGCCCACGCGGACCTCGCGGTCGCCCACCGCGACGCGGGCCTGGCCAAAGTCATCCAGGGCCACCTGACCCTCCAGGCGCACCACGGGGTTGCGCACCACGCACCAGCTCCCGGCGCCCACCTCCACCATGCGCTCCTTCGCCACGAGCGTCAGGTGCGCCTCCAACGTCAGCACGCGCGGGCCGACCTCCATGAGCACGACGCCCCGGTTGGCATCCTCGATGTAGGCGTACTCGCGGTTCTTCAGGGAGATGCGCTGGATGGCTTCGGTGCTGGGGGCGGACGGCATGGCACACCTGCTCGCGGTGGAGGGGTTCGGCCGAGAGTCATTGCGAGCCGCGTGCCTCGTCATTGCAGCCCTGGAACGGCCTCGCGGCGCACCGGACTGGCGCGGACGCTCGCTCCAATCCGGTGCGCGGTGTTCCAGACTGGAGCGCATTTCGAACGACCAGCGCACAGGGGTTCCTTGGGACCGGCTCGTGGGCGGCGACCGCGTGACCTTCCGCTGGATTCGCGGCTGAGCCTCCGGAGCACAGCGGTTCCGCCTTGGCGCGATCTTCCGTGTTTGCTCGAATGCATCCCGTGCGCGGGCAGGAGGCTCTGGCCCGATGGCACCCACCCGGAGGAAGCACACATGAAGCCATCGCGACTGAAGCAGACGATTCCCGGATTCGCGCTGATCCTCGGCATCATGGCGGGCACGGCCCTGGCCATGGTCCCCGGCTCGGCGGCGGAGACGACCGACACCCAGGCCGTCCAGATGATCTGTTCGGCCAGTTGCAAGCCTTGCTCGAGCCAGTATGACTGTGGCTCGCGTGAGGGTTCCTGCGGCGTGTGGCGCTGCACCAACCCTCAGTAGACCGCTGAACCATCAGCCTCCGTGTCCCAGGGCTCGGAGGCTTTTCACTCTCAATGCCTGATTTCTTCTTCGTTGTCGCGAGTGGGCACGATGACCAAGCGTAGCGCCATTACCCTTATCGTCTACGCGCCTGCGCTCATGGCTGACAAGGGCCGACCGGTCGCTGTCGTCCATGGGATGGAGAGAGCATTTCCCGGCCTACGCCTTCACTGGAAGCTGGACGAAGGCGGGCGCCCCATTGCATTGCCGCAGCGCGACGAATGGCTCCTGGCGAGTAACAAGGACGGTGGATTCCCGTTCGTGTGTAACGGTGATGAGCGTTATCCCGTGACGGTCTGGGGAATGGAGAGCTCAGGACTCTTGAGTCCAGGCGGTCAGTCCCAGTTTGAGGTTCACGCCAAGCTGCCACTGGACGAGCCCGTGATCGCGGCAGCGGCGGCACTGCTTGAGGGCGTGGCGGAAGGGGCACGGTCGTTCTGGGGCCATGCGTCGCCGTTGGGTTACGGCTCGGAAGTCGCGCAGCAGTTCCGCCGTTCGCCGGACGGCCCAGAGCTCTCCCCCCGTGGGCTTCCCATGCTCAACCTTCCAGAGAACCTCCCCACGCCTGAGATTCCCTGCTTCCTCGGGTGGGTGAACTACTGGTCCGCAGCCGCCGCGGAGGTCATCGGGTTCCCAGACCCTGCTCGCGATTCCGAACTGCTCACCCGGGCGCGTCGCACTCCGTCAGGCGGGTGGATCGTGCAGCTCACGGAGGCACCGCTCGATTACGACAACCCCGCCCACCTGGACGCGCTCAAGCGGGCCTACGAGCGCTTCCCAGCAATCGGTGGACGCGCGGCGCCTCTGCCCTGAAACAGCACAGCCGCCCATCGCCTCTCTGGCGTGGGCGGCTGTTCCATTCCGTCTCGACTCAGCCCCGGGCGGCGCGGGCGTCACGGCCCCGGGCTCGGGCGGCCTTGGAGAGCAGGTCGCTCCCCTTCTCCTCGCCCTTCATCCATTCCTTCATCGCGGGCACCACCTGCTTGCTCCAGGCGCGGCCGGCGCGCACGGCCAGGAAGTCCTGCACCAGCGCATCCACGATGGCGGAGAGCTGCTCGGTCAACTCCAGACGCTCGGAGAGCTGATCATCCTCTTCCTCCGTCATGAGCGCGGGCAGCTTGGCGGCGCGGATGTCCAGGAACTCCGAATCCAGCGTGACTTCGTACTCGCGCTCGCCGTGCGACAGACGCAGGCGCGCCTGCGACACCAGCAGGCCCCGGTCCAGCGAGTGGCGCACGTTCTCCGAATACGGCGCCAGCGTTCCCTTGGCGCTCATCTCCGTGACGTCGCCCGCCACGCCCCGCAGCACCACCTTGCCCAGGAAGAGGACGACGACACCCGCGCCGTCGTGCTCGACCAGCGGGTCGCCCGACTCCGAGCGCCACAACAGCCACGTCATGAACTCGCGGCCCAGGTAGGCCCGGCCGCGCAGGAGCTGTTCGCGCGCCTTGCCCTTTTCGACCTCGGCCTCGTCCTTCTCCTCCTCCGTGGCGGCGCCGTCCACGCCGACATCGCCCCGCGCGAACGCCGCCTCTTCCCTCGCCTGCTCACGCCTCGCCATGGGCGCCCTCCACCGAAGCCGTCGCCGGCAGGTCCATGCCAATGAGCTCCGCCGTGGGGCCCAGGGCCTTGTCGTCGATGCCCGCGCGCTGCGCCATGGACGCGGGCGTGATGCCAATCACCTTCACCGCCAGGGCGCCTTCCAGCGCCACGCAGATCTCATCCACCGTCTTGCGCGACGCGGCCCAGACCTGCACCGTGTGCGTCTTCAGGTTCCACGTCACGTCCAGCGTGCTGGTGCGCGGCACCGCGCGCTGACGCAGGAGCTGCTTGAGCTCCGCGCGCTGCTTGTTCTTCTCCGCGCGCGCGGGCGGCCGGCCGTTCTCCTTGGCGAAGGCGGCGGACCACTTGTCCAGCTCCGACTTCATCATCGACGCGGGCACCTTCAGCGTGTCGATGCGGAAGGCGAAGAGGGCGTACTCGCCATAGAAGAGGTTGCCGGTGGCGAACTCGGAGGACTCCGGGTTCTCCAACTCGACAAACCCCGCGGCGCGCTCCTCCTCGGAGCGGCGGTCGATGGGCTCGAATGCATGGGACTTGAGTCCCTTGGTCATCCAGCGCTTGACGTCGGACGGCGCATCCTTGGCCGGCTCGGTCCGGAAGCGCGAAAAGGTCACGGCACCACGTAGGACAGGCATGGGGCGCGGCAGGATGGGGGGCCTGTGACGCCGCGTCAAGGCACTCGGTGTGGCTGGACGCGAAGCACCGGGAATAGGCCGCGCCGGAAGCCGTTTGCCCGGGCGCCGTCCAACCGTGCACATCTTCCGCCCCACCCCGCTGGCGGGAATCCATGACACTCCCTGGCACGCGACATACGGTGGCCGCCGCCATGCGCCGCGCCCTCCTGCCCGCCAGCGTCGTTGCCCTCCTCCTGTCCGCCTGCACCCACACGCCCGCCACGCCGGGCGGCGCCCCGCGCGACACCCTGTCCGGGGTGACGAAGGCCCTGCTGGAGACCCTGGAGGCGGACGGCGCGCTCGCGGGCGCGTACGTGGTGGACGCGCGCACCGGCGAGCCCCTCTTCACCCACCGCGAGAACGTGCGGCTTCTGCCCGCGTCCACCATGAAGGTGGTGTCCACCTCCGCCGCGCTGTCCGCGCTGGGGGCGGACTTCCGCTTCACGACGCCGGTGTTCCTGGAGGGCTCGCAGACAGGAGGCCTGTTCCTGGGCGACGTCGTGGCGCAGGCGTCCGGGGACCCGTCGCTGGGCTCGTGGCGCTTCCCGGAGACGGCGCTCGCGTGCGACCGCATCGCGGAGGCCTTCCAGGCGCGCGGCATCCACCAGTGGCGCGGCAACGTGCGCATCTCCGGCACGGACGGCCTGGACGGCGGCATGGGGCCGGGCTGGGCCTGGGATGACGCGGCGTACGCCTACAGCGCGCCGCCCACGCCCTTCGTCTTCCGCGAGAACGTGGTGGACCTGGCGCTGGCGCGCGCCCCCGGCGCCACCTGCGCGGACGCGCCCTCCGTGCAGTGGACCCCCGCCTTCGCCACGCTGTCCGCGGTGGTGAACGTGGACGTCAACGCCGAGCGCGCGAACCTGGCCTGCGTGCGCGGAGGCGGCGGCGTGCGCTGCACGTGGCGTTCCCCCACGGGCGGGCCCTGCCCGCAGTCCGCCGCCGTGAAGCTGTCCGTGGACGCGCCGGAGGCCCTCTTCGCCGCGTGCGTGGACGACGCGCTGGCGCGGCACGGAGTCACGCGGCTGCCGCTGTCCCTGGAGGCCCCCACCCCGCCCCTGCCCCCCATGCCGTCACCGCTGGTGGAGCTGATCAGCCCGCCCCTGTCGGAGCTGGTGCGCGCGACGAACAAGGAGAGCCTCAACCTGTACGCGGAGCGGCTGGGCATGCGCTTCGCCCGCGAGCGCACCGGCCAGGAGGGCTACACCGCGCTGCGCACGGCCCTGGTGGCGGAGCTGGCGCGCCGGGGCGTGCCCACCAAGGACCTGCGTCCGGTGGATGGCAGCGGCCTGTCCCGCTACAACCTGGCCACGCCCCGGGGCATGGCGCGCGTGCTGCTCACCAGCCTCCAGGAGCCGTATGGCGCCGCGCTGGTGGACAGCCTGCCGGTGCTGGGCGTGGACGGGACGCTGGCGGGCCGCAAGACGACGGCGTCCACCGCGGGCCGCCTCCGCGCGAAGACGGGCACGCTCACGGGCCAGAAGTGCTTCGTGGGCGTGGCGGAGCGGCCGAACGACACGGAGCACCCGCGCGTCGTCTTCGCGCTGATGCTCGGCAACATGGACGAGGGCACCAGGCCCAACGCCAACGAGACCTTCGACACCTTCTCCACCGCCCTGGTGGAGCTGCCCCTGCGCTGAGCGTCCCGCAGGGAACCACCCGCATGCGAGGTGAACCATGAAGTCCAGAATCGCAGTGACGACCGCCGCGCTGCTGTTGCCGCTCGTGTCCGGAGCGGCGGGCAAGGCGCCCGCGAAGCCCGCCGCCGCGGAGAAGAAGCCCGTGGAGGCCACCTACCACGGCACCACCGTGACGGACCCGTACCAGTGGATGGAGTCCGCGACCGACCCCCAGGTGCAGCAGTGGACCGACGCGCAGAACGCGTACACGCGCGCGTACCTGGACAAGCTCCCGGGCCGCGAGCCCCTGCGCCAGCGCATCACGGAGCTCCTGTCCTGGAAGTCGCCCTCCTACGGCGGCCTGGACGAACAGGGCGGCGCGCTCCTGGGGCTGAAGTTCCAGCCGCCCAAGCAGCAGCCCACGCTCATCGTGGTGGGCTCGCTGGACGACACGTCCAAGGAGCGCGTGCTGGTGGACCCCACGGTCGTGGACACGTCCGGCAAGACGACCATCGACTGGTTCCAGTTGTCGCATGACGGCAAGAAGGTCGCCGTGTCCATGTCCAAGGGCGGCACGGAGAGCGGTGACGTGACGGTGTGGGACGTGGCGTCCGCGAAGGCGATGCCCAACGAGCGGGTGCCCCGCGTCAACGGCGGCACGGCGGGCGGCAGCCTGGCGTGGAACGCGCAGGGCACGGGCTTCTTCTACACGCGCTATCCGCGCGGCGAGGAGCGCCCGCCGGTGGACCGCGAGGTGTACCAGCAGGTGTACTTCCACGCGCTGGGCACGCCCACGGAGAAGGACACGTACGCGCTGGGCAAGGACTTCCCGCGCATCGCGATGACGGACCTGGAGTCCAGCGACGACGGTCAGTACACCTTCGCGCGCGTGGCCAACGGCGACGGCGGCGAGTTCGACCTCTACCTGCACGGCCCCAAGGGCACGTGGACGCAGGTGGCGAAGTACGCGGACAAGGTGGTGGCGGCGCGCTTCGGCAGCGACGGCGCGGCGTACCTGCTCAGCCGCAAGGACGCGTCGCGCGGCAAGGTGCTGCGCCTGCCGCTGGCCACGCCCACGCTGGACAAGGCGACCGTGGTCGTCCCCGAGGGCAAGGCGACGGTGCAGGCCGTGGTGCCGACGAAGAGCCGCCTGTACCTGCTGGAGCAGTTGGGGGGCCCCTCGCAGTTGCGCATGGTGGACCTGACGGGCAAGGAGCTGGGGCTGGTGCCCACGCTGCCGGTGTCGGCGGTGGGCGGCCTGGTGCGCCAGGGCGCGGACGACCTGCTCATCGTCAACGGGAGCTTCACCCAGCCGGCCGCGTGGTTCCGCTACTCGGCGGCGGACAACAAGCTCACGAAGACGGCGCTGGCGCGCACGGCGCCCATCGACATGAGCGACGTGGACGTGGTGCGCACGGAGGCCACTTCGAAGGACGGCACCCAGGTGCCGCTCACCATCCTGAAGAAGAAGGGCACGAAGCTGAACGGGAACAACCCCACGCTGCTCACCGGCTACGGCGGCTTCAACGTGTCCATCAACCCGGGCTACAGCCCGCTGACGGGCATGTGGCTGGAGCAGGGCGGCGTGTTCGCGGTGGCGAACCTGCGCGGCGGTTCCGAGTTCGGCGAGGAGTGGCACAAGGCCGGCTCGCTCACGAACAAGCAGAACGTGTTCGACGACTTCTACGCGTGCGCGAAGCTGCTGGTGGCCCAGAAGTACACGCAGCCGAAGAAGCTGGCCATCCAGGGCGGCAGCAACGGCGGCCTGCTGATGGGCGCGGCCCTGACGCAGCACCCGGAGCAGTACGGCGCGGTGGTGGCGCGCGTGGGCATCTACGACATGCTTCGCACGGAGCTGACGCCCAACGGCCAGTTCAACGTCACGGAGTACGGCTCGGTGAAGGACCCGGAGCAGTTCAAGGCGCTGTATGGCTATTCGCCGGTGCACCGCGTGAAGGACGGGACGAAGTACCCGCCGGTGCTCTTCACCTCCGGGGCCAATGACCCGCGCGTGGATCCGTTCCACTCGCGCAAGATGGTGGCCCGGATGCAGGCGGCGTCGGCGTCCCCCAAGCCCATCCTGCTGCGCGCCAACGCGGAGACGGGCCACGGCATGGGCACGCCGCTGTCCGCGCGCATCGAGGAGGAGGTGGACGTCTACTCCTTCGTCTTCAACGAGCTGGGCATGACGTACAAGCCCAACGCGACGAAGAAGGTCTCCGCGCCCTCGCCGCAGTAGCCGTGCTTCTCTTCACGCCCGTCTCCGGAGCCCCGAGGCCTGGAGACGGGCGTTTCTTCTTCCGCGTTTCGTGGCAGCCTGCCGCCCCATGAGCCCGCTCATCCCCTACTTCGTTCTGTCGCCCATCGTCGCGGGCGGCCTGGTCTGGTGGTCGCTCACCCGCCTTGGCAAGAAGCGGAACGCGCGCGCGAAGGGCTCGCTGGACGCGGTGGTGACGCGGCTGCGCGGGCAGAAGGCCCCGGGCGCGGTGGACCTCTTCGTCCAGGACGTGTCCTGGTCCGGGGAGACGGAGCTGTCCCCGCAGAACTGCCGCATCCGCGTGGTCATGGGCGGCCGTGACGCCGCCGGCATCCCCCCGCGCTTCGAGGTGGAGAGCGCGCCGGGAGCGCCCCGCCCGCCCGCGGACGTGCTCGCTGCGCTGCGCGTGCTGGATGCGCAGGCGACGGAAGCGTTGAAGGGCGGCGGCTGGAGCTGGCAGCGGCCCACGGTGAGCTTCGAACCGGCGGCGTAGCCCCGCGAACGCAAGGCCGGCGATTCGGATGACGGGGCGAGGAGCGCGGTGCCAGCATGCGCCGCATGTCCTCGCCCCTCTTCGACTCCCTCGACACGCCCGCCGCCATCGTGGACCTGGACCGCGTGGAGCGGAACCTCCAGCGCGTCGCGACCTATGCCCGCGAGCACGGCCTGCGCTGGCGTCCCCACACGAAGACGCACAAGACGGCGGAGCTGGGCGCGATGCAGGTCGCGGCGGGAGCCTCCGGCGTCACGGTGGCCACCCTGCTGGAAGCCGAGGTCATGGCGTCCGTGTCCGACGACGTGTTGCTCGCGTATCCGCCGGTGGGCGCTCGCAAGCTGGCACGGCTGATGGCCCTGCACTCGCGCGTGCGGCTCACCGTGGCGCTCGACTCGCTTGAAGTGCTGGAGGGGCTGGCGCGCGCGGCGCGGGATGCCGGGCGCACCGTGGGCGTGCTCGTGGAGGTGGACCTGGGCATGCGCCGCGTGGGACTGCGCACGCCGGATGAAGCCTTGGCCCTGGCGCGCGCGGCGGCGTCCATGTCTGGGGTTGCGTTTCGCGGACTGACCTTCTACGCGGGCCACATCCGCGTCCCGCAGGCGGAGCTGCCCGCCATGATGCAGGCCCAGTCGGATGCGGTCACGACGTTCGTGGACGCGTTGAAGGCCGCCGGTCTGCCGCCGGAGGTGGTCAGTGGCGGCTCCACGCCGACGCTCTGGCAATCCCATACGGTGAAGGGCCTCACGGAGATCCGCCCCGGCCTCAACGCGCTGAACGACCGCAACGCCGCGGTCATCGGCGCGTGTGATTGGACGGAGTGCGCCTACTCCGTGCTGGCCACCGTCGTGAGCACGGCCGTGCCGGGCCAGGTGGTCATCGACGCGGGGGCCAAGGCGCTGGTGAAGGAGGAAGGACTGGCGCCGGGCTATGGCGTCGTGCTGGACCGGCCGGAGGTCGTGGTGAAGAACCTGTCGGAGGAGCACGGCCTCTTGGACGTGTCCGGCACGACGTGGCGCCCGCGCATCGGCGAGCGGGTGCGCGTGGTGCCCAACCATGTCTGTGTTTCCGTCCCCCAACATCCGCGGCTGCACGTCGTGCGGGGTGACGTGAGCGTCGCGACGTGGGAGGTCACGGCGCGCGGCTGGTGACAGGCCGTGCCGCCCCAGCGTGCAGCCAGGTTGTCATCCACTGGTCCACGCGCTGCCACTGGCAGTGGGGATGCCTCTGACGGTGCCGTGTCTAGCATTTCGCCGGTCGCCGGAACGACTTCCGGCGGGGAGGCGGCATGGATAAGGCAAGGGGCTTTTCCGTCACGGCGGCCATCGCCGCACTGTTCCTGGGAGCACCCGCGGCGCTCGCGTCGGACAGGGCGGCGCTCGACACCCTGTTCCAGAAAGCGAAGCCGGCCGAATGCGCCGTCCGGTGTGGCGACGTCATCACCCAGCACACGAAGCTCACGCATGACCTGTCCTGTCCGGGCACGGACGAGCCCGCCCTCCGCATCGAGGGGAATGGCATCGTCCTCGACCTGGGTGGCCACACCGTGCGCCGCTCGAGTCCGGTCCAGCAAGACACCCTGGGCATCGTGGTCACCGGCACCAGCATGGTGCGCAACGGCACGATTCGGGGGTTCGCAAGAGGCATCCAGACCGAGGGAGTCGACTCCCTGCGGGTGCACAAGCTCACGTTCGCCGGCAACGGCACTGCCATCTACAACTTCTTCTCCACCACTTCCTTCCTCGTCACGAATTCGCGGTTCATCGGCAATGACGTCGGGCTCGGAAGCGAGATCGACGCGTCCCTCGGTTCGTTCGACGTGAGGTCGAGCCACTTCGAGAACAACCGCCTCGGCATCTACCTGGATACCCATGCGGCCGACGTCCTCGATTCGACCTTCACGGGGAACGAAGTCGGCATCTACTGCTTCGCCGGCAGTGCCCGCGTCCGGTCGAGCGTCTTCGCGCGAAATGATGCCGTCGCTTCCACGACCGTGCCCATCGGGGGCCGGGATATCTGCGAACGGTTCCGCTTCGAGAACACGCTCATCGCGAACAACGCGTCGTTCGCCCCCACGGAGACGCCCATCTGGAACGTGGTCCAGCTCGACATGATCAACAACTGGATCGTGGGCAATGACAATGGGCTGACAGCCGGCTCATTCCAGGTCTACATCCAGGGCAACACCTTCTGGGACAATGCGGGCGGACTGACCCTGGAAGACACGCCCATCGTCAGCCTCCCGCAGACCGGCATCGTCCGCGCCAACCGGTTCCTCCGGAACAACGGTGACGGCCTCCGCGTCCTCCCGGCCAGCACGCCCACGGTGCTGGGCAACGTGGCCCTGGGCAACACGGGCTGGGGCATCCACGCGCCTACCGCCTTCGACGGGGGCGGCAACGTCGCGCGGAACAACGGCGCCGGCAACTGCGAGGGCGTCACCTGCGCCCCCTACTGACCGCGCCACACGCTCAGGGGATGCGCTTCAGCTCCTGCGTGAGCAGCTCCTCCAGGTGCCGGATGTTCCGGTAGACGAGGCACCGGTAGCTGGACACGTCGAAGCGCAATTCCTTCACGTCGCGCACCAGCATCAGGGTGGGCTTGCCGCGTCCCCAGGCATAGCCCACCTCCAGATAGACATTGGGGTTCGCCAGCGACAGGTCCGCGATGACGACCTTCGCGGTGTCGATGCGGTCCCGGATGCGCTGGATGATGGGCCCGTCGAAGACGGCCTGGTCCACCCGCTCGCACAGGAGCCCCGCCGCCTTCACGGGGTTCAGGATGCCGTAGTGGTAGGTGTCCTCCAGCTCCTGCGCGAAGGGCATCGCCACGAACGCATGGGGCTTCTCTTGGGAGTTCGCGCCCGCGGAAGCCATGGACGGCGCCTGGACGAAGCGCGACGTCCGCCGCACGCGGAAGCCCGTGGCCCCCATCAGCGGCTCCACGCCCGGCGTGAGCCCCAGCCCCAGCGCCAATGCCTTTCGCAGCCGCTCCACCCGCTTGGGGTTCAGCTCCACCACCGTGATGCGCTCCAGGTCGCGAGGGCCGCTGCCCCGCTGGAACGCGTCCACGAAGCCACCCACCAGGGCCAGCACGGCCTCGTCCTCGTCCAGCCCGTAGTTGGGACCGTGCACCGTGCACGCGAGGTGACGCACCTCATGCCGGGGCTCCAGCAGTTGGAGCGCGCGCACGGCGAACTGGCGGATCTCGTGGTAGCCGAACTGTCTCAGGCGCACCGTGCCCAGGAAGAGCACCCACGGGGCGCCCAGGGTCCGGCGCGACTCGATGAAGCGGTGGTCCCCCGGGAGCAGGTCGAAGGCGTCCATGGCCACGCCCGCTGCCTCCAGCCTGCGCGCCACCGCGCCGTCCGCCCCGTGGAAGCCCTGCGCGTACTTCAGCAGCACGGCGTCCGCGGCCGTCTCTCCCACGTCCCCCAGGTCCACCACGACGTCCAGCGTGTCTCCCATGGACCCGGGACTGTAGGGCGTACCGGTCCGGCCACGCCATCCCCGGCGTCCACCCCGCCGTGGCGGGTGGGATGAACACAGACGTGGCGAACGTCCGTCAATCCCTGTTCAATGACTCCTCCTGGCCGCCTGGCTGTCTTTCAGGCCGCCTCCACGCCGCCTGTGAAGCGCTTCACAGTTTCCGCGAGGACGGGCCGGTAGCATTCGCGCACCATGTCCCTGTTCGCGCGCCTGCAGGCCCTGCTGTCCGCCCACCCGTCCGCCCCGGCTCCGGCGGCCGGGCAGTCGCCCGCGGCCTCCTCGGCGCACCCGGTGGCGACCGGCGCCCAGGCGGAGGCGGAAGGCGCCCCCGCGCCGCCGCCCGTCTGCACACGCTACCTGCCCGCGGGCCAGGTGGTGGTGCGCGAGGGCGACCCGGGACACTCCATGTTCGTGGTGCTGGAGGGCCGCGTCGCGGTGCTTCGCGGCGGCGAACCCGGCGGCAACACGGAGGTCGGCCGCCTGGGGGCCGGCGAGTTCTTCGGGGAGCTGGCGCTGCTCACCGGCACGCAGCGCACCGCGACCATCGTGACGGTGGAGGACGCCGTGCTGCTGGAGCTCACCCAGGCCGGCGTCCGGGAGCTGGGCAAGGACTACGGCGTGAAGGGCGAACAGATGCAGGTCGCCGCCCGGGAGCGCCTGCTCGCGGACGCGCTGCGCAGCAACCCGCTCATCGCCGCCCTGCCCCCGGAGGTGCAGCACGAGCTGGGAGACTCGTTCGTCCCCTGCACCGTCCCCGCCGGTGAGACGCTGCTCACCCGAGGCCAGCCAGGGGACGCGCTCTACGTCCTCATCCGGGGCCAGTGCGAGGTCTTCCACACGCACAGCGACGGCCGCCAGTCCGCCTATCCCAAGCTGGAGGAAGGCGCCCTGTTCGGGGAGATCTCCCTGCTGCGCAGCCGGCTGGCCACCGCCACCGTGCGCACCGTGACGCCCTGCACGCTGCTCAAGCTGGAGCGCGAGGTGTTCAGGAAGGCCTTCCTGGGCCAGCCCGACCTGCGCGGCGCGCTGGTGCGCCTGGGCCTGGAGCGGCTCAAGCACACCATGGAAGTCATGGGCGAAGCGAAGTAGTCCGCCGTCCTCCGCGAGCGTCTGTCTTTACCGCAACGCCTTCCGGGCACCGGTGGACCAGAGCGCCCAGGCCATCAGCACGGGCTGGAAGAACAGCCGCGCCAGGCGCTTGCGGTCCGTATCCAGACCGAACGCGGAGAGGCGCTTGTCGTACTGGTGCAGGTTGCCGGGGAAGACCGCCGCGAAGAAGGCCGCCAGTCCCAGCCCCAGGGGAACCCGGTGGCGCTTGTCGAAGAGCAGCGACAGCCCGAGGCCGATCTCCACCACGCCGGAGAGCAGGACGACGAGGTCCTTGTCCATGGGCACCCAGTCCGGCACCTGCGCCTGGAATGGTCCGCGCGCGAAGGAGAGATGCCCCGCGCCGGCCCCGACCATGAACGAGCCCAACACGCCGCGCCCCACGTTCTGCAAAGGTGTCGTCCTGGCTTCCTGAAGCACGGTCCGCCTCCGTCCCGGTTCAATCCCAATCACCGAAAGGTGGGGTGGCGAACTGGCGGGTGCAAGACAGGGGTGAGGCCGCCTCCACGCCAGGGGGACGGGCGAGAGGGCACGAATCACCTCCGCCGCGCGGCATCCTCCAGGTAGGCGCGCACCACGGGCATGAGCGGCAGGCGCAGCGCGGTCTCCACGTCGAGCCACCCGGCCCACACCACCTCGCGCTGGTCGAGCACGAGCCGGGGCTCCGCGGCGAACTCCAGCTCGACGAAGTGGCACAGGTCCCGCTTGAACTCGTCCGTGTGACGCAGCTCGCACACGACGCGCAGACTCGAGGCCGGCACGTGCAGCCCCACCTCCTCGCGCAGCTCCCGGGCGCCCGTCTCTTCCGGAGACTCGCCGCGGTGCCGGCCGCCGCCCGGCAACGAGAAGGCCTGCTTGTAGGAGTTCTGCAGCAGCAACACCTCACGCCCCCGCCACACCCCCACGAGCGTGCCCTCCGTGCGCGGGCGGCGCACGAACCACCACGCGAGCGCCAGGTGATAGGCGCCGCGGTAGGCCACGCGCATGACGGAATCAATCGGGGTGCTCATGCCGCCGAGGCTACCTGGCCACGGCAGGGCCGGAGGAACCCGTGTTAAAGTGGAAGACATGGGAAACATAGGTCCAGTCGGCAACCGGAGTGTCTCGCTCCCGGTGTCCAACCCGGTGACGGAGGCCCGTCCGGCGGCTCCAGCCGCCTCCACGGCTCCGGCCGCGCCCGCACGCACGCCACGGCAGGTGGCGCTGCAACAGGATGGCTTCGAGGGCCCCCGCGCTCCGGCCCCGGTGAACCTGACGGGCGCGGGCGGTCCGGCGCCGATGGGGCAGCGCGAGCGGGCGCTGGCGGTGGTGCGGCAGGCGCCCCCGGGGTCGGTGGGCGCGGCCATCCGCCCGCTGCTGTCCGGCGCGATGCAGGCGATGGGCGCGGTGGGCTACGCGGCAGGTGCTGCGCCGGGCGCGGCGGCCCTGGGCGTGGAGGGCATGGCCCAGTCCCAGATGGCCCCCCACCTGCTCCAGCGGATGCAGGAGCAGGCACGCGCGGGACAGGCCGCGGGACGCGAGGCGGCGGCGGGCCAGGTGGGTGACTTCTACGAGGCGAACCGCGAGCTGCTCAACCGGCCCGCGACGCCCTCCAACATCTGGGAGTTCGCGATGCGCGAGACCGCGTTCTTCCGGCAGCAGCCGCTGGGGGTAAGCATGGCGGCGTCGCTGATGAGCGGCGAGACCCGCGCGCACCTCATCGCGGGCAGCGCGCTCCTGCAGCGCATCCTGCCTTAGCCAGTCATCGCGACCTGCATCAGCCGTGGATCAGCTCCCCGGCCTCCAGCATCGCGATGAACTTCTCCAGCCGCCGCGCGCGCGTCTCCGGCTTCTTCGCGTCGTGGAGCCGGAAGAGGATGGCGAAACGGTTGGCGCCCTTGAGCGTGGCGAAGGCCGCCTTCGCCTTCGGGTTCTTCTCCAGCGCGAGCGTCAGGTCCTCCGGCACCTCCATGGTCTTCTGCCCCGCGTACGCCGCCTCCCAGCGGCCATCCGCGCGCGCGGCCTCCACCTCGCGCAGGCCCGCGGGCTTCATGCGTCCGGCGGCGACCAGGGTCTCCACCTTGCCGCAGTTGATCTTCGACCACTTGCTGCGCGGCTTGCGCGGCGTGAAGCGCTGGAGCCAGTACTCCGAGTCGAGCGCGCCCTTCTGCCCGTCGATCCAGCCGTAGCAGAGCGCCACCTCCAGCGCCTGCGCGTACGTCACGGACGGGATGCCGGACTCCAACTTGGCGAGCTTCACCCAGACCCCCGGCGAGTCGACGTGGTTCTTCTCCAGCCACTTCTCCCACGCCTTCTCCGACGCGAAGGGCACGACGGGGAGCTCCTGCTTCGCCTTCGCCTTCATGCGGTCCAACACCTTTCCCTGCCCCCTGGCTCGCGCCGGGTTCATGACAATCCCACTCTACCGGCGGAAGGCGGCCCGGGCGGAAGCGGTTATGAACCACGCCATGGATGATTCCACCCACGCCCGTCCGCCGAACGCCGTGCCGCCCTCGCTCGCCCGCGTGGCCTTCCACGCCGTGGCGGCCGGGCTCACCCCGCTCATCCCCGTGCCCTTCCTGGACGACTACGCCCTGCGCCAGGTGCGCGAGCAGTCCGTGCGCGACCAGCTCAAGGACAAGGGCCTGAAGGCCCCGGACAAGGCCGTGGCGGTGCTCGCCGGCTCATACGAAGCGCGCGGCCTGGGCGGACGGCTGGTGTCCTACCTCAAGGCCGTGGCCCTCTTCCCCGTGCGAAAGGTGTTCCGCAAGGTCTTCTTCGTCCTCTGGGTGAAGGACTGCGTGGACCTGACGAGCGTGTGCCTGCACCACGGCTACCTGCTGCACCACGCGCTGGAGCGAGGCGACCTGGACGCGGCCTCGCTCCAGGGGGACGCGCCCCGCAGGGTGCAGGCCGCCATCGTCGCCGCCTGCTCGGAGATGGACGCCCGCCCCATCAACCAGGCCCTGCGCCGGCTCTTCCGCGGCAGCCGGGTGCTGATGGCCGAGGCCACCCGCGCCTTCCTGGATCCGAAGCGCGGCGGCGCCCGCGTGCCCGACCCGAAGGACGAGCGCGCGGAGGTGCGGTCCCTCACGGACCGGCTCCTCCAGGAGATGTGGGACGAGCGCGGCTACTTCACCGCGCTGGAGGCCCACTACGACAAGCACCTGAAGCGCGGCCCCATGCCCGAGCAGCCCCGGGCCGCGACGGGCACCTGAAGCCAGCCGGCGCCAGGGCTCAGGGCACCGGCGCGGCGGCGGTCTCCAGCGGCGCGCGGATGCGGGCGGAGAAGTCGTCCCGCCCCTGCGCGGCCAGCGCTCGCGCGTTGATGTGGTAGCGCTGGCGGACCTGCTCCAGCGGCACGTCCGTGTCGATGATGCCCAGCTCGTACGCGAGCGCGTCCGAGAACGCCGGCATCAACGTGCGGTGGTCGTACGGTACGTCCTTCGTGGCCACCTTCTCGAAGTGGTGCACCAGGTTGGTGGTGCAGTTGCTGGTGAGCGTGTCGTAGAACTCCGGCTGCGTGTGCAGCCCGTTCATCCGCCGCACCATGTCCATGAAGAACGCGGTGATGCGCTCCTTCGACGCGTTCACTGGATACACATACACGTCGTCATGGCGGAAGTTGGAGCGCAGTTGCACCAGGTCCCGCTCGTCGCCCACGACGTAGGTGAGCTCGAAGCGGCGGAACAGGCCCCCCAGCGCGGAGAAGGTCTCCCCCTGCTCGCGCCGCACCTCCACGGAGAACACCACGTGGCGGCCGTCCTGGAAGCCGAAGCTCACCATCGTGTGCGCGGCGCCATAGAAGCCGGAGAACGGCTCCACGATGAACGACGCGTCCGTGAGCGCGTCCGTGTCGTAGGTGGCCGTGTACCAGGCGGGGTCCCAGTCCGTGGTGCCGCGGTAGCGGAAGTCGCGCACGTCGTGGAGCGTCACCCGCGTCCCGGCCACCTCCGCCCACGGCGCCCGCGACAGGTCCGGCGCCCAGTCCCGCGTGTTGGAGGGCTGGAACGTCCGCACCCACCCGTACACGGACAGGCAGCCCAGGAGCATCACCGCCACGCCCCAGCGCCGCGAACGCCACCGCCAGGCCGCCACCGCCAGGGCCACCAGGGCCCCCGCCACGAGGCTCCGGGCCCCGTGCGGCCCCTCCGGCCCCGTCCCCGTCAGGGCCAGGGCCAGCGAGGCCCAGGCGCCCCCCAGGAGGAGCACGAGCCCCGACACGGCGTTCTTCCAGATGCGCATGCGGCCGAGTATCCGCGCCCCGTGCCGCTCGTGTCACGGAGGCGGCTTCCGGGGGCGGTCCCGGCGGGCGGCCGGGCGCGGATCCCCCCTCCCGGGAAGGACCGGGATTTGTCGCAACCGCCTACCTTGACCGCTTTTCCCCGGGTGTGCGACGAAAGGGGGGTCCCCAGCTTCCAGGAGTCACACCCCATGAGCGACGAGCGCGAAGACACGACCGTTTACAAGGTCGTCGTGAACCACGAAGAGCAGTACTCCATCTGGCCCGCGGACCGTGAGAACGCGCTGGGCTGGAAGGACGCCGGCAAGCAGGGCCTGAAGGCCGAGTGCCTGGAGTACATCAAGGAGGTCTGGACGGACATGCGTCCCCTGAGCCTCCGCAAGAAGATGGAAGAGGACGCGGCCCGCAACAAGAACTGAAGGCCTCGTGCGCTTCCCACCACGCCCTCCCCGCTTCAACGGGGAGGGTGGGCCGGCCCCGCTAGAGGTCCGGCGGAGGCCTGACGCCCAGGTGGCAGGCGCGCAGGCGAGCTGGGTGCGGTTCTCCGCGCCCAGCTTGCGGTAGAGCTGCGTGACGTGTGACTTCACCGTGCGCTCCGCGATTTGCAGGTGCGCGGCGATCTTCAGGTTGTCCGCCCCGCCCGCCACGTACTGGAGCACCTCGCGCTCGCGCTGCGTGAGCAGCAACAGGACGCTCGCCGTGGGTGACGTCACCGGCGGGTGCTCGAAGTCGTTGCGCAGGAGCTGCACCGGGAAGAGGCGCTCCCCCCGCACCAGCGATTGGACCGCGGAGGACACCGCGTTCACGCCCAGCCCCGCGCGGAAGAGATACCCGGAGGCCCCTTCGTCGAAGCACTGGGAGATGACCTCCGGCGTGCTCACCGCGGACAGCAGCAGCATGCGCACTTCCAGCCGGCGCTTGCGGGCCTCGCGCAGCAGGTTGAGCCCCTCCGTCACGGAGCACCCGATGGCGGCCTCGCCGTCGCTCTCCACGTCCAGGATGGCCACCTGCGGTGGATCCGTCCCGAGCCCGTCCAGGAAGCCGCGCACGTCGCGCGTCACCGAAGTGGAATGACCCTCACCCCGAAGCCCGTCGGAAAGGCCCTGCCAGGCCGCCCACGGTCCTTCGAGAATCGAAATTCGAACTGCCGATTGATTCGCTGCCATGCGATGGCCCCCCAGCCGTCGTGGCGAATTGCTTTCAATGCTACCTGTCGACTTCAACCTGCCCCGGAGTCGGTGGAACCGCGGCGGAACTTCCGCCTGTGCTGAGCGTGCGAGAACCGCGCTTCAACTCCATCCGGGGGTCCTGTGACTGCTGCCCTGCGGACTGCGTCTGCGACTGCCGAACTGGCCCGTCCGGGCCGAACCTCCTTTTTCGTTTCAAGCAAATCCAGCCAACCGAGACCCTAACATCATCCAAGGCCTCTTGCGAACGGACCCGAGCAGGACTGTCAATTGCGCACGGAACGCATGGAAATCCAGGGCCTCGTCCGTCAGGTCGTGATCGCTGTCAGCCCAGGGACATACGTCCCGCGTCCAGATTCGGATGTTTTCATCGGTGTTTCGTCCCATGCCCGGGCGAGGCCCCGGCATGCATGGAGATGGCGCGTCCTGGATGGCAAGGGCGTATGCTGTGCGTCCCGCGCGCATGACTCCCTCCGCCCCCGCACCCCATGTCGACGTCGCCACGCCCGAGCGGGTGGCCCTGTCCCTGCCCGTGGCCGGCATCGGCTACCGCTGTCTCGCGTGGCTGGTGGACGCGAGCCTGCTGTTCTTCTTCTGGGTGGCGCTCTACTTCGTCATCACCCTGCTGGTGTCCGACGTGCTGGGGGCCTTCCAGGCGCTGTCGGGGCTCACGCAGACACTGCTCGCGGTGGGCCTCTTCGCCACGCAATGGCTGTACTGGACGCTGGCGGAGGTCTTCTTCCATGGACAGACACCCGGCAAGCGGGTGCTGCGCATCCGCGTGGTGCGAGAGGATGGCTCGCCGGTGGGCTTCTTCGAAAGCGCGGTGAGGAACCTCTGCCGTGCCGTGGACTTCCTGCCGGTGCTCTACGCCACCGGCTGCATCACCATGCTGCTGGACTCACGCCACCGCCGGTTGGGAGACATGCTCGCCGGAACCGTGCTGGTGCGCGAGGAGGCCATCGACCTGGACAAGTACACGCAGGCGCCCGCGGTGGACGCGCCAGACGCGGGCGCGCACCGCCCCCTGGACGCGGAGGACGTGGAGCTGGTGCTGGCGTTCCTGTCGCGCGCGCCCGGCCTGGAGCCGGAGGTGCGGCGGCGGCTGGGCGCGCGGCTGGTGGACCGCGTGGGCGCGTCCCTGACGGACGAGGAGCGCGCGCGGGTGCTCCAGTCGCCGGAGGCCACGGAGGCCTTCCTGCGCACGCGCGCGAAGGCGGTCCACTGACATGGCCGCGCCCCTGCCCACGTTCGTCACGCGGCGCCGGCCGGACTGGGACGCGCTCCAGGCGCTGCTGACGCGCCAGCGCGCGGGCCGCTTGAGCCTGGCGGAGCTGCGCACGCTGGACACGCTGTACCGGCGCGCGGCCGCGGACCTGGCGCGGGCGCAGACGTTCTATCCGGGCACGGACGCGCACCGCTTCCTCAACCAACTGTGCGCGCGGGCGTATGGCGCCATCTACCAGCCGCCGCGCGAGCGCTGGGCCTCCACGCGCGACTTCTTCCGCCGGGACTTCCCCGCCACCCTGCGCCGCGAGGCGCGCTTCGTGGGCGTGAGCGCGGGCCTGCTGGTGCTGGGGCTGCTATTGGGCGCGCTGGTGGTGACGCTGGAGCCGCGCGGCGCGGAGCTGCTGGTGCCGGAGGGCGTGCGGCGCTACGTGGCGCAGGGGCGCATGTGGACGGATGACCTGCTGTCCGTGGCGCCGCCCAACGCCGTGGCCTCCGGCATCGCGACCAACAACCTCACCGTGACGCTGTTCGCGTTCGCGTCCGGCATCCTGCTGGGCGTGGGGCCCATCTTCACGCTCGTGAACAACGGCGTGCTCATTGGCGCGGTGGGGGCGCTGTGCTTCCGCGAGGGCATGGCCGCGGGCTTCCTGGACTTCATCGCCGCGCACGGGCCCGTGGAGCTGTCCATCATCGTCATCGCGGGCGGCGCGGGGCTGATGGTGGGCCAGGCGCTCATCGACCCCGGCGAGCTGCCGCGCGCGCAGGCGCTCCAGGCGCGCGGGCGTGAAGCCGTGAAGCTGGTGGTGGGCTGCGCGCCCTTCCTGGCCGGCATCGGCTTCGTGGAGGGCTTCATCTCCCCGGGCCACCTGTTCCCCACCTGGGCCAAGGTGGGGCTGGGCCTGTCGCTGGGAGCCCTCTTCTGGCTCTACCTGTTGCGCGCGGGCAGGACGGACGCGGGTGTGGCGCGCGAGGACGTGCCGGACGCCATGGCCTCCAGCCGCTTGCGCTGACGGTGCTTGAGGATGCGCTCGTAGGCGTCGTTGACCTCGCGCATCTGCTCCGCGGAGCCGCCCCGGTCCGGGTGCCGCTCCAGGGCCAGCGCGTGGAAGCGCGCGCGAATCACGTCCGGCGAATCCAGCGGCGACACGCCCAGCGTCTGGTACGGGCACTGCTCCTGGACGGCGGAGAGCCACTTGTCCAGCCGGTCCTTCACCTCCACGAAGCGCGCGTCCGCGTCCGAGGTGTCCTTCACCGGGTGCGTGCGCATCTTCGCGTCCGCGCGGAACACCTCGCTGTAGGTGCTGGACACCCAGCGGTGGCACGAACCGCACCGGTAGTACTTCACCCGGGTTCCGGGCTGGAGTGTCATCATCACGCCGCAGTGAGTGCACTCCACCGTGACGTTCTCCAGTGTCTGCCAGCTCGCGACCGCCGCACCCATGGTGACTTCGACCTCCGTTCGCAACACGCCTGTAGCACCGGCAAACTCCCACAGCGGCGGATCCCGTCAAGAAAATGTCGCGCACGACCCGGGGGGTGGCCCCGGTGCGCTGCCGGGCTTCCCGGGTTTCGGGTAGAACGAGCCCCATGCGACCGCTCCTCGCCGCCGCCCTGCTCCTGACCGCCGCCGCGCACGCCCAGGCCCCGTCGGCCTCCCCGGCCGCGGCGCCCAAGGCCGCCCCGAAGGCCGACAAGGCCCCCGCGGAGCGCGCCGCCCCCGCGCGGCCCCCGGTGGATGCCGGCGCCGCCGACGTCTCCCTCCTGAGGGGTCTGCTGTGGGCGGCGGAGCCCGCGCCGGAGGAGATCCGCGCGCTCGCCATCGAGGACCTGGCGCTCCTGGGCGACCCGCGCGCCCTGGACCCGCTGGCCGCGTTCATCTGGGACCCGAACCCGCGCATCCAGCAGGCCGCGCTGCGCGCGGTGGCCCTCTTCCAGCACCGCCGCGCGGAGGAGATCCTGGGCAACGTCGTGCGCCACCCGCGCCTGCCGGACGCCCTGAAGATTCAGGCGCTGAGCGGGCTGCTCTACCAGCGCACGCAGACCGCACGCCGGGTGGTGCAGGACGTGGCCGCGGACAGCCGCGTGGGCTACGCGGTGCAGAACGCCGCGCGCTCGGTGGCGTCGCAGTGGGAGGCCGCCCCGGCCGCCGCGCCCTGAAACACGCCTGCCTGTCTGCCCTCCAGGCCTGACGCCCCGCCCGGGCCGATTCCTGGAGTGCGCGCGTGTATGGGTTAGACTGGGGCGCATGAAGATCACCCCCCTCGACATCCGGCAGAAGCGCTTCGAGACGGTGATGCGCGGCTTCGCGCGTCCCGAAGTGGGCGCGTACCTGGAGCTGATCGCCGGCGAGTTCGAGGAGGTGGTGAAGGAGAACATCGCGCTCAAGGAGGAGCTGAAGCGCACGCAGGCGCGGCTCGAGCAGCATCAGGAGCGCGAGCGCACCCTCCAGGAGACGATGGTCACCGCCCAGCGCATCAGCGAGGACCTGAAGGACGCCGCGAAGAAGGAAGCGGAGATCATCATCGCGGACGCGGAGCACCAGGCGGAGAAGATCGTCCACGGCGCCCACCAGCGGCTGGTGCAGGTGGTGGAGGACATCAACGAGCTCAAGCGCCAGCGCACCCAGTTCGAGTCGCAGGTGCGCTCCGTGGTGGAGGCCCACCGCAAGCTGCTGGAGACGTTCGCCGCGCCCACCTTCGCGGACCGCGACTACGCGCGCGTGGAGGACAACGTCGCGTTCCTGTCGCAGAAGAAGGCCACCTCCAACGACTAGCGTCGCGCGCATGCCCGCCCCCTGGATCAAGGCCATACCCGCCGGGGTGGAGCTGACGGTGCTCGTCCAGCCGCGCGCGTCCCGCACCAAGGTGGTGGGCGAGCATGACGGCCAGCTCAAAATCCAGCTCGCCGCGCCGCCCGTGGATGGTGAAGCGAATGCGGCCCTGGTGGAATTCATCGCCAAAACGCTGGGCGTGCCGCGTCGCCAGGTGACACTCGTGGCGGGTGACACGTCGCGCCGTAAGCGATTGAGGGTGGAAGGGGTTGATGCGGCGGCGGCCGAGGCTGTTATCTCTGGTGGACCGTGAGGCCACGCATGCTCCGCCTGTTCGCCTTCTTGATGATGCTGCTGGCCTCGCCGGGCGTGTTCGCGCAGGAGGAAGGCCCCCGGGGCATCCACGCCACGGAGGCCGTCGTCACGGACGCCGCGCTCGTGCCCCACGCCCGCCCGGCCATCGTCGCGGGGGAGCTGAAGACGCAGCGCTTCGTCATCCTCCACACCGCGAAGGCGGCGGGCGCGGCCCGGGCCCTGGCCGGGCAGATTGAAGGCGTGCGGGACGCCTTCGGCGCGATGCTGGGGCGCGACTGGCCGGGCACCACTGAAATCCGCCTGGGCGTGGGCCGCCAGGAGTTCGAGGCGCTGGCGCTCCCCGGTGGCAAGCCTCCGGGCTGGGCCGTGGCGCTCGCCTACCCCGGACATCAGATCATCCTGCTGGACGCGCTCAGCCTGAGCGACTCGGAGGGCCCCACCACGCTGCGGCACGAGCTGGCGCACGTGGCGCTGGGCCAGCTCGCGAAGGACTGGCCGCGCTGGTTCCAGGAGGGCGTGGCGCAGAACCTCACCGACGAGCGCTTCTCCGTCGCCCACTACAGCGCCCTCTTCCGCGCGGTGACCCAGGAGCGCGTCTTCCACTTCGAGGACCTGTCCGACGAGTGGCCGGACGTGCCCGCGGACGTGGAGATCGCCTACGCCCAGAGCGCCGCCTTCGTGGCGTTCCTCACCGGCAAGCACGGCGCGCACGCCATGGGCCTGCTGGTGGACGGCGTGCGCGCGGGTGAGCCCTTCGAGCAGGCCTTCGGCAAGGCCTTCCGCACGTCGCTGCTGCTGGAGGAGCAGGACTGGCGCGAGGGGCTCGCGGCCCGCTACGGCTGGCTGCCGCTCACCACCAGCTCCGCGCTCCTGTGGCTCACGGCCTCCATCCTGTGCGTGGCCGCCTTCGCGCGCCGCATGCGCCAGAAGGCCGCCCGCATGACGGAGCTGGCCGCGGAGGACGCCGCCGAGGACGCCGCGCTGCGCCTGCTCGCCGCCGCCCGCGCCGCGGGGCCCGTCCCCGTGGACGGCGCCGAGCCGCTGTCCCCCGCCCTCCCCTGGCCGGAGTGGCCCGCCGCCACCCCGCCCGCCGCCCCGCCCAATCCGTCCGCGCCCAGCCAGCCGGAGGCCCTGGAGGGCGCGCCGGAGACGTTGGAGTCGGGCGCGGGCCACCCGGAGGGCCCGGACGAGATGGACGGAGATGACGAGGAGCTGGAGTCCCCCAGCGGCGAGTACGAGCTGGACGGCGAGGCCCCGTCGGGCCGCCCGCCCAAGCCGACGCTCCACTGAGAGGCGCGGCGTTCCCAGGCAGGGAAGGTTCTTCCCCTGCCCCCCGCCTTTCAACACCCGCCCCGTAGGATTTACGTCCTCCGGCCACCCTTCAGGGCAGCCCCATTGCCCAAGTGGGCGATTTCACTGGGGACCGGCAACCGTCTGGCGTTGGCAAAGCCCTTGCTATGTCTTTGCTCGCGATGCGGACGACAACGGACATGGCGGCGGAGCGGGGACGGAAGAAGGCCGGGGCGGCCCGGGTCTTCAGCAAGCAGCCGGAGCGCATCGCGGCCCTGTGGCGGCGGATGCGGCTGGCGGCGCACGAGGGCCAGGGCGTTCCGGGCCCCAGCCTGCTGGACGGACTGGTGGAGCCCTTCGTCCGGGAGCTGGGGCTGACGCTGGAGGGCGTGGAGTCCAGCCCCTGGAGCCGCACCCGCGCGGTGCTGCGCCTGGCGCCGGAGCGTGGCGCGCGCGCCCTGCATGACGAGTTCGCACTGCTGCGGCGGTGCCTGGTGGACGCCCTGGAGGTGCTGGGCGGTGGAGACGCGGAGCGCCAGCGCATCAACAGCGCGCTCGACGAGGCCGTGGACAGCGCGGTGGCGCTGCTCCAGCGGATGGCGGACCCGAAGGCGGATGGGCCCCGGGTGCCGTTCGGCGGTCTGGTGGTGGAGTACTTCGAGCGGCCGTCCCACGCGCGCCGGGCCCCCATGGGCCGCCGCGACGAGCGGTCCGCCATGCATTGAGAGGATTGGGTTGTAAAGGTTTGCCGATCCGTCCGGCTTGACACTCCTCATTGAGGAAGGGTCCGGGGGCTGGCGGGAGGGAGCGCTGTCATGGATGGGGGTCCGTGACGCGCCTTGAGGGTGCGAGTTCCTGCTCGGGGGAGCGGTGAGCCGCACACAGTCGAACGCCGGAACGCGTGGATGGGGGTCCGCGCGCTCCGCCGGTCGGACGGATCGGCATGTTTTGTCGGGGGGATTGGGGATGGGGCAGCGGGAGGGCGCCTACGGGGGTGGGCGCTCTCCCGCGTTTTTTCGTGCTCAGTGCGCGTCCGCCCAGCTCTTCCCCGCGCCCACCTCCACCTTGAGCGGCACCTTCAGCTCGGCGACGGAGGCCATGCTCTTCACGGCCAGGGCCTTCACGGCCTCCACCTCCGCGTCCGGCGCCTCGAAGAGCAGTTCGTCGTGCACCTGCAGGAGCACGCGCGTCTTCAGCTTCTGCTCCTTGAGCGCGGCGTCCACGGCCAGCATGGCCTTCTTCATCAGGTCCGCGGCGGTGCCCTGGATGGGCATGTTGATGGCGGCGCGCTCGGCGGCCTGGGCCACCGCCCGGTTCTTGGAGAGCAGGTCCCCCATCAGGCGGCGGCGGCCGTAGAGCGTCTCCACGTAGCCCACCTTGCGCGCCTTCTCCACGGTGTCCTCCAGGTACTGGCGGATGCCCGCGTACCGGGTGAAGTACCGCTCGATGACGTCGCGCGCGTTCTCCTGGGAGATGCCCAGGCGCGTGGACAGGCCGTGCGCGGACAGGCCGTAGGCGATGCCGAAGTTCACCGTCTTCGCCACGCGGCGCTGCTCGCGGTCCACGTCCTTGGGGTCCACGCCGAAGATCTCCGCCGCCGTGCGGCTGTGGATGTCCTCGTCGTTGCGGAAGGCCTCGATGAGCACCGGGTCCTCCGCGATGTGCGCCAACAGCCGCAGTTCAATCTGCGAGTAGTCCGCGCTCACCAGTTGGTGCC
Organism: Corallococcus sp. AS-1-12; assembly: GCF_020036995.1. NCBI lineage: Bacteria > Pseudomonadati > Myxococcota > Myxococcia > Myxococcales > Myxococcaceae > Corallococcus > Corallococcus sp. AS-1-12. The sequence continues at coordinate 40,050 of NZ_JAIQDD010000010.1, read as the reverse complement.
CCGCGTCCGCCACGAAGGCGCGGCGGATCTCCCGCCCCAGCTCCGTGCGGATGGGGATGTTCTGGAGGTTCGGGTCGGACGAGGACAACCGGCCGGTGGCGGTGGCCGCCTGGTGGTACGTGGTGTGGATGCGCCCGTCCTTCGCCACCAGCGTGGGCAGCGTGTCCAGGTAGGTGCTCTTGAGCTTGGACAGGCCCCGGTATTCGATCAGCGCGCGCGCGAGCACGCTGTGGTGCTCCTCCGCCAGCTTCTCCAGCACCTCCTGGTCCGTGGACGGGCCCGTCTTGCCGCGCTTGAGGATGGGCAGCTTCTGCTCCTCGTAGAGCACCTGCGCCAGTTGCGGGTTGGAGCCCAGGTTGAAGGCGTGGCCCGCGGCTTGGTGGCACTCGGCCTCCTTCGCCTTCACCTCCACGTCCACGCGCTCGGACGTGCGGCCCAGCTCCGCCACGTCCAGCTTCACGCCCTCGCGCTCCATGCGCGCGAGCACGGGCAACAGCGGCAGCTCCAGCGTGCGCGCCAGCTCCGCGAGCCCGCCCAGCTCCAGCTCCTTCCACAGCTCCGGCGCCAGCCTGCGCGCCGCGTCCGCGCGCACCGCGTACGCCGCGGCCACCTCCTCCGGCCCGTGGTCCGCCAGCGGCCGCCCCTTCTTGCCCTCCACCGACGCGGGCAGCGCGGGCAGCTCCGAGCGCAGCCGCTCCCGCGCCAGGTCCGCCAGCGCGTGCTCCCGGCGCGACGGGTTGAGCAGGTAGCTCAAGAGCTCCACGTCGTCGTGCGCGCCCTCCAGCGTCAGCCCCTCATTGGCCAGCACCAGCGTGAGCGCCTTGAGGTCATGTCCGCCCTTCTTCACCGCCGCGTCCGCCACGACGTCCTTCATCACCGCGGTGAAGGCCGCCACCGGCACCTGGGTGGCGCCCAGTTGCTGGTGCCGCAGCGGCACGTAGCGCGTGGAGCCGTCCGGCAGCGCCACGCCCAGGCCCACCAGGGGCGCCGCGAAGGGCATGCCCTCGAAGGCGGGCACCAGCGTGAGGGCCCCGGCCGCCTTCGCCGCGTCCGCCAGCGCCTTCAGCTCCGCCTCGGTGGTGACCAGCGTGGTGGTGGTGGCGAGCGGCGCCACGTCCGGCCGGGCCGGGGCCTCCTCCGCGGGCAGGTCGCGCAGGAGCGCGTAGAACTCCAGCTCCGTGAACAGGTCCCTGGCGCGCGTGGCGTCCGGCGCGCGGCGGACCAGGTCGTCCAGCTTCACGTTGAGCGCCAGCCCGGTGTTGAACGTGACGAGCTGCTTGGCGCGCGCCAGGCTCTCGCGGTGGGACTCCAGCGCCGCGCGGATCTTCGGCTTCTTCACCTCCTCCACGCGCGCGAGCAGCGTCTCCACGTCGCCGAACTGGTGGAGCAACTCCACCGCCGTCTTGTCGCCCACGCCGGGCACCTTGGCGACGTTGTCCACCGCGTCGCCCACCAGGGCCAGGAAGTCGCGCACCTGCCCGGGCAGGATGCCCATCTTCTCCTGCACGTCCGCGACGCCGATGCGCTTGTTCTTCGCGGGGTCGAAGAGGGTGATGTCCTCGTCGACGATCTGCATGAAGTCCTTGTCGCTGGTGATGACCAGGACCTGGAAGCCCTCCGCCTTCGCCTGCATCGCCAGCGTGCCGATGACGTCGTCCGCCTCCCAGCCCTCCGCGTCCAGCGAGGGCAGGTTCAGCACGTCACCCACCTTGCGGATGAGCGGGAACTGGGGCGTCAGGTCCTCCGGCGGCGCCTTGCGGTTCGCCTTGTACGTGGGGTCGATCTTCTGACGCTCCACGCGGCCGGACTTGTCGAACGCCAGCGCCACGTGCGTGGGCTTCAGCTCCTGCAGGGCCTTGAGCACCATGCGGGTGAAGCCCAGCACCGCGTTGGTGGGCACCCCCTTGCTCGTCGTGAGCGGGGGGATGGCGTGATAGGCGCGGAAGATGAAGCCAGAGGCGTCGAAGAGCGCCAGACGGCGCTCGGAGCGCGGGGGGCTGGTGTCGGCCATCCCCCGTCCCTAGCGCGCCTCCCGCTGTCTGTCCACGAAGCCCCACACCGGAGCGCCGCTCAGCGGCACTTCAGCTCGGCCTTCTTCGCGGCCATCTGCTCGGCGATGCCGTCACCCGGCACGGCGTAGTCCTCCACCGCCTGGAAGTCCGAGCAACCGCCCACGTTGTTCAACGCGTTCTGCGCCTGCGTGGAGCAGAAGGCCACCACGCGGTTCAGGTTCGTGTTGCCCTTGTAGAAGTCGAAGCCCATCTTCCAGATGCGGCAGCCACGGCGGCGGTCCTCGCGGTCGGCGAAGTGCTTGCCGCGCAGGTAGGCGGAGGCCGCCAGGTCCTGGAACATGTTCTTCCGGTAGAAGGACAGGTGCGACTCCGCCAGCTCCGCCATGATGCGCTTGTCCGTCGCCAGCGCGTCCTTGAACGGCGCCACCGCGCGCTCGGGGTCGTCGTTGGTGATGGAGCTCTCGCCCGTCTTGAAGAGCTGATCCACGTTGGACACGTCGCGGATGAGGTCGTCCGCCAACTGGTGGTACTGCGCCTGGTCCTCCTTCGAGCGCAGCTTCTGCAGCGTCGCCATGGCCTCGCTGCCGCGGCCGTTCCAGTAGTCCATCATCGCCGCCTGGACGAGCTTCGGGGCGTAGCGCTTGGCGAACATGGCGCGCACCTCGCTGGCCTGATCCACGCCCAGCCCGTCCTCCTGAAGGATGTCGGACACCGGGCACGTCCACGGCTGGGCGTTGCGGTCCACGCGGTTGCGGGCCACCAGGAACTTCACGAACATGGCGTCCTTGGGGCGCCACTCGTTCTTGCGCAGGCCGCCCTCCAGGCGGAGCGTCTGACCGATGGGCGGCTCCAGGTCCTCCTTGCTCTGCTTCTGGCACCACACTTCCATGTACTGCTGGCAGCGCTGGACCGCGGGCCCCCACTGCGAGTTGTTCAGGTAGCGATTGCAGTCGAACTTCGCGCGCTCCACGAACTGCTCGGCCGTCTCCTTCGCCTTGGAGCGGGCGCGGCGGAAGTACTCGCTCTCCTTCGGAATCTTGCGCAGATACTCCAGCGCGTCCTTCTCGCGGTTGAGCTCGATGGCCTTCTTCGCGGCCTCGAAGTTGCCGAAGGCCTCCTTCTCCAGCTTGATGCGCCGCACGAGGGTGTTCGCCTCGGCGTTGATGGGGTCCATGTCCAGGGCCTGCTCGCACGCCTTCTCGGCGCGGTCCCAGTCGGGAGCCCCCATCTCGTTGGAGGAGTACGAGCGGCACTCGCTGAGGAACTCCTGCACCTGCGCCGCGGGATCCAGCGGCGCGGCGGGCCCCGTCTTCTGCGCCTTCTGCGGCGCCCCGATGGAGGTCTTCACCACCGCCGCCACCGCCAGCAGCGCGATCACTCCGCCCGCGACCACCAGCAGCTTGCGCTTCTTGTCCGCCTCGGGAGCCGCCCGGCCGCCGCGACGGGCCGGCGCCGCACCCGCACCGGGACGGCGCGAGGGCGTGTCGGCGGACTCGTAGGTCATCTCCACCACGCCGAACTGGAGGACGTCCCCGGGCTGCAGGTCGACGAACTCCTCGCCCAGCAGCTCGCCGTTGAGCAGGGTGCCGTTGGCGCTGCCCAGGTCGCGCGCGATGACGCCAGAGCCCTCGCGCTTCACCTCCGCGTGCTTCCGGCTCACGGAGTCGTCATCCAGGACGACCGCCGCCGGAGGCGCCCGGCCCACCAGCACCGTGCCGTTGATGGGATAGGACTTGCCCGCCCACGGCCCCGTCATGCCCTTGAGCACCGGCCCCGAGCTCGCGCCCGCCGCCGCCGCGGCAGCGGCCCCCGCGCCCGCGGACGTCGAGCGCGCCGGCCGCTTCGCCAGCGCGCCCTCGGGCTTCGCGGCCCCGTTCTGCGTGGCCTTGGCGCGGATGCTGGGCATGGCGCGCGTGCCCTTCACGGGCGCGTCCGCGAGCGTCGCGGGATCGCCGGGAGGAGGCGTCGCCGCGCGGCGGCCGCTGGTGCTCCGGGCGCTGCCCTTGAGCTTCAGCTCGTAGTCGCCCAGCAGCACCTGCGAGGCCGGCGTCAGCGCCGTGGGCCCCTCGATGCGCTCGCCGTCCACGAAGGTGCCGTTCTGGCTGCCCCCGTCCTCGATGTAGACGGCGCCGCCCTCCACGTAGACGCGCGCGTGCTGCCGCGACACCCCGCCTTCCGTGAGGACCAGGTCATTGCCCTGCTGGCGGCCGATCTTCAGCTCGCCCGCGATCTCGTGCTCGTGCTCAGTGCCGTCAGGGTGACGGACGACCAGGGTAGGCATGGACGCGTCAGTCCTCGCGGAAGATGCTCATGTTCACGGGGATGCCCTTGCGCTGGAGCTCGTCGTAGAACTTCGGCACGAAGCCCGAAGCCACGAAGCGCCCGCGCACCTTGTGGTCCTCCGTGAAGCCGTCCTGCTTGTAATAGAAGATGTCCTGGAGGGTCACGATGTCGACCTCCATGCCGGACACCTCCGTGACGAAGCAGATCTTGCGCGTCCCGTCGGAGAAGCGCGTCTGCTGCACGATGAGGTGCACGGCGCTGGCGATCTGCTCGCGGATGGCCTTCACCGGCAGCTCCATGCCGGACATGAGCACCATGGTCTCCAGCCGGGCGATGGCGTCGCGCGGCGTGTTCGCGTGCAGCGTGGTGAGCGAACCGTCGTGGCCGGTGTTCATGGCCTGGAGCATGTCCAGCGTCTCACCGGAGCGGCACTCGCCCACCACGATGCGGTCCGGCCGCATGCGCAGGCAGTTCTTCACCAGCTCGCGGATGGTGATGGCGCCCTTGCCTTCCAGGTTGGGCGGGCGGCTCTCCAACTGCACCCAGTGGTCCTGCGGCAGTTGGAGCTCCGCCGCGTCCTCCACCGTGATGATGCGCTCACCCTCCGGGATGAACGAGCTGATGATGTTCAGCGTCGTCGTCTTCCCGGAGCCCGTGCCGCCGGAGATGACGATGTTGCGCCGGGCCGTCACGCACATCTCCAGGAACTCGGCCATCTGCGCGGTGATGGTCTTGTACTTGATGAGGTCCTGGATCTTCAGCGCGTCCTTCTTGAACTTGCGGATGGTGATGCAGGGGCCCTTGAGCGCCAGCGGCGGGATGATGGCGTTCACGCGGCTGCCGTCCTTGAGGCGCGCGTCCACCAGCGGGCTGGACTCGTCGATGCGGCGGCCGATGGGCGCCACGATGCGCTCGATGACGCCGAGCACCGCCTGGTTGGAGGAGAACGTCTTCTCCGACAGGGTCAGCTTGCCCTTGCGCTCGATGTAGATCTGGTTGGCGTGGTTCACCATGATCTCGCTGATCTCTTCCGACGCGAGGAACGCCTCCAGGGGCCCCAGGCCCAGCGCCTCGTTGATGACGTCGGTGAGCAGCTCCTCCCGGTCCACGTCCCCGGGAAGCTCCTGGTCCGCCTCCATCTGGTCGATGATGTCCCGGATGGCCTTTTCCGTGCGGCGCCAGAGCTCCTCGTCCCCGAGCCGGTCCATGTCCATGCGGCGCAGGTCCAGGTACTCGATGAGCCGGTCGTGGATCTCCTTCTGGAGCCGCGAGTAGCGCTCCAGCCGGGGGTCCACCTTGCGCTTGTTCTTCGCCATGGCCGCGGCCATGGACGCGGGCATGCGGCTGGGCGCCGCGGGGGCGGGCGGAGGCGGCTCCTCCTCGTAGGGCTCCTCCTCCTCGTAGGCCTCTTCCTCGTAGGCCTCCTCGCCCTGCTCCTCGTCGTAGCCCTCGTCGGCGGGCTCTTCTTCCAGCGGCTCGACGTTGAGGATGTAGTCGCCGATGGAGACCTGGTCAGTCGGCTTGAGCACCATGGGCCCGGCGATCTTCTTGCCGTTCACGAAGGTGCCGTTCGTGGACTTCATGTCCACGATGATGAAGCGGCCGTCCTTTTCGACGATGCGGGAGTGGGTCTTGGAGACGTTCCCCTTGGCGAGCACGATGTCGTTGCCAGCAATCCGGCCGATCGTGATCTCGTTCTTGGGGTACTCCCGCTGCTCCGAGCCGCCGCCCTTCTCCGTCAGCGTGATGAGAAACATGGGTCGGGATGCTACCAAGCCCTCCTACGACCTCAAAGACTCCTGAGACGCTCGCCCGCCTGCTGCCCGGAAACGAACGAGCCGGCACCCGCCCCCTCTGAAGCAGGGATGGGGCCGGCCCGGATCCGACGTGGCGGCGCGAAAGGCCGTCAGTCGAAGATGTTGAAGTTCACCTCGGAGCGGGCCTGCTTGTAGCGGGTCTTCACGTCCTCGATGATGCTGCGGACCTTGTCCGAGTCCGGGTTCACGATGCGCGGGGTGACGAAGATCACCAGCTCGCGCTTGGTGGAGTCGAACGCGCGGTTCTTGAACAGCTCGCCCACGATGGGGATGTGACCCAGGCCGGGCAGCTTCGCGACGGCCTTCTGCTCGTCGTGGCTGAACACGCCGGACAGCACGATGGTCTCGCCGTGGCGCACGGTGACGTTCGTCTTCACCTTGCGGGTGCGGAAGCCGGGGATGGCGGACGAACCACCGAAGGACACGGACACGGAGGTGTCGATTTCAGAGGCCTCGGCCTCCACCTCCGTCTGGATGTTGCCGTTGCGGTCCGCGGTGGGGCGGATGTTCAGGATGACGCCGTAGGGCTTGTACTCCACCGTGAACTGCGTGTTGGTGATGAGGGGGATGGGCACCTCGCCGCCGGCGAGGAACTCCGCCTTCTCACCGCTGGCGCACACCAGCTTGGGCTGCGCCAGCAGGCGGCCGTAACCGTCGTTGGCCTGGAAGCCGATGCTCAGGTCGGAGCCGCCCGTCGCGCCCATCACCAGGTTGGAGATGGCGTCGCCAGACGGGATGAGCGCCTTGTTCAGCGTGGCGGTGGCCGTCAGCGTGCCGGTGATGTCCGTGGGGTACTTGATGCCGTAGCGGTCGCGGCTGTTGCGGCGGATCTCGACGAACTGGACCTCGGAGAGGATCATCCGCTTGATGCCGACCACGAGCAGGTTCTCCACCTTCTCGCCGATGGCCTTGGTGATGAGCTCCGCCTTCTGGAGGTCCTGCTGGCTCTCCACGGAGCCCTCCAGGAAGATGGTCGCGCCCACCACGTTGGCCTGCACGTTCTTCAGGCCCGCCTTCTGGAAGGCCGCGTTCAGGTTCTGCGCCACCAGCTTCTTGGCGTTGGGGGCGATCTTCACGAACGACTTCACGTTCGGGTACAGGCTCACCACCTGCTCGATGCGGTCCGCGTCCTGCGTGGTGTAGGCCTGACCGTCCAGGTAGATGCGGTCACCCACCATGCGCACGGACACGCCTTCGATTTCGCCGAGCAGGCGCTTGATCTCGGAGATGACCTCGTTGGGGTCCTGCTTGCGGACCGTCACCAGGTAGCTGATGCGCTGACCGGAGGACTTCCAGACGAGCAGCGTCGTCTTGCCTTCCGCGTTACCGGTGACGAGCAACTGGCCGGTGCCGAGCGTCTTCACCTCGGCGATGGATGGATCACCCAGCGCGACGCGGCTGAGGCCGGGAATGGTGAGCACCTTCTGGGTACCCACGCCCAGGCTGACGGAGCTGCCCTCCTGGGCCTGGGCAGGGGCGCTGGCCACCACCGTGACGACGGCGCCGAGCGCCAGGGCTTGCGTGAAGCGAGTGAACATCGTGTGAGTCCCCTTCTTGCGTGCGCGCGCCCGGCCTGACGGCGCGCTATCCCAGATGTTGTTGCTGCCACCACATGGCCCAGAAAGTCCCGAGCGCGATGGAGACGCCGTAGGGGATGTGTCGCACCGGAGCGGGCGAGGTTTCCTCGCGCATCCATTTCATCCGCACCGCCCAGCGGCGGGCCACCGCCGCCAGCGTGTCCCAGACGGCCCCCTGCCACAGCAGCGTGACGAGGGCCTGCAGCGCACCCGTGAGCGAGATGAAGGCCGCCGCGGCGAGCACCGTGGGAAAGCCCAGCACGCAGCCCACGCCCGCCATCAGCTTGACGTCACCCCACCCCATGCGCCCGCGCAGCGCACCCGGCACCAGCAGCAGCGCGAGTCCCGCGCCCGCCAGAAGCCCGCTCACCAGCCCCGACTCCAGCCCGCCCACCCCTTCGGACACACCGCGCACCCCGAGCCCCAGCACGATGAGCGGATAGGTCACGGCGTTCGGGATGAGCCGGCGCAGCACGTCGGTCACCACCGCAATCACCAGGGCCACTCCCAGAATCGTCCACAGCGCGAGCTGAACAGGTGTCATTCGGCACCTGCTCCCATGGGGAGCAGGCGACCCCCATCAAACAATGGAGGCCCTCAGCCCGTCAATTCCTGAACAAGGCCATCGCACCGTGGGGCCCCGCGTCATCCCGGCATCAGTGGATGACGAGGCGGATCTTCTCGCTGCAGATGAAGTACTCGTCCCCGTCCTCGACCTTGCGGCGCTTGATGCGCTGCTTGTTGAACCAGGTCCCGTTCGAGGAGCCGAGGTCCTCGATGTAGAAGTCGCCGCCGTCGCGGGCGATGACGGCGTGCTCGCGCGACACCTTGCCGGAGTTGATGACGAAGTCGCAGTGCTTGCCGCGGCCGATGACGTAGCGGTCCTTGACGATCTTCTCCTGCTCGCCGGACTCCGTGACGAGGTAGAGCGCGGCGCCCTCCTCCTCGTCCGGCTCCTCCATGGGCTCTTCTTCCTCGGCCTCCTCGGGAGGCTCGTCCTGCATGTCGTCGAGCGGCGGCTCCTCCTGCTCGGGCAGGGGCTCCTCCTCGTCCTCGATCATGTCGTCCGCGGAGGGCGGGGGCGGCTCGTTCTTGCCCTTGATGAGCCGCTCCAGCTCGGCGGCCGTCTCCAGGACGCGCTCGGCGACCTCGCGGCGGACCGGATCATTGTCCAGCCCGTTGGAGGAGGGCCGCTCCTCCGCGTTGCGCGCGGCGGGGCGCGCGGCCGGCGCGGGGGCCAGGACCGGGGGAGCGCCCTTGGCCGCGGAGGCCGGGGGCGTGGAAGCGGCCGGACGCGCCGCCGGCGCGGGCGCGGCGGACGGCACCGCCGCCACGGCGGGCTCGCCCTTCGTCCTCACGTCGATGAAGCCGTTGAGGCGCGCGAACATGAACAGCGCCTGGTTGATGAGCGCGTCGCGATCCGAGCCCATCTGCTGGGCCATCTCTTCGTACGTCTCCCACAGGTGCTCGGCGATGCCGACCTTGCGTGCGGGACGGGAGTTCTGATCGATCATCGGTCTTGGCTCGGGAAATGCTGGACGTGAGGGACGATAGCAGAGCCGCTCGGGCGCGCCCAGTTACTGGAACGCCCGGAGATACGTGAGGTTGTCCAGGTTGTCGGTGATCGACTCCAGGGCCACCTGGAGCACGCCGTCCGCCGAGGGGTACGCGACGTAGGCCAGGCTGGAGCCGTCCACGTCCGTGGCCACCACGGAGGAAGGCAGGGTGTAGACCGCCAGGTTGCTCGCCGAGGTGGTGTCCACGCCGAAGACGTAGCGGCGGAAGCGCGGCAGCAGCGTCACCAGGTAGCGGTCACCGGCGTTGAGCCGGCTCTCCACGCCGATGGTGGGCGTGATCTTGAGCGTCAACGGCGCGGGCGCGAAGGTGGTCGGCGAGCGGGGCGGGTCCAGCCCCAGGTCGAAGCCGTCCGCGTGGTAGTAGTAGTCCAGGAACGTGGAGACCGTGTACGCCTCGTTGACGTCCAGGCGCTGCAGGTAGCTGTCGCGGGTCTCCGCGCCGGCATAGAGCACGAAGGGCTTCACTTTAGGGCCCGCGCGCACGGAGAACGACGGGAACGACGCGCAGGGCTCCGCCGCGGCGGCGACCGCCGGGTCGGACAGGTTCGGGTAGAGCCGGGTGAGGCCGTTGCCCTGGTCCTCCAGGCGCAGGATGGGGATGACCGCCGGGCAGGCGCCCGCGTTGTTCGCCAGGATGATGGAGTCTCCCGGGATCACGCCGCGGGCCGTCGCCACGGACGTCTCCACGAGGAGCGCGGGGTCGTCCTGGGTCAGGTCGCGCGAGAGGCCCACCAGTCCGGGCAGCACGCCCTGGAAGACGAAGCGGTACGTCCCGTTGGGCACCGAGCCGTTGCAGAGGAACGCGGTCACGTTGGTCGTGTTCTGCACCTGGGGACAGCCGGGCTGCTCCACGAGGATGCCCGGGAACTGATCCGCGCGCGTCAGCTCGTTGCTGTCGCGCAGCTCCGCGGACACGGACGCGTCCAGGGGAACGTTGTCGGAGCCGCGGTCCAGGTTGAACGCGCGCCGCTCGTCCGCGCGGAAGAGGGTAATCTTCCCGTCGGACGACGGCATGATGCCCAGGAGCGGGATACCGGTGGTGTAGCCCACGCCGTCCGCCAGCAGCTCGCGGACCTCCAGGCCCGTGCGCAGCGTGAGGCCGGTGGGCAGCCCCGCGGTGGGCCGCAGGGTCAGCATGGGCGCGCCGGTGATGTCGCGGGCGAGCACCGGCGCCGGGGACGGAGCCGCCACCGGGTCCGGCCCGTTGTCGAGCGCGATGACGCCCTCGCAGTCAGACGAGTTGCACGTCAGCTCGTCCAGCACCGCGAACACGAAGCGGCCCGCGGGCCAGGACTCGCTGCAGAACGTGGTCCCGTCCTCCCGGCTCTTCTCCTCGCTGCCCGCCGGGCAGGTCCCATTGTCGAGCTTGGGCTTCTGCACCTCGTAGCTGGGGTGCGTGGCCACGAGCCGCGCCGGGATGTCCACCAGGTCCGCGTAGTCAGGCACCGCGTAGGGCGCCGGACGCGGCCGCTTGTACGCGACCTCCACGGACGCCCCGTCCGCGACGACGCGCACCAGCCGGCTGGTGCCGGACACGTTCCGGATGGCGACCACCAGCGAGTCCGCCGCGTCGGCCCGCGCGGGCAGCGTGACCATGGACAGCACCGTGTCCGCCGGCTTGAGGCAGAAGACGGGCAGCGCCGGAGGCAGCGCGCTCGCGTCGAAGCCCTCCGGGCCGGGCAGGTCCTGGCGCATCACGACCCCGCCGCCGAAGGGACCGCAGAGCTGCTCGGCGGCCTCCGGGCGGGTCTGGAGCGCGTAGTACAGGACGCTCGGCGCGCCCTCCGCCACCGGGGCGTGCGCGGCGAAGGCGGTGATGAGCTGGCCGGTCGCCAGGCGCGTCACCTCGTTGAGGCGCGCGCGGTCCGCGGCCACCACGGAGATGCCGCGGCCGCCGGAGCTGCGCGCGTAGATGTACGGGCCGGACACGTCCTTGCCCGCGGCGTCGTAGCCCACGTCGCGGGTGAGTGAGTCCGGCCGCGCGATGACGGGGATGGCCAGGGGCTCCAGCGGGTTGGGCGCGGGGATGAACTCACGCGGCGAGCGCGTCAGGTCCAGCACGCGCAGCTCATCCCGGTCCTGCGAGGTGACGAAGACGAGCTGGTTGGCGAGCACCACGTCGTACGTGCCGGACAGGCCGGCGGCGCCCGCCGTGGAGGTGGTGTCGGAGCAGGCGAGCGCGAGGCTCGCGCCGCTCAGCAACAGGGCAGCAAGAAAGCCGCGCTTCAAGGTCAGTTCTCCTGGCACACGCTGGTGCCCTGGTTCGGATCACGCTGCTGCTGCGTGCCCAGCTTCGCCACCACCCGCGCGTCCTGGGGACGCCCGAGGTCGGGGATGTCCACGATGGCCACCTGTCCGTCACCGAAATTGGTCACGAACAGCCGCGCCGCGTTCGTCCCGGCGGGGTTGTCCACCGTCAGCCCGAAGGCCTGCGACGGGTTGCTGGTCTGGTTCTGGTTGTTGACGAGCGGCACCTGCGCCACGACCTGCCCGAGCGCCTCGTCGTAGAGGGACACCGCGCTGTCGCCGGTGCTCGTCACCGCGATGATGTGGGTGTCCGCGTTGGGCACGCCCGGCGTCCGCGAGATGACCTGCATGTCGCTCACGCCGTCGGGCATGGGCACCGCGGAGACCACCCGGAAGAAGGGCTGGGTGGACGCCCCTCCCGGGACCGCGTCGTACTCGAAGTCGATGGTGAGCAGGGTGTCCGGGCCGCGCGCCAGCATGTACAGCCGCTCGCGCACGAAGTTCGGGCGCGCCGCCAGCTCCTCCGCCGTCACCGGGCGGGGCACCACGCGCGCCGCGCGCGCCTCGCGGATGCGGAAACTCGCCTGCAGCGAGGGCTCCAGGATGGTGCCGGGGTCGTTCTTGTCCACCAGCCGCAGCACGAAGTTGCCGGGCACGGTGCCGCTGATGCCGGCCACGAAGTTGCGGCCCGTCACGTAGAGGAAGCCCGCGCCCACCGTCACCGAATCCGAGCCGCCGTAGGCGTAGCCCGAGGGGGACAGCGAGATGAAGCCCAGCGTGTCGCGCGTGGGGTTGTCCAGCTTCACCGTGGCCAGGTAGTTCTCGAAGTTGCTGCTGGACTTCGCGGGCGAGTCCGCCGCCTCCGAGTGCGTCACGTACAGGTTGCCGCTCGCCTCATCCACCGTCACGCCGATGGGCGACGGGGCGCGGGGCAGGCCCGCGCGTCCCTCGTCACTGAGGGACGACGGGATGTCGTCGGTGAGCGACAGCGCGCCGTCGCGGCAGTCCACGCCGCCCTGCACGCAGGTGAGCACCGGAGCGCCGTTGGCCTCCACGCTCACGTCCACCGCGTTCAGGTTGTTGCCCTCCGCGCGCGAGGGGACGAACAGGCGCGGCAGCCCCGTGGCCGGGTTCACCCACAGGCCCAGCTCGCCCGCGAAGCTGCGGATCTGCACCAGAGACTCGTCCGCGGAGCTCAGGTCCTCGAAGGAGAGCGCGGCGTCCGGGAGCGCGCCGCCCAGGTGGGGGACCATGACGGCCTGCCCGTCCACCTGCGTGCTCAGCGTGTCCAGGTTCAGCGCCACCACCGAACCGGAGTCGTAGCAGTTGTCGAAGTTGGCGTTCGCGACGAAGAGGTAGCCGTTGCTCGCCGAGGGGCCTCCCGCCGCCGGAGGGCGCCAGAACGCCACCCCGCTGGGGTACACGAAGCGGGTGGACGGGGGCGGGTTCGGTTCGGATTCAAGCGAACACGCCCCGAGGAGCAGCAGCGCGGGGGTCAGGAAGTAGAGGCGCATCAGAGGGGGGCGGAGTGTAGGAACGCGGCCCTGCCCCGGGCAACTGAATAGGGCTGTCGCTATTCCCGGCCGCCCGCCCGCCGACATCCGCCCCCGCCCGGAGGGCGTGCGCCGCTCCCCTGGTGGGGGAACGGGCACGCTCCGTCCGTGGCGCGGTGACGGGGGGCTCAGGCCTCGGCCTGGATCTTGGAAAAGTCCGCCACCTGGTTGAACAGGGCGCCAATCTCCGTGAGGAACCGGATGCGGTTCTCCCGCAGGTCCTTGTCCTCGGCCATCACCATCACCTTGTCGAAGAAGGTGTCCACGGCGGGCTTCAGGCCGGTGATCTCCTTGAGCGCGCCGGCGAAGTCGTCCGCGCGCACGCGCTCGCCCACCTTGTCGCGCGCCTGGGTGAAGGCGGTGTGGAGGTTCTTCTCCGGCTCGTCGGTGAAGCGCTGCGGGTTGGTCTGCCCGCCGGCCACGTCCCTGCCCTGCTTCTCCACGATGTTGACCACGCGCTTGAACGCCGCCGCGAGCGGCTGGAAGTCCGAGTGGCCCACGAGCCGGCTCAGGGCCTCCAGGCGCTTCTGCGCCGCGACGAGGTCGTCGAAGCCCACGGCCAGCACCGCCTCCACGACGTCCGTGCGGTGCTGCTCGCCCCACAGCGCCTTGAGGCGGCCGCGGAAGAACTCCAGCACCTGCTCGCGCGGGGCGGCCTCACCCGGCTTGCGCTTCACGTTGGCCAGCTTGGGGGCCAAGAGGCGCAGCGCCTCATCCACCGCCGCTGACAGACTGAAGCGGTAGCCGCGCCCCAGCACGATGCGGATGATGGACAGGCACGCGCGGCGCAGCGCGAACGGATCCGCCGCGCCGGACGGCGCCTTGCCGATGGCGAAGATGCCGCACAGCGAGTCCAGCCGGTCCGCCAGGCCGATGAGCGCGCCCGCGTCCTGAGACGGCAGCGCGTCCTCGGCGCCGCGGGGCAGGTAGTGCTCGAAGATGGCCAGCGCCACCGCGTCGGGCTCGCCGCCCGCCTTCGCGTACTCGCGGCCCATCACGCCCTGGAGCTCCGGGAACTCGCCCACCATGCCGGTGACGAGGTCCGCCTTGGACAGCGTGGCGGCGCGCTCCACCGTGGCCGCCTCCCCTGCCCTGCCCGTCGCCTGGGCCAGCCAGCCCGCCAGCGCGCGGAAGCGCTCCACCTTCTCCAGGTACGTGCCCAACTGGCCCTGCCACACCACGCGGCCCAGCTTCTCCACGCGGTCGGCCAGCGGCGTGCGGCGGTCCTCGTCGAAGAAGAAGCGCCCGTCCGCGAGCCGCGCCGCCAGCACGCGCTGGTAGCCGCGCAGGGACAACTGCTCGTCGCGCACCGGGGTGTTGGACACGGCGATGAAGCGCGGCAGCAGCTTCCCCTTCGCGTCCGTCAGCGAGAAGTAGCGCTGGTGGCTCTTCATCTCCTGCACCAGCACCTCCGGCGGCAGGTCCAGGTGGCGCTCCTCGAAGCTGCCCACCACGGGGCTCGGCAACTCCACCAGGTTCGTCACCTGGTCCACCAGGCTCTCGTCCTCCAGCAGCCGGGCGCCCGCCGAAGCGGCGGCGGCGTTCACCTTGCGCAGCAGCTCCGCGCGGCGCTTCGCGATGTCCGCCACCACGTGCGCCTTCTCCAGCGCGGCCTCGTAGTCCGAGGGCGCCTTCAGCGTGATGGCGCCCGGCGCGAGGAAGCGGTGGCCGTAGGTCGTGCGGCCCGCCTTCACATCGCCCAGCACCACCGGCAGCTCCGTGTCGCCCAGGAGCGCCACCAGCCACTGCACCGGGCGCGCGAAGGCCGTGTCCACGTCACCCCAGCGCATGGACTTCTTGAAGCTGATGCCGTGCACCGCCGCGTGCAGCGCGTCCTGGAGGATGGCCTCCGCCGGACGGCCCTTCTCCTCCACGCGAGCGGAGAGGTACTCGCCCTTGGCCGTGGTGGTGCGTCCGAGCGCGTCCACGGACAGCTTGAGGCTCTCTGCGAACTTCTCCGCCGCCTTGGTGGGCTTGCCCTGCGCGTCGAAGGCGGCCTTGGCGCTGGGCCCCAGCACCTCCTTCGTGATGTCCTCGCCCGCGTCCGCCACGTCGCGAACCTGGACGGCCAGCCGGCGCGGCGTGCCGAACGTGCGCACCTCGCCATGCTTCAGGCGGGCGTCGGCCATGCGCTCGGTGAGCACGCGCTTCAGGTCCTCCAGCGCGGGGACGATGAACGAGGCCGGGAGTTCCTCGGCACCGACCTCCAGGAGCAGATCACGCGCCACGGGACACCTCCGCCTTCTCCTTCTTCTCCACCGGCTTGTTGAGCTGCACCGTCTTCCAGTAGTCGCTGGCGGGCTTGCCCTCCAGCACCGGCGGCTGCTCACCCACGGTCCACGGCGTCTTCGTCAGCGGGTAGCCCAGCCGCTCGCGCATCTGCAGGTAGCCCTCGGCGCACAGGCGCGCGTTGTCACGCACGCGCTTGATGAAGTTGGCGCGCTCGGTGACGGAGATGGCGCCGCGCGCGTCCAACAGGTTGAACGTGTGCGAGCACTTCAGCGCGTAGTCGTACGCGGGGATTGGCAGGTGGCGCTCGATGAGCCGCTTGCACTCCTTCTCGTACGCGTCGAACATCGAGAAGAGCATCTGCGGGTCGGACTCGTGGAGGGCGTACTTGCTCATCTCCACTTCGTTCGCGTGGAACACCTCGCGGTACTTCACGCCCTTGACCCACTCGATGTCGTAGACGTTCTCCACGTTCTGCAGGTTCATCATCAGGCGCTCGAGCCCGTACGTCAGCTCCGCGGACACGGGGCGGCAGTCGAAGCCGCCGCACTGCTGGAAGTAGGTGAACTGCGTCACCTCCATCCCGTCGCACCACACCTCCCAGCCCAGGCCCCAGGCGCCCAGCGTGGGGGACTCCCAGTCGTCCTCGACGAAGCGGATGTCGTGCTCCAGCGGATCCATTCCAATCTTCCGCAGCGACTCCAGGTACAGCTCCTGGACGTTCTTCGGCGCGGGCTTGAGGATGACCTGGAACTGGTGGTGCTGGAACAGGCGGTTCGGGTTCTCACCGAAGCGGCCGTCAGCGGGGCGCCGCGAGGGCTGCACGTAGGCGACGTTCCACGGCTCGGGACCGAGCACGCGCAGGAACGTGTACGGGGCCATCGTGCCCGCGCCGACTTCCGTGTCGTACGACTGGGTGACGATGCATCCCTGGTCGGCCCAGTGCTTCTGGAGCGTGAGGATGAGGTCCTGGAAATACATGATGGCGAGTCCTTCTCGCAGTGCGTCGAAGGCGAAGGCGGAACGCGGCGGACCCTAGTGAGGGGGTCCAGGAGCGTCAAGGACGGCGGTCAGTTCGAGTAGGCCGGGAGGTCGGCCAGTCGAATCTGCAGCTTCGTCACCTCTCCGGGACGGATGGGAGCGGACAACAGCTTGCTCGTACCGCCGGGGTCCTGCGGGTCCACCACGCGCAGACGGTACGTCCCGATGGGCAGGGGGAACTTGATCAACGGGGACGTGCCCAGTTGCGTGGCGCCGTCGAACACGGCCGCGTTCTTCGGCACCGTGTAGAGCGTCAGCCAGCCCAGGCCCGCCTTCGCCGCGCCCTTCGAGGTGGTCGTGTCGAGCACCTCCGGGGCCTCCGTCTGCGTGACGGTGGTGACCGGCTCCGGGACCTGCGCCGCGGGCTCGGGCTTCGCGGGGCGCGGCTCCACCTTCGCCACCACGGGCGCTTCCGGCGTGGCGGCCGGCTTCGTCTTGCGTCCGCCCTTGGCGGCGGGGGTCTTCTTCGTGTCGGCGGGCGCCGCGTCCACCACCGGCTCGGGCGTGGGCGGCGCCTCCACGGGCGCCGGCTCGGGCTCGGGCTCGGGCTCAGGGGTGGTCTTCTGGACGAAGCCCGGCGGAGGACCGGAGGGCTTCGGCGGCCACTGTCCGTTCGCGGCGGGGTCCACGGGGGGAGCCGGGTCCAGCTCCGCCTTCACCCACTGCTTCGCGGAATCGAACGCCGGCATGAACAGCCGGCGCACGGGTTCGAGCGTCGCCAGGTACGCCACGCCCCCCAGCAGGAGGAGCAGGAACAACCGCATGCCCCAGCCGGAGCCCTCGCGCCGGGGCGGGGCCACGGGGGGCGCTTCAACGGACTCCGCCTCCTCCACCTGGCGCGGAGGCCGCGAGGTGCCGCGCACCGGACGGGCCTTGAAGCGCTGGGTCTGGAGCTCGCTGGGCGGATCCATCAGCCCGTCGGAGGGCGGCTCGGTGGGCTCGGGCCGCGCGCTGGGACGAGCCCTTGCGGGCGGCCGCGCGGCGTCAGCGGGAGGACGGATGACCCGGGGAACGGGCGCCGCGTCCGAGCCCGAGGGCCGCTGCGCTCGCGGCGTCACGGTGGGCGTGTTGACGCGAGAGGCGCGGGCCTCCACGGCCTCGTTCGCGGGACGCGGGGTCGCGCGGGGGGCGGGCGTCGCGGACTCGGCCGCGGCGCGGCGGACGGGCGTGGGCTTGAAGGACGCCGCGGCGTCCGCGGCAGGGGCCTCCGCGTGCGGCGACTTCACCTGCGCGGTGGCCGCGGCGGAGGCCTGGTCCCCCCCCTCCTCCACCTGGAGCGCACCGGCGGCCTCGCTGACGCGGGCGTCCTCGGCGCGGCTGGCCAGCTCCAGGAGCGTGCGCGTCTTCTGGCGCTTCTCCTCGAAGAGCTCGCCCATCACGGCGGACATCTGGTCTTCGTCGAACAGCTCGGCGCCCAGCGTGGCCTCGATGGCGCGCGCCATCTCCCGGCAGGTGCCGAAGCGCTGGGTGGCATCGCGCGACAGCGCCTTGAGCACCACCGCTTCCAGGGCCTCCGGCACGGCCGCGTTGAGCGAGCGCGGCGCCGGGATGTCCCCGTCCACGATCTGCATCATCACGGCGGCTTCGCCGGGGGCGTTGAACAGGCGCTGTCCGGCCAGCAGCTCGTGGAACATCACGCCGGTGGAGAACTGGTCGCTGCGGCCATCCAGGTCCTTGTTGCGCACCTGCTCCGGGGACATGTACCCGCTGGTCCCCTTCACGGTGCCCACCTGCGTGCGGCCCAGCTTGCCGCGCGCCTTGGCGATGCCGAAGTCGATCACCTTCACGACGCCGTCGTAGGTGATCATCACGTTCTTCGGGGACACGTCGCGGTGCACCACCGCCACGGGGCGGCCGGACGGATCCATGAAGTGGTGGGCGTAGTGCAGGCCCAGGCACGTGTCGCGCATCACGCGCGCGCTGAAGCCCAGCGGCAGCGCGTACTTGCGCCGCTCCGCCATCTTCACCACCTGCTCCAGGTTCTGGCCGGGCAGGAACTCCATGGCGAGGTACAGCTCGCCGTCCTCCTCCCCCAGGTCGAACACCTGTCCGATGTTCGCGTGCGAGAAGGCCGCGGTGATGCGCGCCTCGTCGAGGAACATCTTGACGAACTGATCGTCCTTCTTGATGTCGGGGAGGATCTGCTTCACCGCCACGAACTTGCGGAAGCCACCGGGCCCGGAGGTGTACGCGAGGAACAGCTCCGCCATCCCGCCCATCGAGAGTCGGGTGAGGATCTCGTACTTTCCAATGCGCCGCCCCCGGTCGGGATCGTCTCCGGCGACTCCCTGCGTACTCATGGCGGGGGCGGATGTTACCCGCCGAACCCTCCCAGGTCGATGACCGTCTTTGCAGACAGGCCGCTCCCCCCGGGCCAGGAGCCCGGAGAAAGCGGTTTAGGCGCCGAACCGCCGTCGCCGCACGTCGAGCATCCAGGCCTCGAGCGCGGCCACGGCCGGCGGGGGTGGCTCCAGGGGCAACACGGAGGCCGCGTCCGCCGCGTCGAGCACGGCGAAGGCGCGCGTCACCTCCCCCCGCCACTGCTCGCTGAGCGCGTCGGTCAGCTCGATGCGCTCCCCGCTCCGCTTGCGCTCCACCAGCGCACGGGCCTCGCCAGAACCATACGGCTCCAGCAGGCCGGTGACGTCCGTCTCCACCTCGCCCGTGCGCAGCGCATGCGTTCCGGTGAGGGTGGTGCGCAGTACGTACAGCAACTTCTTCACGGAGCGGAATCCGCTCTTCTCCCATTCACGGAGCTGTCCCTGCGCGAAGCCGCGGTAGTGCCGGTGGATGCGGCGTGACAGCACGGCCCGCACCAGGGGCCGCAGCGCCTCCAGCTCCGGTAGGGCCCGCACCGTGATGGCGCCCAGCACCCGCTCGATGTAGTTGCCGTTGCCCTGGAGGATGCCCAGCAGCACGGGCTGCAGCTCGTTGGAGGAGTAGTCCACCTCCACGCCCTCCAGCACCTCCAGCCGCTCCGCCGGCACGTGCCGGGGCTGGAGGCCTAGCAGCGCGGCGGTGGGCGCGATGTGGATGGCCTTGAGGTCCAGGTCGCTGTCATGCGACGGGAAGCCATACGCATGCGCGCCGGACAGCGAGATGACCAGGTGCTCGCGCAGGAGGGACTCCGCGTCCAGCACGCGGTCCGCCATGCGCTCCTGATGTTCCGTCACCCTGCCCTTCATTCCGTCCCTCCTTCCAGCGCCGGAGCCTCCGGCGCGTCACGGCCCAGCGGACCGGGCGTCTTCAAGACCCAGCGCCGCGCCACCTCGTCTCCCACACGCCGCAGCAGCCGGTCCGCGCGGGCGTAGTCCGGATGCTCCGGCAGCCGGCTCTCGCGGTGCGCGGCCTCCAGCGCCGGAGCCATGGCCTCGGCGTCGCGCAGCACGTCCTCCAGGGGCACCGCTCCGCCCTTGATGTCGAGCAGCCGCGCCTTGAACGCCCCCGTCGCCTCGAAGGTCGGCACGCCGTCGCGCAGCCAGCCGGTCGCCAGCGCCACCAGCCGCAGCAGGTTGTACGCGTTCTTCGGCCGCAGCTCCCGAGCGGACGGCGGGCGCTGGCCCCCGCCGCGCGCGTACGCCGTGAGCGCCGCGAAGTCGTTCGCCGCGAGCAGCCCCTGGTCCCAGAGCGAGCGGTAGAGCTGCTTGACGTACGTCTTGGCCGCGAGCACCGCGTCCTCGGGCGTGGGCGCGGCGCGGGGGGACACGGCGGCCAGGCGGCGGGCCACCTCGTCCAGGTCCGGCGTGGGCTCCTCGCACAGCCACGCGAGGAGCAGGTCGCGGTGCTCGGCCAGCCGCTGGCTGCGGGTGAGCTTGTCGAGCTGGCTCATGGCGTAGCGCCCGAAGCTGCCGAAGATGGCCTTGGAGACGAACGCCTCGCGCGCCTCCAGCACCCACGTGCCCAGCTCGTCCACCGCCGTCGCGCCGCGGACGAAGAGGGTCTCCAGCGTGTTCGGATCCGCGCGCAGCGCCTGCTCCACCGTCTTGCGGACCTCCCAGTACGTGGTGCTGCCATCCGCGCTCACCAGGTCCTGCGGCGGCTGCCCCAGGCCCAGCGTCCACGGGAGCGGCAGCGCGAACACCCCGCGCACGTCCACGTCGGAGCGCTCGTCCGCGAGCCCCCAGGCGTGACTGCCCACACGCGTCTCCAGCACCACGCACGGCCGCAGCGCGCTCCAGGCCGCCTCGCGCCGCTGGGCGAACTGCACCTGTCCCGCGCGCCGGGGCACCAGCTCGTCGCGGGCGAACCACACCTCGCCCACACCGACAATCTGGACGTCGAAGCCGCCGTCATGCGCGCGCACCACGCGGCCCACCACGCCCTGGGGGATGCGGCGCCCCCCGGACGCCACGCGCTCCACGCGGGTGGTGACCTCGGTGCCATGCGGCAGGGGCACCGACAGCCGGTCGATCTGCTCCAGCCCCCGGACGCGCGCCGGAGCGGAGGAAGAAGCTTCGCGGGTGTCACTCATCGGTCCCTCCTGGATGGGATGGTGGGCCACGCAGGACGCAGCGAAGCACGGGAGCCTGACCCGGCACGGCGCTTCCCGTCAGCGCGCGTTGCGTCGCACGGCGGGCAACAGCCCCTCCACCTCGGAGGCCAGGGGGAGCGCCGACACCGCGCCCAGCCTCGTCACCACCCGAGCCCCCACGCCCGCCGCGAAGGTCATCAGCGCGACCAGCTCCTCGCGTGTCGCCTCCGCCAGCGAGCGCGCGTCGCCGTACCCGCGCACCAGGCCGCTCAACATGGCGGACACGAAGCCATCCCCCGCGCCCGTCGTGTCCACCACCGTCACCTGGGGCGCGGGAACGGAGAGGACCTCCCCACGCCAGAGGAACACCGCGCCGCGAGGCCCCAGCGTCACCACGGGCAGCGGCACGCCCCACGCGGCCAGGACGTGCAGGGCCGCCTCGGGCGAGTGCTCGCCGGTCGCGAAGTGGATCTCCTCCTCGGACAGCTTCACCACCGTGCACAGCGGGAGCATGCGCCCCAGGAGGGCTCGCAGCTCCTCGGGCTGCGTCCACATGTGCAGCCGCAGGTTCGGATCACAGCTCACCAGCATCCCGGCCTCGCGGGCCAGGGTGAGCATGCGCACCATGGCCTCGCGCGCCGGTGGCAGGAGCAGGGAGTTGGAGCCGCAGTGCAGCGCCTTCGCGCGCCGCACGAAGCCACCGTCCACGTCGGAGTCATCCAGCAGGAACTCCGCGGAGCGCGTGCGGAAGTACGTGAAGCTGCGCTCGCCGTGCGCATCCAGTGAGACGAACAACAGGCCCGTGCGCGCGTGGTCCACCTGCCGCAGGCGGCTCACGTCCACGCCGTCCGCCGCCAACCGGTCGCGCAGGAAGTGGCCGAACTCGTCGGAGCCCACCACGCCCACCATCGCCGAGCGCAGGCCCAACCGCGCGAGCCCCACGGAGACATTGGCCGGGGAGCCACCCGGCGAGGGCTTCCAGGCCTCCACGTCCCGCACGCGCGAGGCGCCGCCGGCCACGGGAAGGAAGTCCACCAGCGTCTCGCCGACACACACCACGTCCAGCGGCCCGGCTTCGTGCATGACAGCTCCCCCTGGGGACCGCGCGCCGCCTGTCAGTCCAGGCCCACCTGCGCCATGAAGTCCACGCTCTTGAGCTTGCGGCCCACGTGGTGCGCGATGAAGACGTTGAGCAGCCCCCGCGCCCGCGCGCGCAGGTCCGCGGGCAGCGGCGTGCGCTGCCCCTCTTGAAGCGAGCGCAGCCCGGCCAGCAGCGCCACCGGCACCGGCACCGAGTCGCGCGCGCGTCCGCCACACGGCTCGCACACCGCGCCACCGTGCCCCTGGTCGAACCGGGGCCGCTCGCCGGGCAGACCGCCACACAGCGAGCAGGAGTCGAACCGCGGCATCAACCCCGCCTGCGCCAGCGCCGCCAGCTCGAACGCGAGCAGCGACGTGGGCCCGGCCTCCTTCGCGTCCAGCCGGTGCAGGTAGCCCTCCACCAGCTCGAACAGCTCCGGGTGCGGTTCGTGTTCGCGCGTGAGCTCGCGGCACAGCTCCACCGCGTAGAGCGCCCGGGCGATGAGCGACAGGTCCTCGCGCGCGGCGTAGAAGCCCGCGACGATGTCCGCCGAGTCGATCCGCACCGTGCTGCCCCGCGTCTCCACGAGTTGCACGCGCAGCCGCATGAACGGCTCCAACGCCCCCGCGAACCGGCGCTTGCTCTTGCGCGCGCCCGCGGCGAACGCGGTCAGCTTGCCGTGCTCACGCGTAAGCAGCGTCACCAGCCGGTCGGACTCTCCGTAGTCGACCGTGGACAGCACGAACGCGTCGTCGGCGTACCGCTCCATGATCCCTCTTCAACGCGCGGCGGGGGGCGGCAGCTTCCCGGACAGCACCAGGAACAGCCCCGCGCCCAGGAGCAGGACCGCCAGCAGCACGGCCAGGATGACGTACGCCCGCTTGCGCCGCGCCTTCTCGAGCTGCTCCGGCGAAGGCGCGGGCACCGCCCGGTCCACCTCCTCGTAGCGCAGCGCCGCTTCCTCGGGCGACAGGCCGATGACCTGCGCGTACGCGCGGATGTAGTTCAGCACGAACACGCGCTCGGGCAGCCGCTCCACCTGCCCCGCCTCCAGCGCCGCGACGAGGCTGGGGGGAATCTTCGTCTCCCGGGAGACGTCCTCGCGCGACAGGCCGCGAAGCTCGCGCTGCTGGCTGAGGTATTTGCCGAAGTCGACGTGGTCCACGGTCTTTCGGGGCCCCCGCGGCTAGAGGTGGTCCAGCAGTGAGCGGCAGTCTTCCTTGAGCTCCTGCTCGTTGGATTGGGCCTTGGCCTCGCAGTCCGCGAAGGCCTTCTTCGCCTCGTCCACCCGCCCGAGCTTCGCCTGGCACACGCCTTCACGGCGGTAGGCGTCCGCCACGTCCGGGCACTTCTCACGGTAGCGCCCGAACTGCCGGCACGCGTCCTCCGTCTTGCCCGTCTCGTCGTAGATGATGCCCAGGTTCTTGTAGCCCAGGCAGAAGTCCGGGTTGGTGGTGACGGCGGCCTTGATGTTCTGCAGCGCGTTCGCCGTGTCGCCCTTCTTGTAGAACGCCCAGCCCATGTTCCCCTGCGCGGAGAAGCCGTAGCGGTACTGCATGTCGTTGAGCGACTCTTCGTACAGCTTGATGGCGTCGTCGTAGCGCCCCTGGTCCAGCCGCAGGTTGCCCAGGTTGGTGCGCGCGTCGGAGAAGGTCGGCCGCAGCTTCAGCGCCTTCTCGTAGTGGGACGACGCCTCGTCGAGCCGCCGGAAGGACAGGTGCAGCAGCAGGCCCACCGCGTTGTGGGCCTCCGCGTTGTCCGGGTTCTTCTCCAGCGCCTTCTGGTACTCCGCGAGCGCGTCCTGCACGTGGCCGAGCTGCTGCGCCTGCACGCCCAGGTCGTAGTGGATCTCCGAGCTCTGGCGCTCCTTCTCCGTGGGGACGTGCGCACAGCCCGCCGACGCGAGCGCGAACGCGAGGAAGCAGGAGGAAGTGATGCGGGACATGGGTGCCAATCCGGGGTGGAGGGTCAGAACGCGGCCAGGAAGCGGCCCAGGGTGGTGGCGACGTTGCGCTTCTCTTCGGCGCGGGCCTTCACGGCGGGCACGAGCGTGGGCTCCCGGAAGAACACGGGCAGCGTCTTCAGCCACTCGTCCTGCTGCGCGGGGGCCGCGGCCCGCCAGTTCGCGTTGTCCATCATGAAGCCCAGCGACTCCACGAACGCGAGCGCGTCGTCCTCGTCCTCGCGCAGCTCATCCGCGGACTGGATGCGCCGGCCGGACACGTACACCGCGCAGTCCCCCGCCTCCACGAGGTACAGGTAAACGAAGACGCCCGCGCCCTGACCGCCGCGCAGCCCCACCACGAAGGCCTGCGCGGGCCCGGCCTGCTTGCCGGGGATGGCCACGTGCGGCGCGTTGAGGGACAGGTGCAGCGCGAGCACCTGGTCGCGGTTGGCGGGAAGGCCCCGGTAGCGCTCGTCGATGGTGAACACCGTCGTCTCCCTTCCCGCGCACCCTAACGGGTGGTGAGGGTGAACTCCTCGGTCGCGTCCTGCGAGTCCGCAGCCGTCTTCTGGAAGCGGATGAGGGGCGTGTCAATCATCACGTTGCCGCCGCCCTCGTTCCCCTCGCCGATGATCACCTTGAAGACGTTCCCGGGGGACGTGCTCCGGCGGCTGCCCGCGCTCTGCTTGCGGGCAATCAGCGTCACCGCGTTCGCGCCGGGACGCAACTGGCTGGTGATGTCCACCACCACCTGGTCCTCGTTGTTGCGCAAACGGCGCAGCCAGCGCGAGTTCACGTACACGTCGATGTCGAACTCCGTCATGCCCGGCGTCGTCTGCTCCGTCACCAGCCAGTAGCGCTGGGTGATGCGCCCCGGCGCGGTCGCGGAAGCGGCGGGAGCGGCCGGCGCGGGGGCCTGCGCGGCGACACCCGCGTCCAGGGGCGCGGCGGCCGGAGGCGTGGCGGTGGAAGGCGGCGGGGGCGTGGGCGTCACGGTCGTCACGCGGGCGGCGTACCCCGGCGCGTCGATGTGGACGTTGCCCTCCGCGTCGATGCGGACGGTGGCCTTCTCGAAGCGCGTGTTCGTCACCCCGTCGATCTTCACGCCGTTCAGGAAGACCGAACCGGCCAGGGCCAGCATGGGGACGAGTGAGGCCGCGAGGGTGATGGCGATGCGGGCGGATGGACGGGGCATGGCGGGCATTCCTCCTGGGAATCCTCAACAGTCCCGGGAGCTTGCGAACGACTTAGCGCACCCGGGGGAGCGGGACAAGGCGGGGACGGCCCACCTTGGAGCGCTCCGCCGCCCCGAACATTCACCCGGGGGCCCGTCTTCCAGTCCAGCCGCGAAGGCCGTCAGGGCGCGGCGGTCGGCGTCTCGTCGGGCGCCGGCGGAGGCAGCTCGCGCTGCGCGAGCGCCCAGTCCCCGCCCAAGCCATGGCCCTCGCGGAAGCGGCGGAAGTCGCGCCGCACGGCCCGGGGGTAGCGGCGGAACTTCTCCAGCTCCCCGGCCTTCATGGCGTCCCGGATGCGCGTGGGGCCAGCGTTGTAGGCCATCAGTGCCAGGTCCAGGTCGCCGCCGAAGCGGCCCTGCAGGTTGCGCAGGTAGCGGATGCCCAGGCGCACGCAGACGGCGGGATCCGCCACCACCTCCTCGCGCGACAGCCGCAGGCCCTCCTTCTCCGCCAGGAAGTGCAGCGTGCTGGGCTTGATCTGCATCAGGCCCCGGGCGCCCTTCTCGGAGACGGACTCCTCCTCGAAGTCGGACTCCACGTCGATGAGGGCCAGCACCAGCAGCGGGTCATACCCCGTGCGGCGCGACTCCTCGTCGATGGCCTGCCCCAGCCGCCGGCGCAGCGTGAGCCCCAGGTCCGGGGCGCGCTTGGCCAGCACGGCGTCGATGAGGGCCGCCTCCTCGGAGACGGCCTCCTGCGCCACCACCTCGGGGACCACGGGCTGGGGGGCGGACTCCTCCAGGAGGGGCACCACCCGCGCGGACACCACGAGCGCCACGCCCGCGAGCAGCGGGAGCCGGCTGCACCCGCTGCTCAGGGCATGCAGCCCCGCGAAGAACCGCGTTCCCAACGACCTGCCGCCCGAGGCGGCGGGTCCACTCACTTGCGGTGCTCCAGGGCCTGGATGCGTTCGCTCAGACGCTCCAGGCGGGCTCCGAATGCCTGCAGCTCCTCGCGGCGCGGCAGCTTCAGGAGGGTCAGGGCCGTGCGGACCCGCTCCTCCACGTTGTGCTCCAGGTCCTTGCGGTGCCCCGTCAGCCGCTCCGCGAACTCACGGGCCTGGCGCTTCACCTCGTCCTGGCTCCAGCCCGCGACGGACGCCACGCGCTGCACGGCGCGGGAAGCCTCCTCCTCCGCCGTGTTCACCGCCAGGAGCGCCTGGCTCCAGATCCGCTCGAATGCCTCCGCCACGGAGGTCTTCTCTCGGGGGGCCTCGGTGTTGTTGTCCATGAAGTCGCTCCGGGAGTTACCCCGGGCCCTTCCGGTGGAAGGAACCCTGGGCATTCAAAGGGGTTTGCGACCTAAGCACACCCCATGGGTGATGAAAACGCTGCTCAGGCCCGCGGAGAAGACGCCCCGCTGCCCGAATTCTTGGTCGTCCGGTGGGCACGACGGGTGGGCTTCAGGAGCACATCCAGCTTCTTCGAAAGGCGGCCCAGCTCCCGGGTGATCTGCTCCACCTGGGACTGGCTGGCAACTCCCACCGCCTCCACGACCTTCGTCTGGAGCCCATCCAGCCGCTTGCGCAGCTCCACGCCCGCGGCGTCCACCTTCTTGCCAAGCTCCTGCACCCGGGGGTCGGCGCGCAGCTCACCGGCCTGCACCTTCGTCCAGAGGGCCTGGACCTCCTTCGCCGCCACCTGGCCCCGCGTCTCCAGCGCACGGAAGGCCTTGTTCGCCTCCCCTTCCAGGCCCTGGAACCGCTTCTGCGCCTCGGAGAACCGCCCCTTCAGGTAGGCCTCCACGTTCTGCGTCACGCCCGTCTTCGCGTCAGCCTTCTCAGTCGTCGTCGCCATGTCGCGCTCCCCCCCGGGTGTTCCGGGTCTCATAACGTGATGCGTCAAGATAACGCACCGCGACATGCTGTCAAGCGAACAGGAAACGAAGTGTGCAAAACGAGAAAGCCGCCGCCCCGGCATGACACCAGGACGGCGGCGGACTCACGAAGCGTCAGGGACGCTCCCTACGCAAGCACTAGGCGACGTCGGTGGACCGGGTGTCCGGCCGCGACGGCGGAGGGGCCAGGGGGCCGGTGTCGCCGTGGGTGGCGGCCAGGGCGGCCTCCATCTCGTTGACCTCGTCCGTGGGGCTCTCCACCTCGATGTCGAGGTGCTTGTAGTTCGGCAGGCCCGTGCCGGCGGGGATGAGCCGGCCCATGATGACGTTCTCCTTGAGGCCGCGCAGGTAGTCCACCTTGCCGTTGATGGCGGCCTCGGTGAGCACCTTCGTGGTCTCCTGGAACGACGCCGAGGAGATGAACGACTCGGTGGAGAGCGACGCCTTGGTGATGCCGAGCAGCAGGGGCTCGCCCACGGCCGGGCGCTTCCCTTCGGACATGACCTTCTCGTTCTCCTCTTCGAACACCCACTTCTCGACCTGCTCGTCGACCAGGAAGTTGGTGTCGCCCACGTCGGTGACGCGCACCCGGCGCAGCATCTGCCGGACGATCGTCTCGATGTGCTTGTCGTTGATCTTCACGCCCTGCAGTCGGTAGACCTCCTGCACTTCGTCCACCAGGTAGCGCGCGAGTTCCTTCTCGCCCAGCACCTTGAGGATGTCGTGCGGGTTGGCCGCGCCGTCCATCATCGCCTCGCCGGCCTTCACGCGGTCGCCGGAGTGGACGTTGATGCTCTTGCCCTTGGAGATCAGGTACTCCTTGGCCAGGTCCGCGCGCTGCTCGCCGCTCACCTCGGGGGTGATGATGAGCTTGCGCTTGCCCTTGGTGTCCTTGCCGAAGGACACCACGCCGTCGATCTCCGCGATCGCCGCCGCGTCCTTGGGCTTGCGCGCCTCGAAGAGCTCGGCCACGCGGGGCAGACCGCCCGTGATGTCCTTGGTCTTCGTCGTCTCGCGCGGCACCTTGGCGATGACCTCGCCCGCGGAGATCTCATCCTGGTCGTTGACCGTGATGATCGCGCCCTGGGGCAGGAAGTAGCTCGCCTGGTTCTTGGAGGACGGCAGGTCCTTCACGTTGCCGGCCGCGTCGCGGATGGTGACGCGCGGACGCGCCTCCGGGTCCTTCGACTCGATGACCGTCTTGCGCGACAGGCCCGTCACCTCGTCGAGCGTCTCGGACATCGTCACGCCTTCGATGATGTCCTCGTAGCGCACGACACCGCCCACTTCCGTGAGCAGGGGGATCGCGAACGGGTCCCACTCGGCCAGGAGCACGCCCGGCTCCAGCTTCTGGTTCTCCTTCACCAGGATGCGGGCGCCGTAGATGATCTGGTAGCGCTCGCGCTCGCGGCCCGACTCGTCGACGATGACGATCTCGCCGTTGCGGTTCATGGCCACCAGCGTGCCGTCCGCCTTCTGCACCGTGTTCAGGCCCGCGAACTTCACGGAACCCGCGTAGCGGTTCTCCAGGCTGGACTGCTCCGCGCGACGGGTCGCCGCGCCACCGATGTGGAAGGTGCGCATCGTGAGCTGCGTACCCGGCTCACCGATGGACTGCGCCGCGATGACGCCCACGGCCTCGCCCACGGACACCTTGCGACCACGCGCCAGGTCACGGCCGTAGCACTCCACGCAGATGCCGCGCTTGGCCTGGCAGGTGAGCACCGAGCGGATCTTCACCTTGTCCAGACCGCTGTTCTCGATGCGGCGGACGCGGTCCTCGTCGATCTCCTCGTTGGCGCGCACCAGCACCTCGCCCGTCACCGGGTCGAGGATGTCGTCCAGGGCCACGCGGCCCAGGATGCGCTCACCCAGCGGCTCGATGATCTCGCCGCCCTCGACCAGGGCGCCGATGAACAGACCGTCCATGGTGCCGCAGTCGTACTCGTTGATGATGGCGTCCTGCGCCACGTCCACGAGACGGCGGGTGAGGTAACCGGAGTTCGCCGTCTTGAGCGCCGTGTCCGCCAGACCCTTGCGGGCGCCGTGCGTGGAGATGAAGTACTGGAGCACGGAGAGGCCTTCACGGAAGTTGGCCGTGATGGGCGTCTCGATGATTTCGCCGGAGGGCTTCGCCATGAGGCCGCGCATACCCGCCAACTGGCGGATCTGCTGGGCGCTGCCGCGGGCACCGGAGTCGGCCATGATGTAGATGGGGTTGAACGACGGCTGCTTGCGCGTCACGCGCTTGCCGTCCACGTCCCCGCTGGCCTCGTCCTGGGAGATCTGCTGCATCATCTCCTGGGCGACCTTCTCGGTGATCTCCGCCCAGATATCGATGACCTTGTTGTAGCGCTCACCGTCGGTGATGAGGCCTTCCAGGTACTGGTTCTCGATCTCCGACACTTCCTTGCGCGCGTAGTCCAGGAACTCCTGCTTCTTCGCAGGGATGATCATGTCCTTGAGCGCGATGGAGATACCGGCGCGGGTCGCGTGGAAGTAGCCCGCGCTGCGGACGCGGTCCGCCAGCAGCACCGTCTCCTTCTCGCCCGTGAGGCGGTAGCAGAGGTCGATGAGGTTACCGAGCGACTTCTTGTCGAGCACCTTGTTGATGGCGTCGAAGCCCACGCGGCGCGGAACGACCTCCCACAGCAGCACGCGGCCGACCGTGGTCTCCTTCCGCTTCCCGTCGATGCGGCAGACGATCTTCGCCTGCAGGTGCACCTCGCCGTGGTCGTACGCGGCGCGCACCTCGTCCGGAGACGAGAACACGCGGCCTTCGCCGTTGGCGAACTCGCGGGCGCGAGTCATGTAGTAGATGCCGAGCACCATGTCCTGCGTCGGGACGATGATGGGCTTGCCGTTCGCGGGGCTGAGGATGTTGTTCGTCGACATCATCAGCACGCGCGCTTCCATCTGCGCTTCGATGGACAGCGGCACGTGCACGGCCATCTGGTCGCCGTCGAAGTCCGCGTTGAACGCGGCGCACACCAGCGGGTGGAGCTGGATGGCCTTGCCCTCGATGAGGACGGGCTCGAAGGCCTGCATGCCCAGGCGGTGCAGAGTGGGGGCGCGGTTGAGGAGCACCGGGTGCTCGCGGATCACGTCCTCGAGGATGTCCCAGACCTCCGGACGCTCCTTCTCCACCATCTTCTTCGCGGACTTGATGGTGGTGACGTAGCCCTTCTCTTCGAGCTTGTTGTAGATGAACGGCTTGAAGAGCTCGAGCGCCATGATCTTCGGCAGGCCGCACTGGTGCAGGCGCAGCTCGGGGCCCACCACGATGACGGAGCGGCCCGAGTAGTCCACGCGCTTGCCGAGCAGGTTCTGGCGGAACCGGCCCTGCTTGCCCTTGAGCATGTCGGACAGCGACTTCAGCGGCCGCTTGTTCGGGCCGGTGATCGTCTTGCCGCGGCGGCCGTTGTCGAACAGCGCGTCCACGGCCTCCTGGAGCATCCGCTTCTCGTTGCGGATGATGATGTCCGGCGCGTTCAGCTCCTGCAGCCGCTTGAGGCGGTTGTTGCGGTTGATGACGCGGCGGTACAGGTCGTTGAGGTCGGAGGTCGCGAAGCGGCCGCCGTCCAGGGGCACCAGCGGACGCAGGTCGGGCGGGATGACCGGGATGACGTCCAGCATCATCCACTCCGGCTTGTTACCGGACGAGCGGAACGCCTCGGCCACCTTCAGGCGCTTGGCGTACTTCTTCCGCTTCGCCTCGCTGGTGGTCTCGCGCATGTCCTTGCGCAGTTCCTCGGACAGCTTCTCCACGTCCAGGGACTTGAGCATCTCGCGGACGGCCTCGCCGCCCATGCCCGCGCTGAACGAGTCCTCACCGTGCTCCTGGAAGAGCCGGTGCATCTTCTCCTCGGAGATCAGCTCGCCCCTCTGGAGCGGCGTCGCCTTGGGGTCGATGACCATGTAGCTCTCGCAGTACAGCACCTTCTCCATCTCCTTGAGGGTGATGTCGAGCAGGTTGCCGATGCGGCTGGGCAGCGACTTGAGGAACCAGATGTGGGCCACGGGCGTGGCCAGCGTGATGTGTCCCAGGCGCTCACGGCGCACCTTGGACTGGATGACCTCCACGCCGCACTTCTCGCACACGACGCCACGGTGCTTCATGCGCTTGTACTTGCCGCAGTTGCACTCGTAGTCCTTCACCGGCCCGAAGATGCGGGCGCAGAACAGGCCGTCCCGCTCCGGCTTGAAGGTGCGGTAGTTGATCGTCTCCGGCTTCTTCACCTCGCCGTGCGACCACTGGCGGATCTTGTCGGGCGACGCCAGCGCGATGCGGATGGCGTTGAACGACAGCGGGTCCTTCGGCTTCTCGAAGAAGTTGAAAATGTCCTTCACGTTGCCTCCGAAAACTTATGAGCGCCTCAGGCGCCAAACGTTTCGGGCCCCCGCCCTGCGCCCGGCCAGCCGCTCCCTCCACGAGGGAGCAGCCAGCCGGTCAGGCGGGCGCACCGGCTTCTTTGAAAAGGCCTAGGCCTTAAGCCTCGGTCCCCGACTTCCGGTCCTCGCCGTCGCCGCCGCCCAGGAAGTCACCGCCGAAGCTGCGCTGCCGCTCCGGGGGCGCGCTCTCCAGCAGCTCCACGTCCAGGGCCAGCGACTGGAGCTCCTTGAGGAGCACGTTGAACGACTCGGGCAGGCCGGACTCCAGGACGTTGTCGCCCTTGACGATCGCCTCGTACATGCGCGTGCGGCCCACCACGTCGTCCGACTTGACCGTGAGGAACTCCTGCAGCGTGTACGCCGCGCCGTAGGCCTCCATCGCCCAGACTTCCATCTCGCCCAGACGCTGACCGCCGAACTGGGCCTTGCCGCCCAGGGGCTGCTGCGTGACGAGCGAGTAGGGCCCGATGGAACGGGCGTGGATCTTCTCGTCCACCAGGTGGTGCAGCTTGAGCATGTACATCACGCCCACGGTGACGTTCTGGTCGAACGGCTCACCCGTGCGGCCGTCGAAGAGCACCATCTGACCGGAGCGCGGCAGCCGGCCCTCGTCGAAGAGGGCGTGCAGCTCCGTCTCGCGAGCGCCGTCGAACACCGGCGTCGCCACGTGGATGCCCTTCTTCAGGCGGCGGCAGAGGTCCTGGACCTCCTGGTCGGACAGGCCGTCCACGAAGTCGCCGAAGGCCTTGTCGTCGTAGACGGTCTTCAACTGCTTCTTGAGCTGCTCGCCGCTGAAGTTCTCTTCGATGTAGCGCTGGAGCTGCTCGCCCACGCCCTTCGCGGCCCAGCCCAGGTGGACCTCGAGGATCTGCCCGATGTTCATGCGGGACGGAACGCCGAGCGGGTTGAGGACGATGTCCACCGGACGGCCATCCTCCAGGTACGGCATGTCCTCCTCGGGGAGGACGCGGGACACGACGCCCTTGTTGCCGTGGCGGCCGGCCATCTTGTCGCCCACCGCCAGCTTGCGCTTGATGGCGACGTACACCTTCACCATCTTGATGACGCCCGGGGGGAGCTCGTCGCCCTTCTTGATGCGGGCGATCTTCTCGCCGAAGGCCAGCTTCACGGCCTCCTTCGTCTCCTCCAGGTTGCGCAGGATGTCGCGCAGGCGCGCGTCCAGCGGATCACCGACGGAGATCTCGCCCCAGTACTTGTACGGCACCGTGGCCAGCAGCTCGTCGTTGAGGATGTCCCCCTTCTTCAGGAGGATCTTCCCCTTGTCGTCCACGAGCTTGCCCTGGACCTCCTTGCCGCGGACCAGCCCGCGGAGGCGGCTGTACGCGGAGTCCTGGAGGACCTTGATCTCGTCGTTCTGGTCCTTGAGGAGCTTCGCCTCCTCCATGGACTCGATCTGCTTGGCGCGCTCGTCCTTCTCCACGCCCTTGCGGCTGAACACCTTGGCGTTGATGACGGTGCCGACCACGCCCGGGGGCACGCGCAGGGAGCTGTCGCGCACGTCGCCGGCCTTCTCACCGAAGATGGCGCGCAGCAGCTTTTCCTCAGGGGAGAGCTGGGTCTCGCCCTTCGGGGTGATCTTGCCCACCAGCACGTCGCCGGGCTTCACCTCGGCGCCGATGCGGATGATGCCGCTCTCGTCCAGGTCCTTGAGGGCTTCCTCACCCACGTTCGGGATGTCGCGGGTGATCTCCTCCTTGCCCAGCTTGGTGTCGCGCGCGATGCACTCGAACTCCTCGATGTGGATGGACGTGAAGACGTCCTCCTTGAGGATGCGCTCGCTGAGCAGGATGGAGTCTTCGAAGTTGTAGCCCTGCCACGGCATGAACGCGACGACCACGTTCTGCCCCAGCGCCAGCTCACCGGTCTCGGTGGCCGGACCGTCCGCGATCACGTCGCCCTTCTTCACCCGGTCACCCTTGCGGATGATGGGCTTCTGGTTGAGGCACGTGTTCTGGTTGGAGCGCTGGTACTTGAGCAGGTTGTAGATGTCGACCTCGCTCGACACGTCGCTCAGGGCCGCGTTGGCGTCCGCCTTCACCACGATGCGGCTGGCGTCCACGGACTCCACGATGCCGTCACGGCGGGCCACGCACGTCACGCCCGAGTCGCGCGCGACGATGGCCTCGATGCCCGTGCCCACGAGCGGGGCCGCGGTGCGCAGGAGCGGCACGGCCTGGCGCTGCATGTTGGAGCCCATGAGCGCGCGGTTCGCGTCGTCGTTCTCCAGGAACGGGATGAGGGAGGCGGCCACCGACACCAACTGGTTCGGGGACACGTCCATCAGGTCCACGTCCTCGGCCTTGACCTGGACGAACTCGCCGCTGCGGCGGCTCTGCACCAGCGCGTTGACGAACTTGCCCTTCTTGTCCGTCTCCGCGTTCGCCTGGGCGATGGTGTGCTTCTCCTCCTCGAGCGCCGAGTAGAAGGCCACGTCCCCCGTGACGCTGCCCGCGTCCACCTTGCGGTACGGCGTCTCCACGAAGCCGAACTCGTTGACGCGCGCGTAGGTCGACAGCGACGCGATGAGGCCGATGTTCGGGCCTTCCGGCGTCTCGATGGGGCAGATGCGGCCGTAGTGCGTCGGGTGCACGTCGCGGACTTCGAAGCCCGCGCGCTCACGCGTGAGGCCACCAGGCCCGAGCGCGGACAGACGGCGCTTGTGCGTGACCTCCGAGAGCGGGTTCGTCTGGTCCATGAACTGCGACAACTGGCTGGACCCGAAGAACTCCTTGATCACCGCCGTCACCGGCTTGGCGTTGATCAGGTCGTGCGGCATGAGCGTCTCGATCTCCTGGAGGCTCATGCGCTCCTTGATCGCGCGCTCCATGCGGACGAGGCCGATGCGGTACTGGTTCTCCAGCAGCTCGCCCACCGCGCGGACGCGGCGGTTGCCCAGGTGGTCGATGTCGTCGATCGTGCCCTTGCCGTTCTTCAGGTCGATCAGGTAGCGGATGACCTCCAGGATGTCGCGCTTGGTCAGGATCTGACCGTCGAGGGGCTCCTCGAGGCTGAACTTGAAGTTCAGCTTGAGGCGGCCGACCTTGGACAGGTCGTAGCGCTCCGGGTTGAAGAACAGGTTGCTGAACAGGTTCGTCGCCGTCTCCGGCGTCGGGGGATCGCCCGGGCGCAGGCGCCGGTAGATCTCCATGATGGCCTGCTCGGGCGACTCGATCTTGTCCAGCATCAACGTCTCACGCAGGTACGGACCCACGTTGAGGTTGTCGATGAAGAGGACCTTGAACTCCTTGATGTCGCGCTTGAGGAGCTCGTCCACCTTCTCCTGGGAGACCTCCTCGTTGCACTCGAGGATGACCTCACCGGTGTTCTCGTCCACCACGTCGTAGGCGGACACCTTGGTGAAGAGCTCGTCCGCGTCGATGGGCAGCTTGGTCATCTTCGCCGCTTCGAGCTTCTTGATGGCGGCGCGGGTGAACTTGCGGTTCTTCTTGACGATCAGCTCACCGGACTTGGTCTTGATGTCGCGCGTGGCGCGCTGACCCGGCAGGAGCTCCAGCTCGACGGACTTCTCGAAGTCCGCGGCGCTCTGCAGGTAGATGGTCTCGGTGGCGTAGTAGTAGTTGAGGATTTCCTCGGTGGAACCCTTGAAGTCGAGCGGGTTCTTCTTCGCCGTGTCGCCGACGGCGCCCAGGGCGCGGATGAGCACGGTGGCCGGCAGCTTGCGGCGCCGGTCGATGCGCACGTACAGCAGGTCCTTGTGGTCGAACTCGAAGTCGATCCACGAGCCGCGGTACGGGATGATGCGGGCGTTGTAGAGCAGCTTGCCCGACGAGTGGCTCTTGCCCTTGTCGTGGTCGAAGAACGCACCCGGGCTGCGGTGCAACTGGCTCACCACGACGCGCTCGGTGCCGTTGATGATGAACGTGCCGTTCTGGGTCATCAGCGGGATTTCGCCGAAGTAGACCTCCTGCTCCTTCACGTCGCGGATGGACTGGGCGCCGGTCTCCTCGTCCTTGTCCCAGACGACCAAGCGCACGACGACCTTGATAGGCGCCGAGTAGGTCATTCCACGCTGGTGGCACTCATCGACGTCGTACTTCGGCTTCTCCAGGTGATAGCTCACAAACTCCAGCGAGGAGGTCTCGTTGAAGTCCCGGATCGGGAAGACGGACTTGAAGACACCCTGAAGGCCAAGGTCCTCACGCTTCTCCGGGGCGATGTCGGCCTGGAGGAACTTCTCGTAGGACTGCTTCTGGATGTTGATGAGATTGGGAATGTCGATGATCTTCGCGATTTTCGCGAAGGTCTTCCGCACGCGGAAATTGTTCTGGATCTGCGTCGGCATTCGGTCTCCGGGGACGGCTGCTCGGGCGGGGCAAACTTCAGTAACGCGCGGCGGCGCCGGGAAATTTGGCAAATGTCAAATGGGCAAAGCCGGCGCCCCAGCAAAGGGAGCGCCGGCCTGCTCATCCGATCAGGCGGCTACCCGGGATTTCCCGGAAGAACAGGGCAGCCCCTGTACAGAATTACTTGATCTCGACGGTGGCGCCAGCCGCGGTGAGCTGGTCCTTGATCTTCTTGGCGTCGTCCTTGTTGACGCCTTCCTTGACCGTCTTGGGCGCGCCCTCGACCAGGTCCTTGGCCTCCTTCAGGCCCAGGCCGGTGATGGCGCGGATCTCCTTGATGACGTTGATCTTGTTGGCGCCGGCGTTCGCCAGCACCACGTTGAACTCCGTCTTCTCCTCGACAGGAGCGGCGGCGGCGGCGGGGCCGGCGGCGGCAACGGCCACCGCGGCGGCGGAAACGCCCCACTTGTTCTCCAGCAGCTTCACGAGCTCGCCCGCCTCGAGGACGGTGAGCTTCGAGAGTTCTTCAGCAATCGCGTTCAAATCGGCCATGGAACTGTTCCTTCTGGTTGACTAACGGCCGGCGACCCATTTGGGCGGCTCGGCCGAAGAGGTTGCGGTAGAAAAACTTCTCGGGACGATTACTGCCCCTGCGCCTTGTCCGCGTGCGCCTGGATGACGCGCGCGAGCTGCGACCCGGGGGCCGCGATGGTCCGGACCAGCTTGCCTGCAGGCTGGTTGAGCATGCCGAGCAACATCCCGCGCAGCTCATTGAGGCCCGGCAGCTTCGCCAGCGCCTTCACGCCGTTGGCGTCGACCTTGTTACCGGCGACGACGGCGCTACGGACCTTGATGGTCTCCATGTCCTTGATGAAATCCATCAGGATCTTCGCAGGAGCCACCTCGTCGTCGTAGCTGATGCACAGCGCCACGGGACCGGTGAAGTCATCAGAAATCGCGGAGACGGTCGTACCCTGAGCGGCACGGCGCGCCAGCGTGTTCTTGATGACCTTGTACTCGACCTTGCCCTCGCGGAACTTGCGACGCAGCTTGGTGACGGTCTCGACGTTCACCTTGGAGGACTCCACGAGCACCGCGGTCTTGGTCCGCGAAAACTTCTCGTGAAGCTCCTTGATCATCTCTTCCTTCTCGCTCTTCAGCACCTTGACTCACCTCCTTCATGGCCCGACTTGACGGTCGGGCGTGATGCCTGGGCCAAAGTGGCAGAGCGAGAGAGGAGCCTCCGAGAGGCACCACACCGCACCTCCAGTCTCGGCAGGGCTGGCCTTGCGGCCGTTTGAACCAGGAGTGGATGGACGGCCCGACCGGTTGCCCGGTTCCCAACGGACGCGCCTTCCCCAATCCAGGTCCCTGCTGTCATGAACCAGGTCGGAACGCCGCGTCTCTCGACATGGCGCTCCAATTGCAAAAGCCGGGGGCCTATACCCCCGGCTTTCGCAAAGATCCAGCACTTTCTATCTGGATGACGTTCTCCGGGCGACAGGACTGGCGCTCCCTGTGAGGGAGCGCACCCTTCCCTGCCCGTCCTGACACCCGCGATTAGCGGTGACGCGCCAGGATTTCCTGGGTGTCGAGCTTGATGCCCGGCCCCATGGTCGTCGAGATGGCGATGCCCTTCAGGTACACGCCCTTGGCGGTGGCCGGCTTGAGCTTCATCACCAGGTCCACCAGCGCGTTGAAGTTCGCCTCGAGCTTGTCCGAGGCGAAGGAGGCCTTGCCCATCTTGGCGTGGACGATGCCCGCCTTCTCCGCGCGGAAGTCCACCTTACCGCCCTTGGAGTCGCGGATGGCCTTGGCGACGTCCATGGTCACGGTGCCGACCTTCGGGTTCGGCATGAGGCCGCGGGGACCGAGCACCTTACCGAGGCGGCCGACGATGCCCATCATGTCCGGCGTCGCGATG
This sequence comes from Corallococcus sp. AS-1-12, assembly GCF_020036995.1. Classification (NCBI taxonomy): domain Bacteria; kingdom Pseudomonadati; phylum Myxococcota; class Myxococcia; order Myxococcales; family Myxococcaceae; genus Corallococcus; species Corallococcus sp. AS-1-12. Next base: position 2,505 of record NZ_JAIQDD010000010.1, on the reverse strand, counting down.
ACGGTGTCGAAGTCGAGGAAGCCCTCCTCGATGCGCTTCTGGAGGTCCTCGGCGCCGACGATGTCCGCGCCGGCGTTGGCGGCCTCGGTGGCGCGCTCACCCTTGGCGAACACGGCCACGCGCACGGTGGCGCCGGTGCCGTGCGGGAGCACCACGGCGCCGCGGACCATCTGGTCCGCGTGCTTCGGGTCCACGCCCAGGTTGATGGCGACGTCGACCGTCTGGTCGTACTTCGTCGCGCGGGCCTCGACCGTCTTCTTCAGCAGCGCGAAACCCTCGGCGACGGGGTAGCGCTTGTTGCGGTCCACCAGCTCGTTGGACGCGCGGAACTTCTTTCCGGAGTTAGCCATTGCAGGAATCCTTGAGAGAGAGGGCGGGCTAGCCGACGACGTCGATGCCCATGGAGCGCGCGGTGCCAGCAATGGTGTTCATGCAGGCTTCGATGGACGCGGCGGTGGTGTCCTGGATCTTCTTGTTGGCGATCTCCTCGAGCTGCTTGCGAGTGATCTGCCCCACCTTCTCCTTGCCCGGCTTCTTCGCGCCCGAACCCTTCTTCTTCTCCGTGTGGAGACCCGCGGCCTTCTTGATGAGGATGGCGGCGGGAGGGGTCTTCAGGATGAAGGTGAAGGAGCGGTCCTGATACACGGTGATGATCACCGGGATGATCAGACCCTCCTTGGCCTCCGCCTGCGTCTTGGCGTTGAACTGCTTGCAGAACTCCATGATGTTCACGCCCTGCTGACCGAGCGCGGGACCAATCGGCGGGGCGGGGTTCGCCTTGCCGGCGGGGATCTGCAACTTGACCTGACCTGTGACCTTCTTCATCGGCGGACTGCTGCCTTTCGAGAGGGTGGTTCCGACGGGCCGCCAGACGGGGCGACCCTCCCACCCGTTGATCCGCGCCCGTCACCCGGGCGCGGAAGACTTGTGAAACTAGCCTGTGGTCTTCTCCACCTGCATGAAGTCGAGCTCCACGGGGGTCGCACGGCCGAAGATGCTGACGAGCACGCGCACGCGGCCCTTCTCCGGGTTGACCTCTTCCACGGTGCCATTGAAGTTGGCGAACGGGCCGTCGATGACGCGCACCGTGTCGCTGGTCTCGAACTGGACCTTGGGCTTGGCCTTGTGGGCGCCCTCGGTGACCTGTGCGGTGAGGCGCTCGACCTCGCGGTCCGACATGGGCCGGGGCTGCTCGTTCTGGCCGACGCCCGGGAACCCCGTCACCTTGGAGGTGTTCTTCACCAGGTGGACGGTGGTGTCGCTGAGCTCCATCTGGACGAAGATGTAGCCCGGAAACAGCTTGCGGCGGGTGGTCTTCTTCTCGCCGTTCACCATCTCCACGACCTGCTCCATGGGGATGAGGATCTCACCAATCAGATCCTGGTCCTGCAGGCCCTTGAGACGCACCTGCTCTTCCAGGTTCTTCTTCGCCTGGTTCTCGTAGTTCGAGTAGGTCTGGACCGTGAACCATTTCTTCGCCATTACAGCTTCCCCCACAGCGCAGGCAGCCACTCCACCATCAAGTTGTAGGCGACGGTGTCGATGCAAAAGAGAAGAACGGCCGCCACCAGCGAGGCGACGACCACGGCCATGGTCGATGCGCGGGTCTCCGACCAGGTAGGCCAGGTGACCTTCATCAGCTCGGACGCCACGTCAATGGAGAGGGCGTGCGTGCGAGGGTGGAAGTAGGCCGCCAGCACCACGGCCAGGCCGGCCGCGTAGCCCACCAGGGTCGACACGCGCCAGCCGAGGCCCTCGAAGAGCTCCGCGTCGCTCCAGCCGAACCGGCTCCAGAGCAACCCGAAGACGTGCTCCAGGAAGAGGGCCAGGACGATGCCGGAGACGAGATAGAAGATGACCACGAGCCGCTTGGGGTCGATGCCCGAGCGGTTAGCCTGCTGGCTGGCCTCAGATGCCGTCGCCATGGTGCCTCACGAGGGACTGCGGAAGCGGGACTGCGAAAAGGCAGGGACCCCCGGCACCGCTCGGTACCGGGGGTCCCTGTACTGAAGCTGGCAGGCCAGGAGGGATTCGAACCCCCAACACGCGGATTTGGAGACCGCTGCTCTACCGTTGGAGCTACTGGCCTAAACCTTCATGAAACCGACGACCTAGACCTTGCCTTCCTTGTGGTCCGTGTGCTTGCGGCAGCGAGGGCAGAACTTGCTCAGCTCAAGCTTGTCCTGGCTCTTCCGCTTGTTCTTCGTGGTCGTGTAGTTCCGCTCTTTGCACGTGGTGCACTCGAGCGAGATGATGGAACGGTTACCCTTAGGCATGGTTCATTTCACCAGATGCGAGAAGGGAAGGCTACAAAAGCAGCCCTCCCCTCCGCAACTCAGTGCCCGTGAAAGCCGGTCGGCGGGAAGCCGACTAGGCGATGATCTCCGCAACGACGCCGGCGCCCACCGTACGGCCACCCTCGCGGACGGCGAACCGGAGCTCCTTCTCCATCGCGACCGGGGTGATGAGCTCCACCTCGATGGCGATGTTGTCGCCCGGCATGAC
>NZ_JAIQDD010000109.1:0-763 GCF_020036995.1 Corallococcus sp. AS-1-12 | reverse complement strand
TGCGGACCCTGGTCACGGCGATGATTGGCACCGCGATGGTGATGCTGGTCGCACCCGAGCCCGTGTCCAAGCTGGTCGCGGTGGCTCTGACGGCTTCGCTCATCGCGTACCTGGGCACGGGGCCCGTGTGGAATCTGGGACAGGCCTTCTTGCGGCTCATGGATGAGTCGCGGGACGCCCGGGACGAGGCTTCGCTGAAGGAGGCGGGACATCGCTTCGGACGCGTCCTGGGGGACAACGGGGCGCGGGTGTTGGTCATCGTCGCGATGACGGCGCTGGGTGGCAGGAACGCGATGGCGGCGCAGGGGCCTCGGATGCCGGGCTTCCCGCAGGCGGCGCTGAGGGCGGAGGTGGAGGGTGGGTTCCAACTGTCGCGGGCGCTGGCCGGTGAGGTGCGGTCCATCTCCGTGTCGTCAGCGGGAGTGCTCAACGTCACGTTGGCGCCCACGGCCGTGGCGGCCGTCGCCATGGGGCCCGGGGGCGGCGGGATTCAGGGTGACCCGGAGGGAGAGGTTCATCACATCTGCACGGACAAGAATGAGGTGTCGGAGCAGTCAGGCGGCCCTTGGACACCTCTCTTTGAACCGTTCTTCGAGCAGGCGGGAATGAGCCTCGATGACGCGGCGAACCTGGTCCGGATCAACGGGCACCGAGGACCTCATCCTGCGGAGTACCATCAAGAAGTGTTCGGCCGACTCACACTGTCGATGGCGAAATGCAGAGGAGTCGCGCAGTGCCGGACTGCGTTGGTGGACGTCCTGAC
>NZ_JAIQDD010000108.1:0-774 GCF_020036995.1 Corallococcus sp. AS-1-12 | reverse complement strand
CCGCGTCGCGAGGGACCCGACGCCACGCTTCAAGGCAGTGGAGCGCGAGGTGCTTGCCACCGCGGAACGACTGGTGCCCCCGGAGCACCTGGCCAGGAAGGTGCGCACGCTGGTGAAGCGCTTCGACCTGAGGCGGGTGGAGGCGGGCTTCTCGGCGTTGGGCCAGAAGGGCTACGCGCCGCGCGAGCTGCTGGCGCTCTGGGTGTACGCCAGCCTCATTGGCATCCACCAGGGCACGCAATTGGCCCATGCCCTCCAGACGGACATGGCGCTGCGACTCTTGAGTGCGGGCCATGCCATCAGCCGCTCGGTGCTCAACCGGTTTCGAGCCAGCCAGGGCGCCTTCCTGCTGGAGGCGCTGGAAGAAACCGTCCGGTGGGCCTACCAGGCAGGCCTCATCGAGGAGCAGGCCCTGGCCGTCGACAGCGTGCGTCTGCGGGCCCACGCCAGCGGCCGCCAGGTGCGCGTGCGCAAGCACTCGCACAAGCGCCTCGAGGCCTTGGCCCAGGTGGACGTCCGTGCGCTGTCGGAGTCAGCGCAAAAGCACCATGAGGACCAGGTGCAGCGCCACCAGCAGGCCGTCATTTTGTGCCAGCAACGGGGCGCCGCCACCGTGGTGCTCAGCAACCCCTGCGCGGGCTTGATGCAGTTCCCCGGCAACGGGGTGCACCCGGGCCACCGGGTGACGGTGGTTTCCAGTGGAGCGCGGCAGCGGCTGGTGGTGGGAGTGCTGCTGTCGGCCTCGGGCAATGACAAGGGCCACCTGGCGCAGGC
>NZ_JAIQDD010000107.1:0-841 GCF_020036995.1 Corallococcus sp. AS-1-12 | reverse complement strand
TGGGGAGCGCGTGCTTCCGGCTCCAGGACGCGGCGCGCTGGGAGTCGGGGGCAACCTGCGCCCAGGCGGAGTTCGAGTTGCTTCGGGAGGCGGCGCGGGTGGCGGAGCGACCCGGGCATGTGCTCCTCGTCCAGTCCCTGCAACGGGCCTTCATGGGAGGCTCCGCCCCACTGCTGCCGCTGTTGGGCGGAGCCGCGCTGCGCGCGTGGGCCTCCCGCGCGATGGCAATCCTGCACGAGCGCGACGTGCGGGCGCTTCAGCACGAACTGCCAGCGCTGATGAAGACTTGCGATGAGCTTGTGCTGGATGCCTTCGCTCCTGGTCCGCAGAAGCCTGCGTCCCCCGAGGCCTCGTGCCCCCAGGAATGGCCTCTCGGCGCCACCGTGCAGGTCAAGGCCCCCGCAGCGCATCCCTGCGTGGAGGAGCATGGCGTTGGCTGCGGCGAAGCAGCCGCCGAGCAGGATGAGGTACTGGAGGCTCTGCCTTGCGTCGAAAGACCTGGCCCCTGCCATCTCTCACCGATTGTCCTGCGGGACGACTCACTGGAGATCCCGCGTCCCTGCGAGGGCGCCCCTGTCCCCCTTGTAGAAGACGTCGAGGACACTGGAGTGCTTGTGGCTACAGGCCGCCATCAGGCGGCTCTTGCCGTGAAGCCTGACCACAGGGCGCCGCCGTCACCTCCCACCTTGATGTTCGCCCCATGCGAACTCGACCTGGGGTGCGCCGACGAGGCTGTGACGGATGCGGGCTCGGGAAACCTGTCTGACAGGAGGTCTGCGCGGAATAAGCAGTCCTACGAGCCGCATAGAGGTGGGGTGACATCGCAAGAAGAAGCCCCCAG
>NZ_JAIQDD010000106.1:0-870 GCF_020036995.1 Corallococcus sp. AS-1-12 | reverse complement strand
GAGCCTGTCGAGGACAAGGGCACGTTGATCATCCTGACCCCCGAGCGCTTCACCGTAGCGAACTCTGAGCACATCGCACTGGCGCGGCGGGTGCGCGAACTGCTGGCCCAGGCAGGGCTCATGCGGTCTGCGGCGTCCTGAGAGGAGTCAGGTGACGGGCCTCGAAAGTCTGGTCGAGAAGTTTGCCCAAAACACCGCAGCGCAGACGGACTGCATCCTCCGGGGGGACGCAAGAGCGGGCAACAAGCACGCAGAAAAGGCACTTGCCGCGTTCATGGCGCTGCGTGAGCGGGGGGATGCTGGCCGTGATGCACTGGCTGCGCTTTTTTCTCACGCCCGTATGGATGTCCGGGTCACTGCTGCTGCGTTCCTGCTCCGGCATAAGACCGCCGAAGGCACGAGCCTCGTGAGGAGGAAGGACTGGGACAGCCTCTCTGATTGGGGACAGCTCGTGCGCGGCCTCAAGCTGGGCTCGAGCGACGCGCCCGTGGGCGTCTGGTTCGGAGCGCTGGAGTCCTACAGCCTGTTGTCCGCGCACCTCGTGCAGCGCTACTCCAACCGAAGCAACCCTGACTACCACCCGGCGGGCGGCTTCCTCACCGGCACGCTGGGTCCCCTCTACACGCAGGCCTTCGCTTCGGACGTGCTGGGCGCACGATTGATGGGAGCGGAAGTCGCGCTGGACCTGGAGCACGTCCTCTTCGGCCAACCCCGCGAGCCGGGCCGCTACACGCTGGCACTCTCCGCCGTGCATGACTGGGGGAACGCCGGAGGGCGCGCGCCCTCGGTGACACTGGCGCATCTGGACGGCACCGCCGTGGTGCTGGTGCGGCCGGGCTTCGAGGCCCACCTGCTTGCCGGTTGGGGCGG
>NZ_JAIQDD010000105.1:0-878 GCF_020036995.1 Corallococcus sp. AS-1-12 | reverse complement strand
GGAATGACGGTGGAGCCGAAGCAGGTGCGCGAGTACCTGACGGAGCTGCTGCCAACGTACATGGTGCCGACGCTGTATACGGTGCTGGAGGCGCTGCCACGGCTGCCCAACGGGAAGCTGGACCGGTTGTCCCTGCCCGCACCGGACCTGACGAGCAGCCGGGAAGAGCACGTCGCGCCGCGCAGCGCGCTCGAGCACAAGCTGGCGGCACTCTTCGGCGATGTCCTCGGCCTCGAGCACGTCGGCATCCACGACAACTTCTTCAACCTCGGCGGGCACTCGCTGGCAGGCATGCAGTTGGTGTCGGCGATCCGGAAGCACCTGGAGATCGAGGTCCCGCTCACCCTGATCTTCGAATCGCCGGTGCTGGAGGCAATGGCGCTCCGGATTGAAGCTCTACGACAGCAGGGGCACCGAAGCCGAGTGCCAGTCATCGAGCGGGTGGAGAGGACGAGCCGTCTCCCGCTGTCCTTTGTGCAGGAACGCGTGTGGTTCGTGCACGAGCACATGGAGGACCAGCGGACCAGCTACAACATCACCTGGACGCTGCGCCTCTCCGGCAAGGGCTTCTCGCTGGAGGCGCTACGGACGGCGTTCAACGAACTCATCGCCCGGCACGAGACGCTGCGCACGTGGTTCCGGGGGACGGAGAGCGCCGGGGAGGCCGTGCAGGTCGTCGGTGAGCCTTGGGAGGTGGAACTCCCGCTGCGGGAGGTGCGCGAGTCGGAGGTGACGGCCACCGTCAACGCGCTGTCCCGGCACGTGTTTGACTTGAGCGCGGGGAGGCTGCTGACGGCGGAAGTGCTGCGGGTGGCGGAGGACGAGCACCTGCTCGTCAGCAACATCCACCACATCATCACGGACGGCTGGTCCTTCGG
>NZ_JAIQDD010000104.1:0-887 GCF_020036995.1 Corallococcus sp. AS-1-12 | reverse complement strand
CCATTGCCCAGAGCTTCATGCGCCCTCCACGGCTCACGGATCCGACGAGACCACCCGCTCCGGCTCCAGCACCTCCCACGTCTGGCCGCCTCACACCATCCATGCGCCGTTTAAACCGAGCCCAGGAGGACCGTGGGACGAAGTTCCATGGGCCCAGGTTCTACACCTCGACGAACTGTCCTCCCACGATGCCGGTCTGTTCCAGGGCGGCCTTCAGTTCTCCATCGACGATGAGCGCGGTCCGAAGTCCCCACACGCGGAACACACGCTCGTCAGCCACTCTTGCTTTGTCGATACGCAGTCCAGCGATGTAGCGGTACTGCCCTACCTTCGCAGGCTGACCGTCCTCAGGCCTCCAGAGCTGGACCTCTTCACTCGCCACTTCATCAACGCAGCGGACCATGCGTGCCGCGACGAGGAGGAAATAAGGCTCGGCCTGTCCCTCGACCTGCACCGGGAAGAGCTGCACGTCGTTGGGGGCCAGCGCGCGAAACACCTCGGCCGTCCTGGCGCTGAGGATGGGTGTGAACCCCACCCCGGCGGAGGTGAAGTCCAGGGGCTTCCCAGGACGGGAGAGCGGAATCAGCAGCGGTCCTGGGTCTGCAATAGGCCCCCCGAGCGTGAACACCCAGGGGTCATCCAATGGCTGACCGTCGAGTTGGGTCGGGGTCTTGAAGTACCACCGCCCCGGCACATACACGTCAATGTCCAGTTCGAAGAACTGTCGTTGCATCACGTCAGGCATTGGGATCCCTGGTGATGAGCTTTCGCATGCGGGTGCCCGCGGTCGTCAGGTCTTTCGCGATGGCCGTCAGGACGTCCACCAACGCAGTCCGGCACTGCGCGACTCCTCTGCATTTCGCCATCGACAGTGTGAGTCGGCCGAA
>NZ_JAIQDD010000103.1:0-956 GCF_020036995.1 Corallococcus sp. AS-1-12 | reverse complement strand
GCCTGGGAGAAGCTGCTGACGGACGCGGGGCTGGATGCGTGGGACGAACGCCCCGTAGGAGGCGTGCTGACGCCCGCGCAAGCCGCGCGTCTGATGGATGTGTTGTTGGGCAAGCCCGTCACGTTGAGCACCTTCCCGCCGCGGATGGCCGCGGGCTTCATCCTGCGCGAGGTGATGGCGGGAGGCGAAGTCACGCGACAGGAGCTGCTGCGGCGGGTGGAGCGCTTCTCCCGGGAGCAGATCGCGGTGTTGCGGCCGGACGGCTCTCTGGCATGGGCCCTCACCGGGCGCACGCAACAGAAGGTGGCGCCAGTCGAGTGGAAGGACGGTGCCTTCCGTGCGCATGGCTTCGAGCTGGGTCGCTTCTACAGCGGCAAGGGAGGCGTCTTCCGCTCCGTGGACGCGCAGCTCCAGGCCTCGGATTGGCGGCCCATGGCCGAGGTGTACGACGACGCGGACGTCATCAGCCGCACCCTGGATGGAGCGGAAGATGCGTTCGTGGAGCTGTACCACGCGCTGGGACAACTGCTCACGCGTCCCGTGGACAGCATCGCTGCGCTGAGCAACCTGCCAGCGAGCGTGGCGGCGCTCATCGCGTCCTCGCCCATGTACTGGGAGCGCTTCCAGTCCATGACCCGGGGCGAGCAGATCCGCGAGGTGTCGCGGCTGACGACGGGCCTGCTGATGACCGGAGGCGCGGCGTCTGCCACGACGCGGACGCTGAAGGGGATGGCGCTGGGCGCGGAAGTCTCGGTGCCGGTGCTCTCGCTGTCGGCGGAGGGCGCGCTGGCGTTGGAGCGCGTCGCGGTGCCAGCAGGGCGCGCGGCGGCGGCACTCAGCGGCGGCCCTGGGGCGGCCATCCTCCTCCAGCGGGCGAACACGGCCTCGAAGGGAGGAGCACCTTCCCAGGGGCCGGGGCAGTGGGGCCCCGCGAAGGAGTCGATGTCCACACGCGC
>NZ_JAIQDD010000102.1:0-974 GCF_020036995.1 Corallococcus sp. AS-1-12 | reverse complement strand
TGCAACTGGCTGAACGGCACCATCACTCCCTTCGGCTTGCCCGTGGACCCCGACGTGTACATCAGGCACGCCAACTGCCGGCTCGCGGGCCGCGCGGCCTCCTCCCAGTCGGCCTCCTCCAACGGCTCGTCCAGCCACACGTCCACGCGTATGCCTTCCGCGTGGCCCTTGCGGCCCAGCACCACCTGCGGCGTCGCATCCGCCAGGATCTGCTCGATGTAGTTGCGGGGGTACGCGGGGTCCACCGGCACGTAGCAGCCGCCCGCCTTGAAGATGGCCAGCATCGCCACCAGCAACTCCGGCGAGCGCTCACTCAAGACGGCAACGCGCGTCTCCGCTCCCACTCCCTGTGCCCGCAGCCGCCGGGCCACCTGGTTGGCTCGCGCATTCAGTTGCCGGTACGTCAGTTGCCGGTGCCCGCCACCCGCGTCCACGCCGATGCATGCCACCGCGTCCGGCGTCGCTCGCACCTGACGCTCGAATGTCTCCGCCAGGCTCCACGTCTCATCCAGCGGCAACGACGTGTCATTCAGCTTCTCGTAGAGCCCTTCCTCTTCCTCCGTCAGCAACCGCACCTCGGGCTGCCCCTCCACCAACGCTTCCAGCACCCGCTGGTGGTGCTCCACCATCCTCCTCACCGTCTTCTCGCTGAAGAGGTCCGCCGCGTACTCCACCACCAGCTCCAGCGAGGAGCCGTCTCCGTAGAACTGCCAGTCCTGCTCGCTCGCTGTCGTCCGCTCTCCCGCGAGTTCGAACTTCTTCAGCACCACTCCGTCGCCCCAGCTCTCCACCTGCGCCATCGGGAAGTTCTGGTGCCTCACGACGATGGGCACGAAGGGAATCTGGCTGCTGTCCCGCTGCCGCTTCAGCGCGTTCAGCAGGTGCTCGAAGGGCAGCGCCCGGTGCTCGAATCCCTCCAGCACCACTTCCTTCGTCCTCCGCAGCACCTCGCCCAGGCTCGGCGCGCCCGACAA
>NZ_JAIQDD010000101.1:0-989 GCF_020036995.1 Corallococcus sp. AS-1-12 | reverse complement strand
GCGGCCGTGAGGGGCAGCGCGTCCAGGAGGACGAAGGCGGAGGGGACCATGAAGGAGGGGAGGCGCTGCTCGAGGAAGGAGCGCAGCTCGGAGGCGGAGGGCGGCTGGGAGGCGGTGAAGTAGGCGGTGAGGCGCTTGTCGCCGGGGGAGTCCTCGCGAAGCAGCAGGGCGGCGTCGGAGACGAAGGGGTGGAGGCGGAGGGCGGCTTCGACTTCGCCCAGCTCGATGCGGATGCCGCGCAGCTTCACCTGGTCATCGAGGCGTCCGAGGAACTGGAGGTGGCCGTCGGGGAGCCAGCGGACCCTGTCACCGGTGCGGTAGAGGCGAGCGCCGGGAGAGGAGGAGAAGGGGTTGGGCAGGAAGCGCTCGGCGGTGAGGGAGGGCTGGGCGAGGTAGCCGCGAGCCAGGCCGACACCGGAGATGAAGAGCTCACCGGGAGCGCCCAAGGGGAGGGGGCGCAAGGAGGAGTCGAGGACGAAGAGGGAGGTGTTGGGCCAGGGGGAGCCGATGTGGAGGCAGTCCGGGCCGAGGTGGAGGTTGATGGAGGCGCAGACGGAGGCCTCGGTGGGGCCGTAGGCGTTGAGGAGGTCGCGTCCGGGAGCCCAACGGCGGGCGAGCTCGGGAGGGCAGGCCTCGCCGGCGGAGATGACGGTGCGAAGGGAGGGAAGGGCCTCGGGCTGGAGGAGGGCGAGGACGGAAGGGGTGAGGGTGACGGCGGAGATGGAGTGGGCGGAAAGGAAGGACTGGAGGGGAGCGCCCGGCAGCAGGGCCTGGGCCGGGGAGAGGACGAGGCAGGCGCCCGCGAGGAGGCAGGAGAAGACTTCGCAGACGGAGGCGTCGAAGGAGGGGGAGGCGAACTGGAGGACGCGCGAGGAGGGGCCGAAGCCGTGGCGCAGGACGGCGGCCTGGGCGGTGTTGCACAGGCCCCGGTGGTGCAGGAGGGTGCCCTTGGGCTTGCCGGTGGAGCCGGAGGTGTAGATGACGTAGGC
>NZ_JAIQDD010000100.1:0-1002 GCF_020036995.1 Corallococcus sp. AS-1-12 | reverse complement strand
CTCCTGTCCCCCTTGTCGCTTGGCAGCCGGCCAACTGGCCTCGCTATTCCGCGCAGACCTCCTGTCGGACAAGTTCGTGCGAAGCGCCGCCGCCGGGGAGGCCCCGCCGCACAGTGGCCTGGAGGTTTCGCGACTTCACGGGCGCCCGTCACGACCGGGCACGGCGAGCGCTTACGGCGGACGTGTCGGACTCGGCGGCTATCACGGGGTTCCGCACACCGCACCGGAGTGCAGTCACGAGGGGCGAGCAATGGGCAACCGCTGGTGGGCGGTGCTGTGGCTGGGTCTGCTTCCCATGCGAGGAGCGGCTACGGATGCGCCTGACTCGGGGACTTCAGCCCCCCAGGAATCCTCGCGCTCCGGGTCTGCATTGGCACGGCTGGAGGTGGCACCGCTCGCGTACCTTCCGCGCTCAGGCGGCGGCGAGGCCGAGGGCTTCATCCAACTGGAGCCCACGCTCATCCTGGAGGGTGGTTCGGAGTTCGGGCTCAACCTCGGCGCACCGGTCAGATTGCGAGCATGGGGTGGCACGGGTCTCGTGAGGAGGGAGGACTGGGACCACCTGTCCGACTTCGGGCAGGTGGTGCGAGGCCTCAAGCTGGGCTCGAACGACGCGCCCGTGGGCGTCTGGTTCGGCGCGCTGGAGTCCTACAGCCTGTTGTCCGCGCACCTCGTGCGGCGCTACTCCAACCGAAGCAACCCTGACTACCACCCAGCGGGCGGCTTCCTCACCGGCACGCTGGGTCCCCTCTACACGCAGGCCTTCGCCTCGGACGTGCTGGGCGCGCGCCTCATGGGGGCTGAAGTCGCACTGGACCTGGAGCACGTCCTCTTCGGCCAGCCCCGCGAGCCGGGCCGCCACACGCTGGCACTCTCCGCCGTGCACGACTGGGGGAACGCCGGAGGGCGTGCGCCCTCGGTGACGCTGGCGCATCTGGACGGCACCGCCGTGGTGCTGGTGCGGCCGGGCTTCGAGGCCCACCTGCTTGCCGGTTGGGGCGG